>JAGRBZ010000025.1 GCA_020433805.1 Anaerolineae bacterium
TATCACCAAAGTCACGCCAAAGGCTAAGGCTCCGTAATTAATTATCGCCGTCAGAAGAAAATCGGTGACGTTGATATCGGTCACGGACCACCTCCGTCTGTCGGCGGATGGTCAGCTTGGTAGAGACGAATTGCAGCTTTGACTGTCTCCACAATTGTGCCTTGCTCACCTGCCATCTGCTCGCGATTAAGATCTCGTAAACTCTTTTTTCCATTACCCTCAGCGGGAATACCGAGCTGCTCAAAAATAAATGTCTCGGGAACCTCGTAAGCTTTCGCTATGTAGGGAACGGTCATCCAGCCCCGAATAGCCTCTACATCGGTTACGCCCGGTTCGAGACCGGTTTGCTGGATGCGAATGTACGATCGGGCGGCTCGTAGGCCAAAGAAACCTATTAACAGCAGACCAACGACAAGAAGCCCTATAAAGATAAGCCGTTCGCCGGTAAAAACTTTGCGCGATGTTTTACTTTCAGTCATAAAAATTTTCTTTGCTTTCTCTAACCCACAGCATACTTTCTCGGCTTGTGGAGTACGGATTTTACCTGACGTCGGATGACACACGTTACCCAACGCCAATGGAACGCCAAATGAACTATCAAAACAAGTATCAAACCCAATCCCGCCCAAAGATGTAAATCACGCCATGCGTGGCGGGTCAGGGTTAGAAAAAGCGTATTATAGAACGGATTACGCCCACCTTGAAAACCCCCGCTCGGCAATACAAACGCTAAGAGCAGACCGGAAAAACTGACCAACGCGAAAACACTTAAGAGCAGTGCATCGAGCCAGAAGTTACACCGAGCTTGCTCGGCCACTTTGCCGAAGATACGAGTGGCTATACAGGTAATCCACGACCAATGGAGAATGATATGCACGGCCAGGCCGGCGAGCAGCCCGATTGCAATCCAGACGTGGATTGTAATCCAATCGTGATGAGTCAACCACAAAAAGGTGGATTCCTGATTACCGCGTCCACCGGGCACAACCTGCCACAGTAGCAGGCCAACAATGGCCGTCAGCATAAAAAGCCCAAAAAGAATTACATCGAGCCAAAAATTTACATTTGCCTTGTTTGTCATGGTGATTTTCTTTATGACTTACGCAGTTCAGAAATTCTTAACCACGAATTTCACGAATTTCACTGATTTTATCTTTTTAATTCGTGTAATTGGTGTAATTCGTGGTTAATTTTGAGACAAAGCGCTTCAACTGCGTAACTTCTATTTCTTACCTATTTTACGACAGACAAAACCCTTTGGAGCGATGATTTCGCTCCAAAGGGTTGCTGTTGTTTCTAATTTTTATGTGTGGAAAAAATCATCTATTGCCACCGGCTGCCGCTTTGGCGACCCATTTGTTGGCCGGTACCATCAGTGCTGTGGTCGCAGACACCATCGCCATCTTCATCGATAAAGTTGGGGCCTTGACCCTGACCGCTGTGGTCGCAGCTCGCGTTGCCGTTACCGTGACCGTGTCCCGATCCGTTCCCGTGTCCGGCTGTCCATTCGCTCTGCAACTGCTGGGTTACTTTGGCTCTCATCATAGCCAGATAGGAGTCGGCTTGCGCTTGCGTAATCTCTTCATTAGCAACTTTTTCGGCCAACTGCTCAACGCGAGGGGCTAAGAAGGCATCGACAACGGTATCAAGGGCAACGCCGTGTGCCTCAATAACCTCGGCCATCGTTTTACCTGATTGTAGTTCAGCCATCAGATCAGCTTGCTCCATACCGAGCTGCTCGGCCACGACCGTCAACATCGAGGCTTCCGGCGCACCTAATCCCAAACCATCGCCATTATTGCCCATACCCCGGCCCTGGCCTTGACCGCGCATCATTGCGCCACTCTGCATCATACCTTGACGCTGACCTTGGCCGCGCATCATCGTGCCCTCTTGCATCATACCCTGGCCCTGACCTTGGCCGCGCATCATTCCACCGTTTTGCATCATCCCTTGGCCTTGACCTTGACCACGCATCATTGCGCCCTCTTGCATACCGGCGCGATTACCGCGACCCATACCAAGGCCGGTTTGGGCCACGATTTGATTAAGACCGAAACCGCTTCCATCTTCCGGCCCATAGGCCATCGCAACCGGAACAATAAGGACAACGGCCAGAGCTACAACGACTGCACCAACAATAATAACGGCTAACATTTTACTATTCACAATAAATCTCCTTATACAATGGGAGGCACTAGGTCCGCAAGATGGGATTGCGTACGAAGGGATAAAATCAACCACGAATTGCACGAATTTTCACCCATTTTATTATTCTATTCGTGTACATTTGTGTAATTCGTGGTTAAAACAGTTTCCCCATCGCATGGACCCAGTACTCAATGGGATTGTTTTTGTTTATTCGGAAAGATGATTGTTAACTCATCTTTATGGATTTAGAATAAACAACCATTGTGAAGAAGTTGTGAAGGTTTGTGAAGAAAGTTTCAGATTTCAAATCATATCATAGGCGTGTCCTGGCGGGTGTACGGGCTTTGGTTTTCGATTTTGTCTTTAAGGTGAAGAGGCGATAGTAGGTGAGAAATAGTACTGTCGAGCCGGTAAACAGATAGACAAACTGCATCATCGCTGTATCGCTATCGGTACCGGCCATAATGCCGTGCCCCAGAGCCAATGCATAGGCGAGAAACGAGATGTAGTGCATGGCGCGCCACACCTTTTGGCCAATGGTCTTGCGAACATAAAAACTGATGGTAAGAGCCAGACACAGATAGAAGGCTATCGTCCCTACCCCCGTCCATAACGGCTCGTACGGCGCAGTAAACGGTATCGCCAGATGAAAAATGGTAAAGTCGAAATAGCTATCGCCCAACAGCACCAAACTATGCAGCACCATAAAGACGACGGATAAGATTGCCAGAAACTCATGGAGGCCGTAAACCAATGGGGGTGCAACCCACCGAACTATTTTGGTGCTCATCACCAAACCCCACACCACAGACAGCCACAGCAATACATAAGCCACAATGCCTCCACTGCGGGCCATATACCAGTAGGCCGAGGTCTCACCCGTGAGCGGAAGCCCCATGACCTGAGCCTGATCGAAAAGGGTCGATTGCGCTCCGGCAGGTAGCCAGGCCATCAATTGGCTGCTGAGCATGGCTAAATAGCTTTGTGTTCCGGCAGCTTGATAATCGAGCCACAGCCACACCAGGGTTAGAGCGATAAAGCCACCGACAATAACCCCCAAAGCGATAAAGAGAACGTCCAATACGGCTTTTCCGGATGATTGCGGTGAAGATTTTGAAAACGTAGTCATCATATTCTCCCTAGACAGGTTTTTCATAAAGAGCAGATTTAGGAGCCACGACTGCGCCGCGAACTCGATGAAGATGAAGCCGGAGCCGGGGGTGGCGCCGGCGGTGGCGTGGGAATGTCCGGCAGTGGCGCTAAGGTAGGCAGCGGGGCCAGCGTTGGCAGGGGGGCGATGTCGATGGTAGGCGGTACAAACGTATCCTCCGTCAGAGAGGATGCCGGCAACCGGGTATTGAACATAGTCGATGTCGGGAGCAGGGTGGGAATGGGCGGCGCATCAGATAAGGGAATAATCGTAGGCCAGGATGTAGGTGAGGCTGTCGGCGATGGCGATGGGGTTGCGGTCGGTTCTACTTCGGCCTGGGCGGTTGCTATGTCAAACCGACTAATGACATTCCAGCCGCCGACAAAGCCGGCCAGGCTTAACGCAGCCAGGGTAATACGCGCGCGTTGGGTTAATTTACTGCGTTTGGGTTTGGAAATCATGGTTGTCATAAGTTTCTCCAATTCGCTTCGATATGTAGTAATGAAAGCCATCGGTTTGAACGATGGTCGAGTCGGCGGCAAAAATGAACCCTTCGATACCCGGTAGATGCTGCAAAAAATTCAAGCCTTGCTCAACGCCCAAGACGAGCGCCGCTTTGGCATAGACTTCGGCCATAACCGTTCGATCAGCAATGACCGAGACCGAAAGCGCGTCGGTTTGAGCCGGCTGGCCGGTGCGGGGATCGATCAGGTGGTGCATTGTCTGTCCATCGCGCTGCCAGCGCCGTTTGGTGATGGTCGAGGTTGCCAGCGCCCGATGATGGAGATCGACGTTGGCGATAATCTGCTCCGGGTCAAGCGGGTGGCTAATGTCGATGGGCCAGCCCCGGCTGCCGGGGGGTGAACTGTAGGCAAACAGGTCGCCACCGGCGTTGATGAGGAACGGGCCAACCCCTTGCAAGGCATCCGCAGCCCGATCAACGGTCCAGCCCTTGCCCATGCCGCCTAAATCCAGCCGTAACCCCGTTGGTTTAGCAATTTTCCGCCTGGCCCGATGAACCGTGACGGAGCGAAAGGTATAGGCCGGCCTGCGATGTTTGCTTGTTTGATGTTCGGTCACTTTCCGTTCAGGCAATTGGGTTAACGGGCTACGGTTGTCGATTGTTTCGAAACTGCGGTCGTAGCCCGCTTGTTCCAACGCACTCAGCGTAGTGGGGTCATACACACCACCGGTAGCAGCAGCCGCCCACAAAGCGACCTCAACCGCATCGATGAGGGTAGGGCTGGCAGCAAATATCGGCTGCCGGCAGGCGTTCAGTTGCGAGAGTTCGCTCGACGGATTAAAGCGAGACAGCCGCCGCTCAAAGCTGGTAAAGAGCCGCTCTACATCGAGCAGAAGTTCGTGGTGGTTGGGCTGGCTTGAGAACAGCTCAACCGCCACCTCGGTGTTCATCGCCCGGAAGTCGTGCCGGGTCCAGCGCCAGGTCGCCGGCGCAATGGTGCTAGTCATCATCTTCATCTTCGTGGTCATCGTCGTGGTCCTCGTGCTCTTCGTGATCGCCATCATCATCGTCATCGTCGTGCTCTTCATAGTGGTTATTGTAACTATCGCCGCCATCATTAACGGGAACAGGTGCCGCCTGAGCCTGCTGTTGAGCAATCTCGTTGTAAGCGGCGTCTAACTGGTTCGTGACCTCACTTAATCGGGTTTGCAGTTCGCTCTCGGTCTGCTGCAATACCGTCATTTCGGTTTGGTAACCGCTGTCATTCGTTTGGATCGATTGCTGTAGTGAGGCGGCATAGTCCTGTAATGATTGAATGTTGGCTGTGGTTTGTTCGATCTGAGCCTGGACATCGACAAGCTGCTGCTGTAACTCGGCGATTTGGGGCTGTGATTGCTGATCTAATGTATTGATAGCCGCTTGCCGCTCATCAATTTGCGCCTGCCAGGTTGCTTCGTAAGCCTGGGCCGTAGCCTCGGCCTGGACAGCGAAATCCGGAGTCTTCGTCACAATCTGCTGCTCCTTAACCTCAACCGGGCTGGCCTGTTCCGCTTCGGCCGGTTGCGTTACAGCCGCTATTGCCGCCACAAAAATGGTAATTCCAACAATCGTCGTTAAAATCGCAGCGATAAATAAAGCAATGTTTCGTTTCATGGGTCTACTCCTTTTTAGAATAGAGAATAGAGAATAGAGAATGAAGAATTTTCACAGTTAAGTAAGAGAGCAAGTACTCAGATAATTTTTAATAACAATCTCCCAATCCTCAACGCCCTAATCTGGCGTTGGCTTCGGCCAAACGCGCCTGGGCATCGGCGATAGCCTGTTGAATTTCGGTAAAACGTGTGGCGTACACGGTCTGAGCTTTGGTCAGTTCGTCTTGATAGGTAGCGACGCGACTGTCATGCAGCGTTTGCAATTCATGTGTCTGCTGGCTCAGAGTCTCGGCTTGGGCCTGTAGTTGGCTCAGTTGATTTTGCGCGGTAGCAAGCTGGCTGCTCATGTCCTGAATTTGATGGTGATAGATAGACTGTCGCTCTTGCAACGTTTGGTCCAGATCGGCAATCTGCGTTTGATACAGCGTCTCACGCCCGGTCAATTCGGTCTTGAGGCGATTCGGCTCAAACGATGCCGGAAGAGACGGCACCGGGAGTGGCTCTGGTATACTTTCAGCCGCAGCCGGTTCGGCTTCGGTAGGCAAAAAACTAAAGACACCCACAGTAACTATAACAAACATGGTCAGCCCAACGGCTAAGATCGTACCTAGATATTTCATCAACGTGCTCCTTATTGGGTAACTTGCGTAGTAGCGTTATCTTTATCCAGCATAAGAGGTGGCCATGAAAAAGCAGTGAACGGTTGATGATAATTTTTTCATAATACCTTGAGTTCAATAATTAAAGCCGTGAATGTCATTTCGGAGCCGGAGGCGGAGAAATCCCTCAGACATTTCAAGACAGGAGGTGTTTGCCGGGAAAAAATGAAGATTGTTGCTTCACTAACATATACCCCCTCAATTTGGCAAACCAGAACCACTAACAGATCGAATCACTGAGGCACTGAGGTGCTGATTTCACTGAAACGGTCACTTCTTTCAGTGGATTCAGCAAAATTCAGTGTTTCAGTGATTCAAACGATGCTGAGTTTGCCCCTGGTATAGCACGATTCTTGTCGAATCAGGGGGGTATATGTTAGTGAGATTGTTGCTTCAAATTTTCCCAAACGGACACCGTTTCAGGCGTATTGTCATAGGGATTTCTCCGCTACGCTGCGAAATGACATGAGACGCATCACTTTCCGAACTCAGCAAACCGCGATGCAAGCCCCGCGTTTCCTTATATAGTTTTTGGAAAAAGATTTTGATAGGTCGTCATGCCCGAATGTTTTTATCGGGCATCCACGTGGCTCTAGGCGATGGATTCCCGCTAAGCTTGTCCTCGCGTAGGCGGGGAAGCATGCGGGCATGACGGGGATGGATTGCACATCTTTTATCCGTTTTATCTATTAGCAGGTTAACTTCGATTAGAATGAAAAAGAGATGAAATAAAACCCGACTAACTCTCGTCGGCTACCAACTCAAGGGGAAGAGAGACGGTAAACGTCGTGCCACGGCCAACTTCGCTGTCAACAACAATTGTCCCTTGGTGAACTTGGGCCAACCATTGGGCGATGGATAGCCCTAATCCCAATCCGCTTGCTTCCGAGGGAGACGCCAATTTGCGAGAGCGGGCTTTATCGACGCGGTAAAAACGATCAAATAAATAAGGGAGATGTTCGGGGGGAATACCGGGGCCGGTGTCGCTAATTGCAACCTGAACACGATGGGAACGAGAGGTAACGTTCACGCAGACCGAATCGCCCGGCTCGGAATATTTGATAGCATTGTCGATAAGGTTGGTAAACAGGCGGGCCAACTTATCGGGATCAGCCGTCATAAACAGCGAAGAGGGGGCATCGAGGCGAAGGGTGATCTGTTTGGACTCGGCGCGGGGGGTGAGATGACGAACATCTCGGGCCAATAGTTCAACCACATCAAATTCTTCAAGCTGCAAGGGGTACTGTTTGTTATCAGCGCGGGCCAGCAGCAGCAGCTCTTCCACTAATCCGGTTAGCCGGTCGGCGGTGTGATTGACCATCTCCAACGTTTCGCGATACTCGGCTGCGCTACGAGGTCGAATGAGGGCAACCTCGACATCCCCTTTAAGAATGGTCAGCGGCGTACGCATCTCATGGGAAGCGTCGCCGATGAATCGTTTCTGCTGCTCGAAGCCGGCCTCAAGACGGTCGAGCATTTTATCGAACGTGGCGGCCAGCCGGCCCACTTCATCATTGGGCAGCTTGAGGTTGAGCCGCCGACTGAGGTCTTGCGTGCTTATTTGGGTAGCGGCGCGTGTAATCCGGTCGATGGGAGCCAGGGCGCTGTTGGCTAAAAACCAACCGCCGGCGCTGGCTCCTAAAATAATCAGCGGGATACTCAACCCCAACAAGATAACAAGCCGACGCTGAATATCCTGAAGTTCGGCGTAACTTTCGGCCACCTGTACTGCCCCGGCCTGCTGCTGATTGATAACAAAAGGTAACGTGTACAGGCGAACAGGCGTATTGTCGGCCAGCGCTCCATACTGAAAAGAGGGTTTATCGGTATCAAGCGTGCTATTTTTAAGGGAAGCATTGTCGAAATGGCCGGGATCGATAAAGGGCTGGCCGGACGACGTTAAAATCCGCCAAAAGACACCTGGCTCCGGGACATACTCCATTTCCGCTCTAACAGCCTGGGTCTGTTCAAACATCTCAACGGGGTGATCATCTTCATGATCAGAGTCACGCTCGAATTTGAGTTGGCTGATAATTTGATTGGCCTCGCGCTGTAGATGGTCATCGAGAGTGATTAGCAAGCTACGGCTAAGACCAAAATAGACAATGATCCCGAAAACAACCAGGATAATGGTCAGAATAGCCGTATACCATAACGTTAAGCGAAGCCGAATGTTCATTCTACATCATCTAAGCGGTAACCCACACCACGCACCGTATGCAGCAGCGGCGATTCACCATTGGCCTCCAATTTCTGACGCAGATGCCGAACGTAGACATCCACGACATTGGACGCACCAAAATAGTTGTACCCCCAAATACTTTCGCGCACTTGCGTTCTGCTTAAGGGGCGACGCGGATGGCGTAAAAAGAACTCCAGCAAGGCATACTCTTTGGGGGTCAGCTCGATGTCGCGCTGACCGCGTTTAGCTTTATGGGTCACCGTATCAAGCTGGAGATCGGCAAACGTCAAGACCACGTCGGTGGTGGGTGTTGAGGCGCTGCGGCGCGTTAACGCACGAATACGAGCCAGCAGTTCCTTGAAGGCAAAGGGTTTTGGGAGATAATCATCAGCGCCGGAGTCAAGCCCTTTCACCCGGTCATCTATTTCGTCCCGGGCTGTGAGCATTAAAATAGGTGCATCAACACTGCGCTGGCGTAAGATTTGGCAAACCTCAAAACCGGTCAGTCCGGGCAGCATCACATCAAGCAGAATTACGTCATACTGAGCACCAGCCACCCACTCCAACGCGGAAACGCCATCAAATGCAACATCAACAGCATAGCTTTCTTCTTCCAGACCCTTCTTCAAAAATCCGGCAATCCGGTCTTCATCTTCTACTACGAGAACACGCATATTTACACCCTATATCTAATGGTAATGTGTAGAATAAAGTATACGTTGCTTCACTTAAGAGACGATGAATGTTTAATGAAAAAATTTTCATAAAAACCCACTTTTACGTGTCAAAAAAGCTTAAAATCTCATCCGCTTTATTGACGTGACAAACCAATTATCATACAATGGGTTAACTCAAAAATTGGCTGACCTTTACCTAAAAAACCCAAAATCAGAGGCTCTTTACTGCATTTGAACGCGTAATTTGCCTGACATCAAATACATAGTTAAGATTAAAAAAAAACATCCTTGCTGTGGAGGACTTTAATGAGCCGGAAAATTGTTTTTGAAGATGGCAGCGCTATCGAAGTTGCTACCGAAATTGTTACACCCGGAGAGATGGCCAGTGATGCTTATCGAAGGTTAATGGATTTTATCGAAGCCGAATTAATCGAGGCTGACCAAACAGAAGAAGAGGATCTGAGCGATCTGGACGAAGAAGATTTCGAAGATCTGGATGAAGAAGAGTTAGATTTTGATGACGATGATATGGAGGACGAAGACATGTGGGAAGACGACGAAGAAGATTTTGATGACGGCTGGCGCTAGATCGTCTTAACCTTATAGCCATATCATTCCAACCTGTTTTCTCAAAAAGACTGGGTAATACCAGTCTTTTTGCTTTAAAATTATCTCCTCCTGCGTTTGTGCAAAATCTGTAAGCCGCATAAAATTTTAACATCCACTCTCATTTGTTCCTTTGAGCCGTCAACAACCCTCAATAGGATCAAATAACAAACCAAAAAAAATTTAATAGGAGATTTATGTGACACCCTCATCAGCTCAAACCGACCTGAGTAGTTCAGATTGGCGCAAGATTGTTCGACAGTATCAAACCCCTTCATCCAGAGCGAGTATCTGGCAGGTATGTAACTCTTTCATTCCCTTCTTTTTGTTGTGGATTGTAATGTATTACAGCCTTAGCTATAGTTACTTACTCACCCTGGCTTTGGCACTACCCACCGCCGGCTTTTTAATCCGCATCTTTATTATTCAGCACGACTGCGGCCACGGTTCTTTCTTTAAATCGCGCCGGGCTAATGATTACCTCGGCACCGTGTGCGGTATTCTAACGCTAACGCCTTACTATAGCTGGCGCAAAAGCCATTCTATCCATCACGCTACCGCCGGCAATTTAGAAGAACGCGGTCCGCAAGATGTATTCACCCTTACGGTTGATGAATATCTCCAACGCACGCCGTGGGAACGTTTCAAGTACCGTCTCTACCGCAACCCGATCACCCTTTTTATGATCATCCCGATGGTACTTTTTGTAATCATCTACCGCCTGCCGATGTCCAGCACCAAAGGCGGCAAACGCGAACGCGCCAGTATTCACGCCACAAACCTGGTTTTGGCCCTCATTGTTTTGGCGATGAGTTTGACCATCGGCTGGAAAGCGTTTCTTCTCATTCAATTTCCGATTACGCTCATTGCCACCACCCTGGGCACGTGGATCTTCTTTGTTCAACATCAGTTTGAAGATACCTACTGGGCCGATCAAGACCAGTGGGATTATAAAACTGCAGCACTGGAAGGCAGTTCGTTTTACAAGCTCCCCAAAGTGCTTCAGTGGTTTACCGGCAACATCGGCTTTCATCACATTCACCATCTTAGCCCTCGCATTCCCAACTATCTCTTGGAAAAGTGTCATGAAGAAAACCCCTTGTTCCAAGAGGTTGTCGTTTTGACCTTATGGTCGAGCCTGCAATCAACCTTTTTAAGCCTATGGGATGAAGACGAAAAGAAGCTCGTTAGCTTCGGCCACCTGCGCAAGATGCAGCGTACTGTCGAAATGGCGCAAAGCTAAAGCACATAGAAACGCGGAGCAAGCATCCTCAGATGCGGATCGGCTCTCTATCCAACTGTTTGCATCTGAGAATGCTACGTTCCGAAATAAGCTAAGGAGCGTGAATTAAATAACTTCTACATTTGCGTTTAGGTAATTGGTAAATAGATAGTGGTTATTCAATCTCCAGTCTCTAATTACCAGTTACCAATTACAAATTACCTGACAGAATTGGGTAAGTTAATTAATTCTCATTCCTAAAGGGCATTCTTAACCTTAGTTAGTCTTGAAGTTACCCTCCTCTAGCGCGAAGAATAACTAAAGTCTATTGATCATCTCTTTAATATCCTGTAGGCTTGTTTCGTTCGTTCTATCTAAACCTACAATGTACGCAACAGCAAAAATCAGGGTGAAACCACGCATCTGAGCATCGGTTAAGCTCTAAAACCTGCAGGAGAAGTGATTTTCAATGATCCGCAAATTTTTCATTATCCTTATATTGATAACGACAAGCGCCTGTCAACAGTCTGCCCCGGCCCCACAAGAAGCATCTGAACCAGTTGAAGACCAAGCCCCATCGCAGAGCGACTCACTCACCATTTACTCAGGCCGCAGCGAGAGCCTGGTCGGGCCATTACTTGAGCAATTTAAAGAGGAAACCGGCCTCGACGTCGAAGTTCGCTACGGCGACACCGCCGAGATGGCTTCGACCATTTTGGAAGAAGGGGACAATAGTCCCGCCGACGTATACTATGGGCAAGATGCCGGCGCACTGGGGGCATTAGAAAAAGAAGGTCGCTTTGCTTCATTGCCGGAAGCCATTCTTAACCAGGTTGAACCTGGCTTTCGTTCGCCAGAAGGGGGCTGGATTGGCACTTCCGGTCGGGCCAGAACCGTAGTTTACAACACTAACCTATTGACTGAGGCTGACCTACCCGATGATATATTCGGCTTCTGCGACTCCCAATGGCTGGGGCGCATCGGCTGGGCACCGACCAACGGCTCATTTCAAGCCTTTGTCACCGCCCTGCGCGTTGTAGAAGGTGAAGAACGCGCTCGCGAATGGCTCTACTGCATTCAATCGAACGATCCGCTGGTCTATGCTAACAACTCATCCATTGTCGAAAGTGTCGGCAGCGGTGAAATCGAAGTCGGCTTTGTCAACCATTATTATCTGTTCCGTTATCTGGCCGAAGACCCCGATTTCCCGGCGGCCAACTACTTCCCGCGCTCCGGCGATGTTGGGGCAATGATCAATGTGGCCGGTGTGGGCATCATCAACACCACCAACACCATGGACGCTGCCGAAACATTCGTGCAATTCCTGCTGCAAGAGAGCGCTCAGGAGTACTTTAACACCGAAACCCATGAGTACCCACTTTCAGCCGATATTCCTTTAGATCCACAACTACCGCCTCTCAACAGCTTAAACACGCCCGATATTGAGTTAAACAATCTTGATGATTTGGAAGGCACGCTCCAGTTGTTGCAAGAAGCGGGTATTCTGTAAGGCGAGGAGCGGAGCATCCCTTCGACTGCGCTCAGGACAGGCCTCAGATGCGGAGCGGTTCTGTCCAACCCGTTCGCATCTGAGGATGCTTACTCCGCAGCTCCTAATTCCTAACTCCTGATTTTCATTCCCGTTGTCGTCTCATCTGAGACTATCTGGCTCCTCAGAAATCTGGCTTTCGCTGTATCGAAACCCGAATCGCTTGTAAAAGATTCCGCTTTTGTTATAGCTTCGTTGGAGATTATTTGAAAAAATTATGGTTCTATAAAGCCATCATTGGAAAATCCCTCGCAAATGTGCAGTTAGTTTAGCCCCCTTACCTATCAACTTAACCAAGGTTATTCAACAAATTATCACCAGGCATTTCCGCCTATAACGGCAGTCATTGATTAATCCATAAGCCAATTGTACTATAAAGCGCATGCGAAACGTGCCTTAAGGATTACCCAATGACCGTAAACAACCTAAAACTATCCAGTCTTACCCTTGCTGTTCGATCTACCTGGACACAACGGACGAAACCTCATCAAGCTCCCCTATTCTTGAGGTTGGCGGCACTCATCGTAGCCGCGCTGGCGCTGCTCCCGCTGGGATATTTGATTATCCGCGCTACAGGAGCAGGCTATGACAAAATCCTGGATATTCTTTTACGCCCTAAAACCCACGAAATTTTCTTTGGCAGCGCGGCCCTGGCCGGTTCCGTGACGCTGGCGGCAGTGACCATCGGGGTGCTGTTGGCCTGGTTAACCGTACGCACCGATTTACCGGGCCGCAAAGTGTGGGCCGTACTCACGGTGCTGCCGCTCGTTATTCCTTCGTACGTAGGCGCGTTCACATTGGTATCGGCTTTCGGGCCTAAAGGTTTGGTTCAAGGCTGGCTGGAGCCGCTGGGCATCGAGCGCCTGCCATCCATCTACGGCTTTCCCGGCGCATTTATCGCCTTGACCTTATTTTCATATCCGTACGTATTGCTCAGCGTTCGGGCAGCGCTGCGCGGCTTAGACCCCAGTTTGGAAGAAGCCGCCCGCAGTTTAGGACGCAGCCAACTGCAAGTCTTTCGCGAGATTACGCTGCCCCATCTGCGCCCATCGATGGTGGCCGGTGGTTTGCTGGTAGCCCTCTACACTCTCAGCGATTTTGGGGCCGTTTCGATGTTACGGTTCGACTCCTTTACCCGCGCTATTTATATGCAGTACAGCGCTTCTTTTGACCGCAGCGTGGCCGCCGTGCTGGCCCTGCTGCTGGTGGCGATGACGGTCGTTATCCTGATATTTGAACATCGCATGCGCGGTCAGGCCCGTTACTACCGCTCAAGTGCCGGCGCACTGCGACCGGCCCGTACGATTGCTCTGGGCAAGTGGCGCTGGCCGGCCTTCGCCTTCTGCGCAATTGTGACGCTGCTGGCTTTGGTGACGCCGCTGGCCGTTATCGTCTTCTGGCTGGTGCGTGGTACGTTGGCCGGTGAAGCGCTCAACCTGCGGTTTGATGTCGTTTTTAACTCGCTGGTCGGCTCCGGCTTGGCCGGGTTGATGGCGATGGTCGCCGCCATTCCGGTGGCCGTGCTGGCTATCCGCTATCCGGGTCGGGTTAGCCGCTGGTTGGAGCGCAGCACTTATCTGGGCTATGCACTACCGGGTGTGGTCATCGCGCTGTCGCTGGTTTTCTTCGGGGCCAATTATGCCCTGTTCCTCTATCAAACTATCTTTATGCTGATCTTTGCCTATGTTGTGCGCTTTTTACCACAGGCCGTCGGCAGTACGCGAGCCTCGCTGCTGCAAGTTAGCCCCCGCTTAGAAGAAGCCTCGCGCAATCTGGGCCGCACGCCGCTCCAGACGCTGTCATCCGTGACCGTGCCGCTGATCCGGCCCGGCCTGTTAACCGGCATCGCGCTGGTCTTTTTAACGGCGATGAAAGAACTTCCGGCGACGCTTATTCTCGGACCAACCGGTTTCAGCACGATGGCAACACGCATTTGGGACACTACCGCCGAAGCTTTCTTCACCCAGGCGTCCGTCCCCTCGCTGCTGCTGGTGATGGTTTCCGCTGTTGCCGTCTGGATTATCCTCTCTCAAGAAGATAAAAAAGCACGTCAATGAGTTCTATTGCTATCCGATGTGAAAAACTATCGAAGATTTTTGGAGAGGTTCGCGCGGTTGATGGGGTGAACCTCTCTTTGCGTGAAGGGAATTTCTTGGCTTTGCTGGGGCCAAGCGGCTGCGGCAAAACAACCACGCTGCGGATGCTGGCCGGCTTCGAGTCGCCCGACGAAGGTCGCATCGAGATCGGCGGGCAGGTGGTCAGTGAGCCTCACAAATCGGTTCCACCCGAGCGCCGCAGCGTTGGGATGGTCTTTCAAGAGTACGCGCTGTTTCCCCATATGACGGTGGCCGACAACGTCGCTTACGGTCTGGGTCGCGGAATCGACAAAAAGAAGCGTGTGGCCGATGTCTTGGAGTTGGTTGGCCTGCCCAATCTGCACAGGCGGATGCCGCACGAACTGTCGGGCGGACAGCAGCAGCGGGTGGCGCTGGCCCGTGCTCTGGCTCCGCAGCCGCAGCTTATTCTGCTCGATGAGCCGTTCTCCAACCTCGATGCCGGGCTGCGCACCCAAATTCGAGCCGAGGTACGCAGCATCTTGCGCGAAGCCCACGCCACCGTCATTTTTGTCACCCACGATCAAGAGGAAGCGCTCAGCCTGGCCGATGAAGTGGCGGTGATGATTAACGGGCGCATCATGCAAACCGACTCGCCCTACAAGCTTTATCGCCGACCGATCAATAAAGAGGTCGCTACCTTTTTGGGTAACGCTAACTTTCTCCCAGGCCAGGCCGATAAAGGGCAGGTTGCCTGCGAGTTGGGCCAACTGCCGGTCTTTGGGCTGTACAGCGGCATGGTTGACGTGATGCTGCGCCCTGAAGATTTACTTCTCACGGCTAACGAGAGAGGCCCCGCCACCATTATCGAGCGCGAATATTTTGGACACGACCAGTTGCTCAAGCTGCAACTACCCTCCGGCCAACGCCTTCACAGCCGTCTGCTCGGCTCCGAGGGCGATTTTCGTCCCGGCCAGCAAGTTGACGTGAGCGTGCGGGATAAGGTGGTGGTTTATCCCGCCTAGAGGGATGGCTGGAGCATCAAAGCAAGCTCTAATGCTCCTCTTTCTACGCTGACCGCAATTCCTTCTTCAAAATCTTACCGGTGGCCGTCATTGGCAGCGTGTCGACAATCTCGACCAGGCGGGGGTATTTGTGCGCGGCCATATTTTCCTTACTCCAAGCCATAATAGTGTTGGCATTGCTGGTAGCATTCTTGTTCAGAATGACATAGGCTTTAATTTCCTCGCCGTGCTGCTCATGTGGAACACCGATAACCGCCGCGAGTGAAATATCCGGGTGGGTGATAAGTGTATCTTCGATTTCACGCGGATACACACTATACCCGCTGCGAATAATCATATCTTTGATCCGGTCAACAATATAGAAATACCCATCCTCATCCATTGTGGCGACATCACCGGTGTGGAACCAGCCGTCGTACAACACTTCGGCTGTATCGTTGGGGCGATTGTAGTAACCTTTCATCACGCTGTGGCCGCGAACAACAAGCTCCCCACGCTCGCCGGGAGACAGCGTTTGCCCTTCCACATCAACGATCCGGGCTTCCATGCCCCAAATCGGTGTGCCAATTGAGCCGGGTTTACGCTCACGATCCAGGTGGTTAAACGAAACCACCGGCGAACACTCCGACAGACCGTAGCCCTCCAAAATCGGCACGTTGAACCGCTCCTCAAAGCCTCGTAAGACCTCAACCGGCATCGACGAGCCGCCGGAGACGCAGAGGCGCAGGTTTCGGGCGATGGTCGCCAAATCGTACTTCTCGGCGTCGGGATGGTTGAGCAGCGCCCAATACATGGTTGGCACGCCACAAAATACGGAGACCTGTTCCTTCTGCATAGCAGACAGTACGGCATCGGCATCGAAGCGGGGCAGCAGCACGTTGGTCGTACCGGCGTAGATACCCGCATTCATCAGCACGGTTTGCCCAAACGAGTGGAACAACGGCAGCACAATTAGCGTGGTATCATCAGGCGAGAGGCGCAGCATTTGGCTGCTGAACAGCGCATTGAGGAACATATTGGCGTGGCTCAGTTCCGCGCCTTTCGGCTGTCCGGTTGTGCCGGACGTATAGAGGATAACCGCTCCATCTTCCACCTCGGTTTGAACGGTATCGAAAACGGGCGAACGGTTGTGCATCAACTGCCCAAGAGTGGTGGTATCTTCGATAGGTGAGGCGGTCGAGGGGTCGGCCGTAATCATAACAAAATGCTCGCATGATGATGTGTCGGTAAACGCAGCGTGGCCTTCCTGGCCCATCGGCAACTGGGGGGTGCCTTGAAAACAGAAGTAGGCTTTAGCCTGCGAATCGGCCAGATGATAGGCGATTTCGCGGCGTTTGAACAGCACATTGAGCGGCACGACTACCGCGCCGATTTTCAAAATACCGTAGTAAACAATGGGAAAATAGGGCAGATTGGGACAACTCAGCGCAACTTTATCGCCACGGGTAATGCCCAACGCGGCAAGGCCACGCGCTACCTGATTAGCCGCGCCATTCAGTTGCGCATAACTGAGGCGTGTATCGCCAAATGCGATGGCTGTGGCTTGCGGCTGTCGGCGAGCCTTTTCTTCTAATGCAATGACCAAATTGAACATAAGACCTCCTTGTCTGAGATATGCTATTTTTGGACGATTATCATTTGACTTGGCGAGATATGCAACTTTTATGGAACACGATAGCAAGGAATGCGAGCGTGTGGCCCAATTTGAAGGTGCTTCTTACCATTTTTATGGTAAAATAGAAATCCACAATGCATCATCACGATAGGCGTAGCCACCTAAGCCCGTTGCACCAATTTTGGTGACGCCAAAGCCTACCTCGATACAGGCTCGCCCGTTCAGGATGCTATGGACTACGGATAATTGCCAAAGTTAGCAGCGTTTAGATTGAGGGAAAAATGTCCAAAATCTCTGAAGATCCACACGCAGACGACGATCGCCTTGTTTTTGATGAAGAAGCCCAGCATGTTTCAGCGGACAAGGTCGATCACTGGAAAATCATGTTGGTTGATGATATTGCCGAAGCCCATCACGTTACCCGGCTGGCGCTACAAAAATTTGAGTTCGAAGATAAGCCGCTTAGATTTATCTCTGCTTATTCGGCTAAAGAGGCCCAGGAGTTGATCGAAGCTCATCCGGACACGGCCCTCATTCTGCTGGACGTGGTTATGGAGGAGAACGACTCCGGGTTACAACTGGCCCGCTATATTCGAAAAATCCTCAAGAATCGGTTGGTCCGTATCATTTTGCGCACCGGACAACCGGGCCACGCGCCGGAGGAAGAGGTAATCCTTGCCTACGACATCAATGATTATAAAGTCAAAACGGAGTTAACGCGGGAAAAGTTGATGACCACCGTGCTGGGCGCGCTGCGCTCGTATCGCGATATTCAAACGGTGGAGATAAATCGCCAGGAATTGACTCAACTCTTGACCGATTTGGAAAAAAGCCACACTGACCTGGCTCAAGCCAAAGAGGCCGCGGAGGCCGCCAATCAGGCCAAAACTGCTTTTCTCGCCAATATGAGCCACGAACTGCGCACCCCCCTGAGCGCCATTTTAGGCTACACCCAACTTTTGCATGAAGATGCCCGAGAACATGGCTACACCGACTTTGAGGCAGACCTGGGCAAAATTCAAAGAGCAGGCGAACATCTACTTCATCTGGTCGATGAGGTGTTGGATATTGCTAGACTTCAAGCTGAAAAGTTGGAGCTTCAGATCGAGCCGTTTGATATAAAAGCAATGGTTGAAACGGTGATTAAGCGGATTCATCCGGCAATCGTTGCCAACGGCAACACATTAACAACCGAGTTAGCCGATGACCTGGGCACGATGACGTCCGACTCGGGACGTGTCCGGCAAATTCTACGCAATATTCTCGACAACGCGGCCAAATTCACCCAGCAGGGACAGATTACGCTCAATGTCCGACGAACGGTCCCTGACCCGACCGATCCGGCCCAGGCATATATTATCTTCCAAGTGAGCGATACGGGCATCGGCATGAACCCGGAACAGACAGAGCATATCTTTAAAGCGTTTACGCAAGTTGATATGTCGACGCGGCGCAAATATGGTGGCACCGGTTTGGGTTTAGCCATATCACACAGCTTGTGCCGGCTGATGGGCGGTGAAATTAGCGTCGAGAGCGATCCGGGCCAAGGCTCAACTTTTACGGTACAGCTTCCGTTAAAGCTCTCTAAATCGCAAAAGCCATAGGGACGGTAATGACGAAACGTAGGGGGAGTCAATGGCTGGCAAAGTCGCTAGGGCAGGTGTCACTCCGAACTTATATTATTGCACTCTTTGTTATCCCTATCACCATAACGGTCGCTTTAATTAGCACCCTCTCTTTTGCCAGCGGGCGTCAGGCGGTCGATGAGTTGGCCCATCAACTCCAGCTTGAAATAGCCGCTCGCATTGAGCAAGAGATTGATAGCTATCTTGAAATTCCCCTTCTTATCAATGAAATCAATGCCGATAATATTCGCACCGGCTTGATTGACCCCACCGATCAAAGCGCGTTGGAAAGCTATTTCTGGCATCAAATTCAGCATTTTGATAAAGCCAGTTATATCTACCTGGGCAATCAAGCCGGCGGTTTTGTGGGAGCCGGGCGGGTGCGGCAAAGCGACAGCCCTTTTACGATTGAAGTCACCCCCCACTTCGAACCGGGAGCATTTGAAATTTACGCTACGGATGATCAAGGCCGGCGCACGGAGCTGTTGAGCGCTGCGCCCGACTACGACGCCCGCATTCGGCCCTGGTATGCAGCAGCCCAGCAGGCCGGGCAGCCGGTCTGGAGCGATATTTTCGCCGAGTTTACCAATCAAACATTATCCGTAGCAACCAGCCGACCGGTTTATGACAGCAATGGAACATTGCAAGGTATCTTAGGTACGGAGATCGCGCTCGAACAAATTGACACTTTTTTACAAGGCTTGGAGATAGGCAAGACGGGTCAGGCCTTTATCATCAACCGCAGCGGACAACTGATTGCCGCATCAACGTTTGAAGGCGTACCGCTGGCCGATAGATTTTTCCAGCAGCCGCCCACGGCTTTCAACAGCAAAGAGCCGCTCGTCCGGGCCGGGGCGGATTATCTAACGTCGCGATTTGGCAGCCTGGAAGGCATCGAGCAACCCCAGCAGTTGCTATTTTCCCACGAAAATAGCGACCAATTTTTGTACATTACTCCCTTCTCCGACAATTCAGGGCTGGATTGGCTCATTGTAGTCATTATTCCTCGCTCAGACTTCATGCAGGAGATCAACCAAAATCTTTATACCACGCTCGGACTATCGGTGTTAGGCTTGACCGCCGCCATCGTTTTAGGCGTTTTGACCTCGCGCTGGGTTACCAAGCCACTTTTACGGTTAAACGACGCTACGCAGGCTTTAGCGGCTGAAGCCTGGCAGGGAGATACCGATACGGCTATCAAAACTACGGCCAAACGGGATGACGAAGTGGGGCAGCTAGCGCGATCGTTCTTAATGATGGCCACACAACTTCAAACAACCGTTGGTGAACTGCGTCGTCATCGGGACCATCTTGAAGAACGGGTAGCCGAACGGACGGTAAAACTTAAAGAGGTTAATGAGGCACTCACAGAAGATATAGTTCGACGCGAGAAAATCGAACAAGAATTATCGATCTTTGCTCAAATTGTAGAACACGTGGGGTACGCCGTCGTCGATACGAATTTACACATTCGTTCGAGCAATGATCGCTTCAAGGATTGGATTGAAGACGATTTCGAGTCGCTGGCCGGACAGACAATTACCGATGTGTTACCGGAACTAATGGGGCTTGAGGGTCGTTTACAGCAAATGATACACCAGCATACGGGTATCGTGAAGCTATCAAAAATATACCGGCCTGCGGCTGAGGGCAGTGGTCGGTACTTTAACTTACAGGTAGAACCACTCCATGCATCCGACTCGCTGCTGCTGGCTCGAATTAACGATGTGACGACTGAAGCCCAACTGGAAATCGAACTGCGCAACGAAAGTAATAAACTGCGCTTGAATATCGAACAACGCGAGCAGGCAGAACGGGCCTTACGTGAAAGCGAACGGCGTCTGGTTGAAACGCAGCGGTTGGCGCAGCTAGGCAGTTGGGAATTTGATCTGGCGACGGAAACATTTACCTGGTCGGAAGAGATGTTTAGAATTACCGGGCTTGATCCGCAGGCCGAAACTCCGTCGCTAGCGGCCTATCTTGAGACTGTGCATCCGGATGATGCGAAACGTCTGGCCAAAATGTTCAAGCAAGCCGCTGACAAGGGTACGGTCTATACCATCGAACTACGCCATCTTCATCCGGACGGCAAAATACGGTATGTTGTAACGCACGGCCAGCCGATTAGCAGCGACGCTACCGTGGTCAAACTTATCGGCTATGTGCTTGACATTACCGAGCGCAAACGGACAGAGCATATTATACAAAGTGCTCACGATGAGCTGGCCCAGCGGGTCGGTGAGATGGCCTTACTGAACAGCGTAACCCAAACGGTAGCGACCGTCACCGATCTGCCGGAGGCCTTGGAGCTTGTGGCCCGAGAAATGGTTATGGCCTTTAACGCCCGCAATTCCGGCATCACGTTGATTAACCACGAGCGCACCCATCTTGAGGTAGTAGCCGACTATTCGAAAGACCCTGGCGAATCGAGTGCTAAAGGCATTATTCTGCCGCTAGAAGGCAATCTGGCCACACAGAAGGTGTTCGAGACAAAACAGTCGATTGTCGTTGAAAAAGCCCAAATAAACCCGCTGCTGGCCTCTATTCACGACGTTATGAAGGCCCGCAGCACCGAATGTATTATGATTGTACCGCTGCTGGCCAGAGGTGACGTTATCGGGACGATCGGCCTGGATACCACCAATCCCAACCGCGTTTTCAGCCAAGAAGAGATGACGCTGGCCGAAACGATTGCCGGTCAGATTGCCGGAGCGATTGAGGTAGCACGTTTGTTTGAAGAAGAGCACCGCCAACGGCGCATAGCGGAAAGCCTGCGTCACGTAGCCGCCACGCTAAGCAGCAGTCTGGATTTACAAATCGTCCTCGACAAGATTATGGAAGAGCTACGCAACGTTATCGACTACGACAGTTCCGGCCTGTCGTTGCAAGACAAAAACGATTTGGTTTTATTTGCCAGCGCCAACTTACCGGCACATTGGGACGGAGCACACATCCCCTTGACCAGCGATGATCCGGCAGCCCAGGTGTTTAGAAAACGCACGCCGATGATCATCAGGGATTTGCATGAACCACCGTATGACGACATCTGGGCCGGTAGCAAGCAGGTTAGAGCCTGGATGGGCGTCCCCCTCATGGTGGGCAACGTGGCGATTGGGATGTTAGGAGTCGATAGTTTTACGGTCGGCGCGTATACAGAAGAGGATGTTAAGATTCTGCAACTCTTCGCCCATCAGGCTGCCGGTGCTATTCAAAACGCACAGCTTCACCAACAATTGCGCCATGAAAAGCAGTTGTTTGAAACGCTGCTGTTTAATAGTCCGGTCGCCGCCGTGATGATTTTGCCCCACAGTTATGAAGTCACCTCCTGGAATCCTGCTGCCGAAACATTGTTTGGCTACACGCAAAAAGAAGTTATCGGCCAAAGTATCTACGATCTGGTCACGCCCGACCCCATTCGTACCCACGCCGTAAAATATGGTCAACAGATTAGTCAAGGCCAGTCGGTTCGCGTCATCGAGCAACGGAGCCGTAAAGACGGCAGCCTGGTTGATGTCGAAATTTTAGCGGTTCCGGTTATGATCGATCAGGAACAGGTGGCTATTATGATTATCTATCATGATATTACCCAATTGGAACAAGCCAGGCAGGCCGCCGAGGCCGCTAATCAAGCAAAAAGCGAGTTTCTTTCGAACATGAGCCACGAACTGCGTACACCGCTCAACGCGATCATTGGTTTCTCGCAGCTTATGATGCAAAATAAATCAACAAAAGAGCACGCTCTGCCTTTGGAGTACGAAGAAAACCTGCGCATTATTCACCGCAGCGGTGAGCATCTGTTAACGTTAATCAACAATGTGCTGTCGCTATCAAAAATCGAGTCGGGGCGGACAATACTTCATGAAAAAGACTTTGATCTCTATCAAATGCTCGATGACTTGGAAGATATGTTCCGGTTACGGGCCAGAGTCAAACAATTGCAGCTTACCGTCGAGCGAACGAAAGCCCCACAGTTTATCCGCACCGATGAAGTGAAATTACGACAGGTACTGATCAATTTGCTTAACAACGCCCTTAAATTCACCGAGGAAGGTGGAGTCGCTTTGCGTGTCTGGCAACAACGAAATGCATCACCCACAGAGGCAACAGCCCTAGAGCCTACATCGCCCTCCATCGCCCTCCATTTCGAGGTCGAAGATACCGGCCCGGGCATTGCCCCTGAGGATATAGAAACTATCTTTGAGGCGTTTACGCAAACACACACCGGTCAAATTTCACAAGAGGGTACGGGGTTAGGTTTAACGATTAGCCATAAATTTGTACGGTTGATGGGGGGTGAACTATCCGTGCGGAGCACATTGCGACACGGTTCTGTTTTTCAGTTCGATATCATCGCCCATCCGGCTCAGGTTGGTGATGTCAGCCCGCCAAGACGAAGCCGGAGCGTGATTGGACTGGCTCCCAATCAGACGACCTACCGAATTTTGGTGGTCGATGACAGTAGCACCAATCGACAGTTGGTGAAGAAATTGTTGCAACCGCTGGGCTTTGAGGTGCAGGAAGCCGGTAATGGACAAGAAGCCGTTGAAATTTGGCAAAGCTGGGAGCCTCACTTAGTTTGGATGGATATGCGCATGCCCATAATGGATGGCTATGAAGCCACACGCAAAATTAAAGCGACTGCCAAAGGCCAAGATACGGTCGTTATTGCTCTGACAGCCAGCACGTTTGAAGAGGAGCGGGCAGTTGTCGCCTCGGCAGGCTGCGATGATTTTCTACGAAAGCCTTTTCGAGAAACAGAGCTTTTCACCATGATGCAGAAACATATCGGCGTGCAGTATATTTTCGAAGAGAGTGAAGCTATCGACGGCCAAACAGCGGGTGCGGAAAAGGAGTCAGCGCCACCGCTAGACGAAAGCGCATTGAGCCAAACGCAGATCAAAACGGCCATAGTGGCTCTGCCCGAAAACCTGGTCGAAAAGCTAAAAGAGGCAGCAACGCGCAGTGACATGGTGCTGGTCGATGACGTAATCGCCAGTATCGAACAGTATAGCCCGCCTTTGGCCCACGTTTTGGCAAATCTAGCCCAAGACTTTGAATATGACGAAATATTAGCTTTACTTGATGCGGTTGAAGAGTAATGATGAGCCAAGAAAATATTGCAACCCCAACCCAAGATGATTCACCGGCTACGATTTTGGTGGTCGATGACACCCGAGCCAATCTGCGGCTGCTGGTCGAGATTTTATCAAAACAAGGCTATCACGTGCGACCGGCCATGAACGGCGACAGGGCGCTGGCAGCAGCCCAAGCCGATCCGCCGGATTTAATTCTGCTCGATATTATGATGCCTGATCCGGATGGCTACGAAGTTTGTGCCCGGCTTAAAGCTGATGAGCAAACGCGCCAGATCCCTATCATCTTTTTAAGTGCGCTCAATGAGGTTTTTGATAAAGTAAAAGCATTTTCCGTAGGCGGGGTTGATTACATTACCAAGCCGTTTCAAGTAGAAGAGATTTTGGCCAGGGTTGAAACCCATCTTGCCTTGCGACAGCTACAAAAACGTTTGGAAGCAAAAAATCAGCAATTGGAACAAGAAATTTCCGAACGCCGACGGGCTAACGAAGCTTTACAGCAGACCCTACAAGAATTAAAAGCTACCCAAACCCAGTTAATTGAGTCAGAAAAAATGGCCGCTCTGGGGGGATTGGTAGCCGGCGTAGCCCACGAGATCAACAATCCGGTCGGTTTTAGCATTACGGCCGCTTCGGTATTAGAAGGTGAGACCAAAACGCTGCTTAAGATTTACGAAGCCGATAACTTAACACGCTCTGATCTGGCAGACTATTTAGACACCGCTCAGGAAAGCAGCCAGCTTATTCTTAGAAACCTTCAGCAAGCCGCCGAACTGATTAAAAACTTCAAGCAGGTGGCCGTCGATCAAACCAGCTTGGACAAACGGACCTTTAATCTCAAAAGCTACCTTGAAGACACCGTGTATAATTTAAAACCAAAGTTAAAGAAAACGACCCACACGCTTTCGGTTAATGGTGACGAAACCATTACGATGACCAGCTACCCCGGCGCTATCGCACAAATTGCGACCAATTTGGTAATGAACTCGATCACGCACGCCTATCCTAACGAAGAAGCCGGAAACTTGCGTTTTGACGTTAGTCAAAATCAAGGTAAAGTTACTATTCACTATTCCGATAATGGTATAGGCATACATGCTAAACATTTGGCACAAATATTTGATCCTTTTTTTACCACAGCTCGCCACCGGGGAGGAAGCGGGCTTGGACTACATATCGTTTACAATTTGGTTACCCAAAAACTACAAGGACACATTCGCTGCGAAAGTACACCCTCCGAGGGTACACACTTCATTCTTGATTTACCGATTCAATTGAATGCTAAGGAGTAAATGATGAAAAAAGAGTCTGATCAATCCCATGAAAAAAGCAACAAACTTTTTGCAGATGATGATACCCCACAAAACAGCCGGCTTGACGAAGAAGTAATCGCCTACTGCAATTGCTGGAAAGTTTTAATCGTCGATGACAAGCTCGAAGCCCACCAGGTAGCCAAACTGGCTCTTAAAAAATTAAAGTTTGAGGAGAGAGAGCTGGAGTTCCACTCCGCTTTCTCGGCTGAGGAAGCCCGGAAGGTATTGCAAGACCATCCCGACACGGCGCTCATACTGCTTGATGTTGTGATGGAGAGCGATAAGGCCGGTTTGGATCTCGCCCAGTATGTTCGCCAAGTGATGGAAAACAAACTGGTTCGCATTATCATCCGCACCGGTCAACCCGGTAAAGCACCGGAAGAACTGGTTTTTACAGATTACGATATAAACAACTACGCCACAAAAACCGAAATGACCCGCGAGAAAATGATTACGGCGGTTATTGGGGCATTACGCTCCTATCGTGACATTACGCTTATCGAAGAACAAAAGCGCGAGTTAGAGAAGGTCAACGAGCAGCTTAAGCAAGAAATAGAACGACGCAAGCAACTGGAAGCAGAACGCATAGAACAGGAAAAACTGCGGCTTGAGAAAGAGTTTCTCGCCATACAAGCAGAGGAACTAAGCAAGCTTAATGCCGACAAAGACAAGTTTTTTTCAATTGTGGCTCACGATCTAAAGGGGCCTTTTTTACCGGTGTTAGGCAATGCCGAACTGCTCATCGAGATTGCTGAGCATGCCAAAGCGGAGGAAATTCGAGAACGCTGCAAAGTTATTTACGATGCCGGCACCCGGGTAATCGATTTGCTGGACAACCTGCTGCAATGGTCAAGAATGCAGATGGAGCGCATGAAATTTGAGCCAAGGCATTTTGACCTGAAAGAAATTATTGAAAACAATATATGGCTCTTTAGCCAGAGCGCCGCCAACAAAGAAATCACGCTACAGAACAAGGTCAACAGCAGCATCCCTGTTTTTGCCGATATTAATATGGTGAGCATCGTCATCCGCAATTTAACCTCAAATGCAATCAAATTTACCCCCATTCAAGGCCAAGTCACGATTTTTGTAAACGATTACAAGGATAAAGCTCATGAAAATTCCGATGCAATCAGCGTATCCGTTCGAGATACGGGAATTGGGATCGCGCCGCAAAACCAAGCCAAGCTGTTTAAAATTGATGAATACCATACCACTCCCGGCACTGATGACGAGAAAGGAACCGGATTAGGCTTAATTATTGTTAAAGAGATGGTTGAACGCAACGGAGGTCAAATTTGGGTCGAAAGCGAACCCAATAAAGGGACAACTTTTACTTTTACTGTGCCCCTTTCAGATTAACGTCTCGTCATATAAGCAATCGATTGTATTGACAAAACGCTTTAGAAATAAGCGTACACGGCATACAACAAATAAAGCCAGCAAACGGTATTGATCAAATTCTCAACCGGCCCGCCGGTCTTGATCCGAAGTGGTTTAGGTAAAATTGAAAAATTCCGGCGGCGAAATGGGCCAAAGGCCGGAATACCAACCCGCGTCACCCAATCAGCCAAAAGATGCAGCAAATACCCCCAGCCTATCCACCATAGCAGCGAATTGCTATAGTACCAACCCAGTGCCCCAAAAATTAGCGGCCAAAGCAAGTAGTGCGTTGCCCCCCGGTGACCAAAAACAGACCGCAGCGATGAGCTAATAGCCTGAAAAGGCGTATTGAGAAAATCTTGTACCCAGCGGGGCATAATCTTGTTAAATAAACTGGCCGGGTTACTGGCCGTCGAGCGCGGCTCATCGATATCCGGGATCAGGGCCGCACCTAAAACAACACCCCATTCAAAAACCCCCGGCGGTAAATGCCCCGTTTCCCGACCCAAAATTATAGTCGCCGCAGCAGCGATAACAATATGCGTAGCTCCGGTCACAATCTCCTCCATGTGGTCCACTGATTTGTATCGTATATGAGTTACGCAGTTCAAAAGGTGACAGTCACTTTTTGGTAAGAATGAACGTCCGTGAGGCCTAAATAGGTCGGTTTATTGCGTCCAAGTGACTGACACCTTTGTCGATGCATACAACTGCGTAAGTTATATCTTATTCAGATTAAGGCAAAATGGTGGTTTTTGGCAAGTTTCTCGTCGAAAAGGCCCTCCAAGATTTTTATAGAATTCTTGATGGGCTTTTTAATATTGTACCCTTTTTATCGAAGGGAAATTCAAATTATCTACTTAGCTTAATGCCACCCGTCGCTCGCGACTACAGGTACACCCTCATAGATGTGCCCGTTAGGTTTTTCAGAGATAAATGCAGGGTTAGACATCACCAAAGGCGATTGTGGTGCAGACTGTGCTTCATCCTCAGCCAGCTTGAATTGAGCTATGAGAGACTCTAGTGCTTGAGCCATCTTGCTCAATGTCTGGGCCGAGCTACTGACTTCTCGTATCTGAATACTCATCTCTTGTGTAGCAGCGCTCACTTCTTCCACAGCATAGCTGTTCTGTTTACTCACACTGTCGATGTTACCAACTGCCTGAGAAACCTCACTGGACCTGATAGCGATCTCTCCGGTCGCAGACTTATTTTGATCAACAACCAAAGAAACCGCATCCATCGCGCTCATCAATTCATTAGATGAGGTGCTCATTTGCTGTGCCTCTGTGGCAATGCCTTCAATTTGTTGATTAACCGTTTCAATTGCTTGCAATATATTAACCAAGGCGGCCCCCGAGGCATTCGCTCTGCTTACCCCAACCTCTACTTCTTCTGCTCCTTCTTGCATCGCCTGAACAGCTTCAGTCACCGTCTCCTGAATGCCTCTGATCAAATTGGCAATCTCTTTTGTCGCCTCAGCCGATTTTTCCGCCAGTTTGCGAACCTCATCGGCCACCACCGCGAAACCTTTACCATGTTCTCCTGCTCGAGCTGCTTCAATAGCTGCATTTAAGGCCAATAGGTTGGTCTGAGATGCGATGTCGTCAATGGTCTCTACGATAGCCCCGATCTGCTCAGAGCGTTGCCCCATCTCCTGTACCTTCTGCACCGACAGCCCAACCTTGGCTTTGATGCTTTCCATACTTTCAAGGTTAGCATCAACTGTGGACGCTCCATCTCGGGCTACCTGGGCTGCCTGAGCGGCACCTTCTGCTCCGGCTTGAGCATTAGCCGCAACCCACTGGATGGCTACCGCTATCTCGGTGGTGATATGAGAAGATTTGGCTACGGCGGCGGCTTGCTCTTGAGCACCTTGTGCTACACCATCCAAAACATAAGCCATTTGTTCCACCGAACTGGTAGTTTGGTTAATCGCCTCGGCTTGTTGGGTTGTACCGCCGGCAACCTGCTGGGCTGTAGTTGCTATTTGAGCCGTAGCCAGACCGGCCTGATCAGCGATCTCAGCTAGTTGACCGGAGGCGGTTGCTACCTTGGAAGCATTGTCATTGACTTGTGTAACCAGATGGCGTAAGTTAGTAATCATTTGTGTAAAAGCGTGCCCCAATACGTCGTTCTCTGATTGAGGTGACACCTCAACCGTTAGATCACCTTGAGCCAAGTGATCCGCCGTATTAGCCATTTTTTGTATGTAAGCGCTCATCCTTCGGAAGGCTGTAGCCAATTGACCAACTTCATCTTTTCCTGTGTACTTGATTTCTTGATAAATATTCCCTTCAGCAAAACCCAATGCCGCAGTCGCCATAGCACTCATTGGGCGCGAGATAGAGTGGGCCAATACAAACGATAAAGCAATTGCAATTCCACCAATCCCCGCACCTATAAGTAAAAAATTCTGTGTTAGTAAGGCTATTTCCGCTTCTACATCATCCACATAGACTCCAGAACCGACAATCCATCCCCACTCAGGCAACAACTTTACGTAAGAAACCTTAGGGGCTAACTCTTCTTCATTTGGCTTAGTCCATTGATAATCTACATACCCTTCCCCTTGTTCCTTACTCACTTTTACAAATTCCACAAACAGCTTTTTTCCAGCCGGATCGGCATAATCAACTAATCCGTCTGTTTCGTACCATTCGGGTTTCTCATTCGCTGGATAGTTAGGATGCATAATCATCTTCGGTTCAAGGTCGTTAATCCAGAAGTAATTGTCACCTTCATACCGCATAATTTTAATCGCTTCCATGGCCGCATTTTTTGCCTCTTCATCGGACATAGCCCCGTCCCTAGACAACCCAGCGTAATGCTCTAACGTGCTGTGGGCGGCCAACACAAGATTTCGGGTTTGATCTCGCTTGGCCTGCCATTTACTAGCCCTAAACTGGCTATTAACATAAACTAGAGCACCAACAAGGCATAAGGCTATTACAGCTCCTAAAGCGATAATCTTGGGCAGCACTTTAAATCTGGATAACGTACTCTCTATCATTTATTGTTTCCTTATTGTATTTGGATGGCTTCTTTAGTAATAATAGTTAACCCACAGCATATCTTTTACTCGTAAAAGAGTTTTTTGAAGGATTTCGCAATCTACGGTGTATAAAGCAAGAACCATTCGTTTGGGCTATTGAGTGGTAGCATCGAAAACAATCCTGACGATAGCTCTCATTTATTATGGTCCATCAGATTAATTTTCTTGATAGCACTAAAAGATCTCCCCCGTTAATATAGCTAAAGCCCCTACTGCTTCAGATGCCGCACTATCTCACCATCACTTTATCTTGCAATTATAATTGGAATAAAATATTGTTTTATTTCTTGAACCTGAACTTCACGACTAGCAGCGTTCACTTCAACATTTCCCTGGTCATCCGTAGCTCGAGCCTCAATGGTATAGGTGCCTGGGTCAAGTTCTATCGAATTCGGATCGATTCTAAAGTCTTCGTAAGCGCTGTTAAAGGCACCGTCTGAGGGTACTGCCGGCTGCCACAAACCGCTGTCAATTCGATATTCGACATTCACGACCTTACCACCTTGCATATGGTATGCTTTGCCGTAAATTTGAGACAGATCATTCACTGTAATTTGACCCAAAGGGTAGAGTTCGGTGTTTAAACCACCGTCAATCGGATCAAGAATGATTACCGAATGGGTAGCGTAATTACTAGACATATTCCCGGCTGAGTCTGTGGCGGCTATTTGCAAAGTATGTTGACCCGGCGTATTAATAGTAGCAGAAAAATAATATTTTTCTGCTGTTCCGTTGAATTTTCCATCAATGGCTGAGGCTATCTGCCAAGGATTAGTACCAAAGCGATATTTAACTCCGGTCAATGTATTTATCGTTACGCCGATACGGCTCGGTGAAGGATAGGCAATAATATTCGTGTTTCCAGTTAATGTAACCGTATTATTCGTCTGCGAAAAAGAGTCAATAGTTATCGGTAAATCCGTATCCATCGGATCGAAAATATTGTCGTTATCGCTATCTTTCCAGCCAATTTGTCCAGCAGCATAGACATCAATTAACTTCGCGTCAAAGGGAGAAATCTGTCCACGCATAATGCTTCCTGTGTTTGATGCACAACTCCCATACTGACTATTTTGATTTTCAATATCCAGATAACCCGCGCGTCGGTCACACGTTTGGCCGGCACCTGAATATTGATCGAGAGCGAGGAAGATATGCCCCATCTCGTGGGCAGCAACAGCATCCATATAATAAGGCCCGTATCCGTTGTTGCCATAGGTCATTACCATAAAAGGGCCGCCTAGATAAGCATAAGCAAAGTAGCCATCGCTAAAACGATTGTCGCTATCGTTCGAGCTATCGGCAACGAAAATGGTAAAAGCCCAATCAGTTTTGTGCTTGTCACGCATGTCGTTATTGTAATCGCGTACCAGGTTAAAGTAAGAAGAAGATTTGTACCCCAAAGCCCCCATCGCATCTTTAATCCAAAATTGCTGATCTGAATAGGGTCGGGTGATAGGTTCGACACTGGTTGGTAATGGATTAGTAAGGTGATCTTCGTACACAAAGCTTAAATGAGCACGCGGTTCTAACTCAGACCACCAATTCATTGCGGTAACAATCTCGTTAAAAACCAGTTGCTTTTCGTCATTAGTCCAATTTTCGGTTGAAGCATCCTTTGCCCCATTGCTCTCGACCAAAACAATTCCAACCGCTACAGAACCTATCATATATTCGCTAGTTTGATAGTAACCCGGTGTCACCGAACTGGCGGCTGAAACTTCTTTCTCGCCACTCTGGGGCCAATCGGGAGCAATAAAGGCATGTTCTTCTTCACCAAAATGGGCATCAAAGGATTCACTCATAACGTTGTTGTTAACTGGAGCAGCAATAGCATTCCAAGTGGCTATCAGTTGGCGTGCTTCATCGTCATAGTGTTCAAATTCGGCTACATCGACAGATTTAGTAAAAAGTTCTGCTACACCAGAAAACGTTTTAAGCTTTGCTATCGTATCGTTAGGGACTTTAGCGATGAGCGCTCGATGAGGAAAAATATGGTTTACTTGACCGGCGCGATCTTTAATAAAATTTTGAAGTTGGCTAAATTTCTCGGCGCTGCTGGCATTTGCCATTAGAACAAACACTTGAGGAAACTGTTGTGTTTGAGCAGCTAAGATATTACCGGAGCCGCTGTATATCAGTCCGATAATCACACTTAAAACTATAGCACAGAATTTTCGATTGTTATGGAAACCAATTTTATTGACAGTGCCAGGCGCAGTTCTTGAAATTCTAGAGGGCATCGTAGGCTTCTCCGGACGTGAAAGGAGGATGGTATAGATAACGGTTGAGAATTTACGAGCACTATCGTAACAAACAATCTAAACAGGTTCTATATACAGAACGTACAAATGGATTAAATTTTCGTTGGCTTTTTTACACAACTCAACAAAAGGAATGTCTTAATGAGAGAGAGGCACTACACAATCTAGTAAAAAACCGCAAAGTTTTTTGGGGAATAAAGCTGAAAAACTACGGAAATCAAATCATTTTTCCGTAGTTTCTACGGACGAGAGGCACCCTAAAATACAACAATTATGGAGGTTATTTTCCAATGATTTCAAACTTTATACTGTCATTCTCCAATAATTTTTGGCATAGAAAGATAAAAGTGTAGAAAATGTAGAACTTTATTAGGAAACAAAGACTATATTAACTCTTAAGTATCGACTTATAAGTAAAAAAAACGGGGATGGCCATCGAACCATCCCCGTCTTGCGAATTACTCAACTTAAACTATTAGGGTAGGAAGAGCACTTGCCCCACATAAATTTGGTTAGGATTGCTCAACCCATTCGCCGCGGCTAAGGCATCAGCAGAAGTACCGTACCGGGTAGCAATAGAGAACAATGTTTCACCCGGAGCAATCGTATGGGTCCCTACATTTGGGTCGGCATAGGTGTTATCTTGCGAAGGATAGTATCCCTCTGCTTGAGGAGCCCCGTAACCATTATCATAGGGTTGCTGAGGAGCAGCATCATAACCCTGATATGGTTCTTGATACGGTTGCTGAGGAGCAGCATCATAGCCTTGATATGGTTCTTGATACGGTTGCTGAGGAGCGGCCTCATAACCCTGGTATGGTTCTTGTTGATACGGCTGTTGAGGAACGGCCCCATAGCCTGGCTGCTGATAATAACCATCGCCCGGAGCAGGCGCGTTAGCACCAGGGATAACAAGCTGTTGTCCCGTTTGAATAATATAGGGATAAGGAATTCCGTTTGCAGCCGCAATAGCATCGACAGAGGTTGTATACTGCAGAGCAATTCTAAACAGGGTTTCGCCCGGTGCAACAACGTGCATGCTTCCGCTACCATCATTGAAATAAGGCTGCTGCTCGTATGCTGGCTGCTGGTAAGCCGGCTGTTGATAACTGGGCTGCTCATAGGTAGGAGCAACATAACCACTACCATTGCCCGATACACTTAAAACCTGTCCCACGCGAATGACGTCGCTCGCCAACCCGTTAGCATACGCCAAATCTTCGACAGAAGTACCAAACCGTTGCGCGAGGCTAAAGAGCGTATCACCCGGCTGTACCGTATAGGTTCCTCCGGCTGGAGCCGCCTCAGGAATAGTGCTGTAATCGCCGGTAGTAGCACTGTAAGGCGGATTAGCTGCTACGGGGCCACCGACCGGCAAGTCGTCCGTAGTCGTCGCATCAACAACAATTGCTTCCTCAGCCGAAGGAGCTACTCCTTCAATTACATTTTCCTCAGCAGCAACCTCAGTTTCCGCTTCCGGTTCAACAAACTCATCGACAGCAGCTACTTCAGCCGGTTCGTCAATCACCACTTCCGATGACTCATTGGAAAGATCGATAGGGATCGAGGTAGGAGCAGCACCATCTTCCATAATAGCTGCCGCATCTCCTGCAGCTAACGTTGAGGGAGTAGAGGTAGCGTTGACATTAATTACCGTCGGTACTACTGTTGCTTCAGCAGAAAGGTCAGTTTCAGCATTTAAAGGAGCTAATGTAGGGGGAATTTCAGAAACAGGGCCGGGATCCGAGATATCAGCCTCATCACGGCGTAATTCACAGCCGGCAAGACCAATGATCAAGATGAGCAGCAGTAGCGAATAAGTTAGCTTTGATAGTCTCATCATAACGTTGTTGTCCTCCGCAAGGTCACAATAAAGTTCGTAACTAGACATAATACCTAATTACTTTACATATTATCACAGCTACTATATTACGTCAAGTTACATTTTTGATATATAAACCTTTTTCCTATACGATTTACCCGGCAACTTGCCATCCTTTTGGCTTGGGTATACTATCGCTAACGTATGGTATTGATTAACGCAACCCCCAAATCACCCATCCAACTTCGCCTAACGCGAGACCTGGTACGGGTTATCAAGCGCGGACATCCCTGGGTCTATGCCGATGCACTTCGCCACACACCTTTGGCTCCTTCAGGATCACAAGCTATCCTTCTCGATAATAAAAAAGGGCGACCCATCGCCCTTGGTTTTTACGATGCCCACAGTCCACTAGCCTTTCGTGTTTGCACCACCGACCCTGCTGAGAGACTCGATGACACCTGGGCCGAACGCCAATTAACGCGCGCCTTAGAATTACGCCGCACGGTGTTCGATGCCCAGACGACCGCTTATCGACTCATCAATGGGGAAGGTGACGGCTTGCCCGGCCTCATTTGCGATGTCTATGCCGATACCGCCGTCATTCAGCTCGATGGCGACGGCCCTGCCGGATTTTGGAATGCTGCCGGTATCGCCTCCTGGGTGGCCGACACGCTGTCGCTCAAATCGGTTTATCGAAAACCGCAATCCCGCCGCCGCGAAAAGGGGCAAGCTCTTTTTGGTCCAACGCCAAACCGCCCCGTAACATTTCTTGAAAACGGCATCCGATTTCAAGCCAGCTTACTCGACGGACAAAAAACGGGCTTCTTTCTCGACCAGCGCGATAATCGCCGCCAAATCAGCAGCGTAGCCGCCGGTCGGCGCGTACTTAATCTGTTTGGCTACACCGGCGGATTTTCGGTCTACGCCGGCATCGGTGGGGCTACTCAAGTTACTACCGTTGATCTAGCTGCTCCGGCATTGGACATGGCCCATCAAAACTGGCTGCTCAACGCACTGCCACCGGATAATCATCAGATCGTCGCCGCCGACGCTTTTGAATATTTAGCCCAAGCCACCCGCCGAAAAAAACAATGGGATCTCGTGATTGTCGATCCGCCTTCATTTGCGCCTACTAAAGAATCGGTCAAAAAAGCCGTTGCCGCCTATAAAAAACTCTTTACTGCTGCCGTAACCGTGACCACCTCCAACGGACTTCTCGGGGTGGCATCTTGTTCAAGCCATATCGATTTACCCACCTTCCTATCCATCTGCGAAGAAAGCATTTCCCAAGCACGCCGTCAGGCCACTATCCTCACCATCAATCACCAACCCGCCGATCACCCCACCCCACTGCCCTTTTCCGAATTTCGGTACTTAAAATTTGTACTGATGCGCGTAGAATAAAAAAAGGCGACCTCATGGGTCGCCTCAATTTTATACTGAACAAAAATCTTATTCTTCAGACGCTTCCGGTTCTGTCTCAACCTCAGCTTCCGCTGGTGCTACATCGTTTTCCTTAGCCTCAACCTTAGCCTCAGCCTTTTCCCTCCCAACCTGTGCCGCAGCCTGCATCAGTTCCTGAATACGCGGCAGCATATCAGCCGGGTTGGGATGAATCCCTTCCGCCACCAACTCATTCTCAAAAAGCTGCTCGATGAGCGGATTGATGAGGGCATCGCCGCTGTTCGTGCTTAACCGCGTTGAAATACTTTGGATCATCGTGTTGCCGCGATTGATCTCCATAATCTTCTTCGGTACCGAATAATCTTTGCCGAGCAAGCGCTGGACGCGATGCATATTCGCGTTCATGGCATCGGGCGGGTTAACCAGACGGGCCGGGCTGTCGGTGAGCAGCTTGCTCTCACGCACATCCTCAACGCGGTCGCCTAAAACTTCTTTGAAGCGGCTAACGAGTGCCTCAAAAGCATCGCCCGATATTTTTTCATCGGCTTTCGTTTCAGCTTCGGCGGTTTCTTCCTCCGGCAGATCGAGGTTCGAGTCATCGACATTTTTGAGCGTTTTACCATTGTACTCGGTCAAACCGATGAGCATAAAGCTATCAAGCGGATCGGTAAGGTACAACACTTCGATATCGTGCTTTTTAAAGTATTCCAGGTGAGGGCTGCGCGAGACCGTATTAAAGTCATCACCAATAATATAGTAGATTTCACTCTGGCTCGACTTCATGCGGTCGGCATACTCTTTTAGCGAAATCAAATCGTCGGCATCTTTGCTCTGGCTCGATTGGAAACGCAGCAGATCGGTGAATTTACTCTTGCTATCGGGGTCGCTGGCCAAACCTTCTTTGATGAAGCTGCCGAACTCTTTCCAGAAGGTACGATAGTCATCGGGCCGATCACTGGCCATTTCTTCAAGCTGGCTGGCAACGCGGCGCACCAGCGTTTTCTTGATTTTATCAATGAGCGCCGATTTCTGAACCATCTCACGCGAGACGTTCAGCGGAATATCTTCCGAGTCAACCACCCCTTCAACAAAACGCAGGTACTGAGGCAGAAGCTCTTTGAAATTTTCCTGAATCAAAACCTTACGCGCATACAGCTTCAAACCATAATCCTCTTTCGCCCCAAATAAGCGATAATCTTTCTTCGAGGGGACAAAAAGAAGCGCATAAAACTGGACCGGCGCATCAGCCGAAGTGTGAATTCGCAGCAGCGGCTCGCCGAAATCCATCGTCAGTTGGCGGTAGAAGGATTGGTACTTTTCATCATCTACCTCGCGAATTGACTGCCGCCAGATGGCAGTTTGCTCGTTGATCTGATTCCACTCGAACTCTTTTTCCTGATCGGCATCTTGCTCTTCGTCGCCGGTAGGCCGTTTCTCTTCTTTGATGTAGATCGGGAAATCGACAAAATCGGAGTGAGTCTTGATAATTTGACGAATTTTGTAATTTTTGGCGAACTCTTGCGATTCGTCATTCAGTTTGATTTCGATGGTCGTGCCACGCTCGCTTTTTTCAGCCGAGCCAACCGTATAAGTCCCCTGGCCGGTCGAGGTCCACACCACGGCGTCGGCATCCGGTTTATACGAGCGCGAAGTCACACTGACTTCATCGGCTACCATAAAGACAGAATAAAAACCGACACCAAACTGGCCGATAACGTCAGCCGTTACGCCTTGACCTTTCTTGCCCGCTTCCTCCATAGCCTGCATAAATTGCTTGGCTCCAGAGTGGGCAATAGTGCCCAAACTCTGCACGATTTCGTCATGCGTCATACCGATACCGGTATCACGAATAACAATCGTATTGGCCTCTTCATCAACCTCAATCCAGATACCTAACTCTGCATCAGGGTCGAGCACATTGCGATTGGTCAGCATCTCAAACTTGAGCCGATTGATCGCGTCTGAGGCATTGGAGATAAGTTCTCGCAGAAAGATATCCCGGTTTGAATAAAGGGAGTGGATGATAATATCCAGAAGCTGCCGAATCTCGGCACGAAATTCAATTTGCTCAGGTGCTGCGTCTTTGACCGTCTCAGTCATAACTTTCCTCCATAGAAATAAATTTTTTAGGTTTGGGGGGTTTACACATGGAAAGGAGAGACACCTGTAAAACTTATCTCTCCCTTCCCTCTCTCTTATTTTCAATTTAAACGACCAAGAGGCCAGATATCATTATACCTGACCTCTCAGTTAAAGTTCAATTATGCTTCGGTAAATTCGCCTTCAACAACGTTTTCATCGTCACCGGACTTTTCGGAATGACCGTTGGTTCCGTTGGTTCCGTTAGTTTGAGGCTGCGGTTGGCCGGGTTGCTGCTGGTAAGCGGCTTGACCCAGAACCGACAGGGCTTGTTGCAGCGCTTCGGTAGCACTTACGATGCGAGCTTTGTCGTCTGTTTCGAGGGCTTTCTTGACATCCTCAACTTTGCTTTCGACTTCAGCTTTCATCGTCGCATCGACATTGTCACCTAACTCGCGCAGGGTTTTTTCCGATTGGTAAACCAGATTGTCGGCCATATTCCGCGCTTCAATCATCGCTTTCCGGTCGCGGTCAGCTTCGGCATTGTTTTCCGATTCCTTAACCATCTTGTCGATCTCGCCCTGGTTCAGGTTGGTGCTGGCCGTAATCGTGATTTTTTGTTCTTTGCCGGTCGCTTTATCAACCGCACTTACGTTCAAGATACCGTTGGCGTCGATGTCGAACGTTACTTCAACTTGCGGAATACCGCGCGGTGCAGGCGGAATGCCCTCCAGCCGGAATTTACCCAGCGTCATGTTGTCGGCGGCCATCGCGCGTTCACCTTGTAAGATATGAACATCAACAGCGGTTTGGTTATCTTCGGCGGTGCTGAAGACTTCGCTCTTTTTGGTCGGAATGGTCGAGTTGCGTTCGATGAGTTTGGTCATCACGCCACCCAGAGTTTCCAGACCCAGGCTCAACGGCGTTACGTCGAGCAAGAGTACATCTTTTACATCACCGGCCAAAACGCCACCTTGAATAGCTGCGCCGATAGCTACAACTTCGTCCGGGTTAACGCCTTTGTGCGGCTCTTTGCCGCCGGCCAGCTTTTTAACCAACTCTTGAACCATCGGCATTCGGCTTGAACCACCGACCAACACAACTTCATCAATTTGGCTGGCGCTAACACCGGCATCTTTGATGGCCTGGTTAAACGGGGTTTTCACACGTTCAAGTAGGTCTTCTGTAATCTGTTCAAACTTACTGCGGGTCAGTTTAAGCTGCAAGTGTTTCGGACCGCTGGCATCTGCCGTAACAAAGGGCAAGTTGATTTCGGTTTCAACAACGGTCGAGAGTTCGATCTTGGCTTTTTCAGCGGCTTCTTTCAGACGTTGCAGCGCTTGCTTGTCTTGGCTCAGGTCAATGCCCTGCTCTTTCTTGAACTCGGCCACGATCCAATCGACAACGCGCTGGTCCCAGTCGTCACCACCTAAGTGGGTGTCGCCACTGGTTGATTTCACTTCGATCACGCCATCGCCAACTTCCAAAACACTGACGTCAAACGTGCCACCACCTAAGTCGAAGACCAAAATAGTTTCGTCATCTTTCTTATCGAGACCGTAAGCCAATGCAGCAGCGGTCGGCTCGTTGATGATGCGGCGCACATTCAAACCGGCAATTTTACCGGCGTCTTTGGTCGCCTGGCGCTGGCTGTCGTTGAAGTAAGCGGGAACGGTAATAACCGCTTCGGTGACGGTTTCGCCCAGATACGCTTCGGCATCAGTTTTCAGCTTTTGCAAAATCATCGCCGAGATTTCTTGGGGGGTGTAGTTCCGGTCCATAACGGGAATGTGAACACGCGCGTCATTACTGGAGCCTTTTTGAATTTGGTAAGAGAGCATATCGCGCTCAACCGTCGTATCTTCGTAATTACGGCCGATAAGACGCTTAACCGAATAAACGGTATTGTCAGCGTTGGTAACAGCCTGACGTTTTGCCGTCTGGCCGACCAAGCGCTC
>JAGRBZ010000260.1 GCA_020433805.1 Anaerolineae bacterium
GTCTTCTGGTCGGGATAACGCATTTCGGAAACCCTAAAGGTCTCTTGCGCACAAGGTGACAACTTGCGTTACTTAAAGTCGCACTTGTCATTTCGAGGCGTTTTTTGTCGAGATATCCCCCGGATGTGAGGCTGCCAACAGCGACTTGGGGGATTCCTCGCTCCTTTGTCGCTGCTCATCAACAAGCACCCTTCGATACGCTCCGCTATTCAGGATGCTTGTTCATGAGCGAGGGCGTAATCCTATGTTTCAAGGATTATGGATCGCTCGAAATGACATAACGGCTGAGTAGTTACTGAAATAAACTATACAGTAGTATCGGAGGATTTATGGAATACAGACAACTTGGCGACTCAGGACTCAAAGTCCCGGTATTTGGTTTCGGTACGGCAACTTTTGGCGGTAAAGGCGATTTCTTTCGTGCCTGGGGCAGTTCCGACGTAGCCGAAGCCAGTCGACTGGTAGATATCTGTTTAGATGCCGGCGTTACGCTCTTCGACACCGCCGATGTCTATTCAGGAGGTCTCTCGGAAGAAATTCTGGGGGAAGCGCTCAGCGGGCGGCGAGACAAAGTGTTGCTTTCAACCAAGGCCACCTTTCGCATGGCCAAAGGGCCAAATGCGTTAGGTTCTTCCCGCCATCATCTGCTGAAAGCGTGCGAAGACAGTTTGCGCCGACTGAAGACGGATTACATCGACATCTACACCATGCACGGCTTCGATGCCCAGACGCCGGTTGAGGAAACCTTGCGCACGCTGGACGATTTGGTGCAAAGTGGCAAGGTCCGTTACATCGGCTGCTCCAACTTCTCCGGCTGGCACCTGATGAAGTCGCTGGCCGTATCGAAGCAGTACGGTTGGGCGCGTTACGTGGCGCACCAGGCCTACTATTCGCTCATTGGGCGAGAGTACGAATGGGAGTTGATGCCCTTGGCGCTCGACCAAAAAGTAGCCACGGTCGTTTGGAGTCCGCTGTCCGGCGGCTACCTAACCGGAAAAGTGCGCCGCGATCAAGCGGCTCCTCCCGGCAGCCGACAGCATCAGCTTCAGGGGCAGGAACCGCCCATCATCGAAGAGTTGCTTTATGATATTGTAGATGTCATGGACGAAATTGCGGCTGAAACCGGCAAGTCACTGGCTCAGATTGCGTTGAATTGGGTGTTACAGCGGCCCACCGTCGCCAGTGTGATCATCGGTGCCCGCAACGAGACGCAGCTTCAGCAAAACCTGGAAGCCCTCGAATGGCAGCTAACCGCCGAACAAATCGCCAAACTCGACGCCGCCAGCGATAGAAAGCCCATCTATCCCTACTGGCACCAGCGCGGCTTTGTCGAGCGCAACCCGCTGCCGGTCGGTTGAGCTAAATTTCGATTTCAATAAAAACAAAAAGCCTCCAAAATTGGAGGCTTTTTTGATCAACTGACGTTAAAGAAGATCCCATAGAAATCAAAGCAAATAGGTATTTGTAGCTCATTTTCAAATGGCTATAATATCTACAGTTTGACCCTACCACCCCCCACTAAATCTTAAATACACCTGTCTTCCGCGAGTCCTAAGCTAACAGCTATATTGAGCGCATAACCCCACCACTTGAGGGGATCGCATGACTGAGACCGTCTCACCCATAAAGCACGCTGGTAACCTGAACGCTACGTCGATCCTGAGCACCAAATTATTCATCCCTCAGGCCCGACCATCACAGGAGGTACTGTCACGCTCCCATTTAATCGACCGGTTGCAGAGCGGGCTATCACGACGGCTAACGCTCATCTCCGCCCCGGCCGGCTTTGGCAAAACCACCTTCTTAGCTCAATGGATTCCTCACAGCGATCGCGGCGTCTGTTGGGTCTCGCTGGACGAAGCCGATAATGATCTGTCGCGCTTCTTGGCTTACGTCATCGCTGCCCTGCAAATGCTCAAGGCCGATTTTGGTCAGGCTGTTTTGCTAGCGTTGCAATCGTCTCAACCCCCTTCTGTTGAAAATCTGGTAACAGCGCTGGTGAACGAAATAGCGCAAATGCCTGAATTGGTCCTCGTTTTGGACGATTACCACCTCATTCACCTACCCGCTATTCACGCGGCGATCGCCTTTTTAGTCAATAACCTACCGCCTGCCATGCATCTGATCCTTGCTAGCCGAGCCGACCCCCCTTTACCCTTGGCGCGGCTGCGCGCACGCGGCCATTTGACCGAATTTCGCTCGGCCGATCTGCGCTTTACCCCGGATGAGGCAGCGGCCTTTTTAAAGGAAGTGATGGGGTTGCATTTGTCGGCAGAGGATATCGCCGCCCTGGAAACGCGTACCGAGGGTTGGATTGCCGGGCTGCAGCTGGCCGCGCTCTCGATGCAGGGGCGAGACGATCTCTCTGGTTTCATTCAGGCGTTTACCGGCAGTCATATGTATATTGTCGATTACCTGGCCGAAGAAGTGCTACAGCGCCAACCCGACAGAATACAAACCTTCTTACTGCAAACCGCCCTTCTGGAACGGTTGAGCGGTCCACTCTGCGATGCCGTTACCGGAGGGAACGACAGCCAGGCCATCTTGGAAAAGCTGCAACAAAATAATCTCTTCATTGTTCCCCTCGATGACGAGCGGCGCTGGTATCGCTATCATCATCTCTTCGCCCAGGTGTTGCGGACTCGCCTGGAGCAGAGCCACCCGGACAGCGTGCCGGATATTCACCATCGAGCCAGTGCCTGGTATGAGCAGCAAAACTTGTTGGAGGAAGCGATGCAGCATGCGGTAGCCGCCGGCGCGTTTGAGCAAGTCGCTCGCCTGATCGAACAACTGTGGACAAGTGTATTTGCCACCGATCCTTTGCAGCCTCTGTTTACCAAATGGCTCGCCTCACTACCGGCTGAATTTGTGCGGGTTCGGCCCAAACTCTGCCTCATTCAGGCCTGGGTGTTGCTCCAGCAACGCAATCTTGAAGGTGCTCTTCGCTGTCTTGAAGAAGCCGAACAGGCTCTGACCCAACAGAATAGCCCTAACACAGACGAAACGCGAAATATCCGGGGCGAGATAATGGCGACGCGCGTTCTCATCGCCGCTCTCAGAAATCCTTTCGAGGCCGATCAAATAAAGCGTTGGTCCCAAGAAGCCCTGGCCAATTTACGCTCAGACAACGCTCCATATCGTGGGGTTGTGTTCGGAGCCTTAGGAAACGCGGCGATGCACCAGCAAGACGTGCGCCGGGCCGAGCAAGCTTTTGCCGAGGCCGCGGCCAACAGTCGTGCCGCCGGCACTATGTACGTGACACTCGTAGCCCTTATTAATCAAACCAATATCCAGCGGGCGCGGGGCGCGTTGGGTCTGGCGATTGCCACGTGCCAGCAAGCTCTCGCGTGGGTCGCCGAGCAGGACACTCTGCATTCAGCCGCAAGCAGCGGCCTGTACCTCAACCTGGCCGACTTACTGCGTGAGCGAAACGATCTGGAAACCGCCCTACACTATGCGACCATCGCCGTTACGGACCTTGCTCAAGGATTTAATCACAATTTAATCGCATTGAGTTTGCTCACACTGGCCCGCATCAAGCAAGCTCAAAGCCAGTGGGATGATGCCTTCGCGCTGGTCAAACAGGTGCGCCAGGTGGCAGAAGAGCAGGCGCTGACGTGGGTCCTTACTCTCTTACCGGCTTTTGAAACACATCTACGTCTGGCCCAAGGCGACCTGCTGGCGGCGCTGTCGTGGTTTCCCAGCCTTGACTGGGCAGAGACATTGCGGCGTCAATATCCCGGTTCGTATACCTTTGTTTATGGCTACGAATACGGCCAGATCATACAAGCCCAGATGATGCTGGCTCAAGGGCGATCCACGGCCGACCCAACACGGCTCCGTGAGGTTGTGAGCCGCTGTGAACAGCACAGCCAAGCCGCGCAAGCAGCCGGATTACTCTGGCTCCAAATGAAGGCCGATGCGCTTCAGGCCTTGGCTTATCAGGCACTGGGCAACTTGCCCTCTGCCCTAACTTGCCTTGAGCGAGCACTGACTCCGGCCAGACTAGAAGGGTATGTTCGCCTCTTCGTCGACGAAGGCGAACCAATGGCCCAATTGTTGTCTCAAGCGGCTAAAACCGGCCTTATGCCAGGCTATATAGGCCAACTGCTGGCCGCCTTTCCTGATTTACAAGTTACGATTGATGCTGCCCCAACAAAGGCACCATCAATCGACAATTATCGCCCTAAAATCCAAAATCTTATCGAACCGTTGAGCGAGCGCGAATTGGAAGTTCTCGCCCTGATCGCCGAGGGCTTAACCAATCAGGAAATTGCCCAACACATTTTCGTCTCCCCTCTGACCGTCAAGGTGCATGCCCGCAACATCTATGGCAAACTCGGCGTCAAGAATCGAACGCAGGCCGTGACCAAAGCCAGGGAGCTGGGTCTCTTGGTCTAACCTTGACAACGAAGTCGAAATAAAAAACTCACCAACCCCTAGTGAGTTTTTTGATTCCCGCACAACTACTTCCCTTTTTACGCCAGCCTATACTCCATCCGGCGTATGACACTACTCCCTCCATCCGGGTATAGTGGCAACAGTGAGTTGAAATCATCTGAGCAATCCCAAAGAGATCGTCTAAAAAATCAGGAACATGTATGTTAGACCAATTACGTGCTCGAGCGACTCAAATCTTGGCCGAAGCAGACTGGTGTACTCTGGCCACCACCGGCCCGGCCGGTCTTCAGGCGTCGGTAGTCCGCTGCCTCGGACAAGGAACGATGCTGTATTTGCTGGTTCCTGATACGTCGGACCATCTCTTTAACTTGGAGAGCGAACCGGGCGTTGCCCTCACGACCGAAACTTGGCGACTGCGCGGCACGGCCGAGATCGTCACAGACAGCATCGATCTATTTTCAACCGATCGGAGGCGCTGGCACACGATGGTTAGGATCACCCCTATCCAACTGCAAATTCTGGCCACTACGTATGGTGCAGCCATGTATGCAGAAACCATAGACTTCGATGGCTAGAGCCGGGTATCTGTCATCCGACCGGCTTTGGCTGTTGCAAATGTAAATCACAAAAATAGTTTGCATGAAAGGAGAAATATTCGCATGACCGCCTTAAATTTATCGCAAAACAAAATAGCTGCCAACGCGGAAACTATCCCGGAGGTCAATCTACTTGATCCGGCGTTCAAAGCCAACCCCTATCCTACTTACGCAGCGTTACGTTCAGCGGCTCCGGTTCATCGAGTGACGCTGCCGGAGGGGCAAAGTGTGTGGCTGATTACGCGCTATGATGATGTCGTAACGGTTCTGAAAGATGATCGCTTTGTCAAGGATTGGCGCAACGCCAAAACTCCGGAACAGATAGTGCAGATCCCCCATCAGGCCGAGGTGCTGGCCAAGCTTGACCACAATCTCCTCAAGCTGGACCCGCCTGACCACACTCGGCTGCGGGCCTTGGTTCACAAAGCATTTACCCCCCATCTGGTGGCCGGCTTGCGCGATCGAATTCAAACCATTGCCGACACCCTCTTGGATGCAGTGCAAGCCAAAGGCAAGCTCGATCTCATTGCCGACTATGCCTTTCCTTTGCCCATCATCGTGATAGCCGAACTGTTAGGTGTCCCCGCTGAAGACCGGGACAAGTTTCGCGCCTGGTCGGATATGGCCGTGTCTACTACCTCTTACGCCGAGGTCGAGAAGACGGCGTCGGCGATGCTGGACTTTACCGCTTATCTAGGCGTCCTGTTTGAGGCTCGCCGGGCCGCACCTCAGGACGATCTCATAAGCGCCCTGGTGCTCAGCGAAGAAGTCGGCGACAAGCTGACCGAAGATGAACTTTTCGCGATGGTCTACCTGCTGCTGGTCGCCGGCCATGAGACAACGGTCAACCTGATCGGCAATGGCACGTTAGCCCTCCTCCAACACCCCGACCAGTTGGCCCGGCTCAAAGCCGACCCGACCCTGATCGAGTCGGCCATCGAGGAACTTCTCCGCTATGATGGTCCGGTTGAAACCTCAACCGGACGTTATGCTAGCGAAGATATAGCTATAGGGGGAGCGGTCATCCCTCGAGGTGAGATGGTCTTTGTCGTTATCGGCTCAGCGGATCACGACCCCGAACAGTTTCCCAACCCGGAAACGTTGGATATTGGTCGCGACATTGACCGTCATGTAGCTTTTGGCATGGGACCGCATTACTGCCTGGGTGCGCCCCTGGCTCGGCTGGAAGGGCGGATTGCAATTAACACCTTGCTGCGCCGCTTGCCCAACCTGCGGCTGGAAGTTGCGCCTGAAACCCTATCCTGGAAGCCAGGTTTAGTGCTACGGGGTTTGCATACCTTACCCCTGATATTTTAAGCGAAGGTTTTAACACCACAATTTATTTCGATACTCCCTCTTAAAGTGGGGGCGTAATGTGGAGTAGGCTTAGCCTCACCGGCATTACCTTGATGCGTATTTATCAAATCGACAATTTTTAAGGAGAAAACAATGAAAAAGATTGCAATTCACGGTTTTGGTCGAATTGGTCGCTCGGCGCTGCGGGTAGCGCTGCAAAGAGGTCTTTTTACCCCGGCAGCCATTTCAGACATCAAAGATGTATCGACCCTGGCGGCTCTCTTCGCGGTCGACTCCAATTATGGCCGCTGGCCGGAAGAGGTCAGAGCGGATGAGAAGGGTTTTAGCATCGGAGATCACACTATTCCTTACTTCAACGCCGCCAAAGAACTGCCCGATTGGCGGGCGCTGGAGGTTGATCTGGTGGTGGACTGCACAGGCCGGGCTACCACCCGCGCCGGAGCGCAGGCCCATCTGGATCGAGGCGCACAGCGCGTGTTAATTAGCGCGGCTAGTAAAACTTTACAGGACGCTGATGCCGTTCTGATGGCGGGCATCAACCTCGACAGATTTGACCCTGAGCAGCATAAAATTGTCAGTATGGCCTCGTGTACGACCAACGCGCTGGCTCCGGTGGTCAAGATTGTACTTGAAAATTGGGGGATCCAACACGGACTCTTTTCAACCATTCACGCCTATACCAACACCCAATCGCTAACCGACCAGCCGATGAAGGATCGGCGCGACTCCTGGGCCGCGGCAGAGAATATCATTCCCTCATCATCAGGCGCAGCTAAGGCGCTCAAATTCATTTGGCCGGAATTGAAGGTGACCGGCAAGGCTTACCGCGTGCCGGTTCGCACGGGCAGCATTGTGGAACTGAACGCCGTTACTGAGCGTCCCACCAGCCGCGATGAGGTGATAGCTGCTTTACGCACCGCAGCCGGTACCGCCCCCCTCAAAGGTGTTCTGGATGTGCTGGAGGAGGAATGGGCGTCCAGCCGAATCGTGGGCGACTCCCATTCTTCGATTGTTGATCTGCCCCTGGTACAGGTTTACGAGGGCACGTTCATCTCGGTGGCGGCCTGGTACGACAACGAGTTCGGCTTTGCCAATCGTCTAGCCGAGGTAGCCCAACATCTGACGGCTTAGTATGGTCACGAACAAAAGGAGTTAATGCAATGAACAACCTGCCGTCTCGTCCTATGCTCAGCCGGCGCAATTTTTTCAAACTTCTGGCGGCGGTCGGTGTAACCACAGTCGGGGCTTATGCGCTGATCGAAGTTGCCCCCTGGCTCGATTATGAGGCCCAGGTCAATCACATCCGCCGACCACTTGAGAGGAATGTAACCCTGTCGGCCCAAATACGAGAACTCATCCGTTATGCGACTCTGGCCGCGAATGGCCACAACACCCAACCGTGGCAGTTCGCCCTCACAGAAGATGCGATCGAAATTCATCCGGACTACACGCGCCGTTTGCCGGTTGTCGATCCCGATGACCGCGAGTTATGGATCAGCCTAGGCTGTGCCCTCGAAAACTTTCTGATAGCGGCCCGGGCGGCTGGCTATGCCGCCGAAGTCACCTATCCTGAGACAGCCGATACCATCCGTGTTCGTCTCACAGCCGATACCTCCCAGAACAGTCCCTTGTTTAAAGCCATCGAGCACCGCCAAAACACGCGCTCCGAGTATGACGGCCAACCGGTTAAGGCAACCGACCTTGACACTGTGCAAGCCCTGCCCTTGGAGCCAGGCGTGGCATTGCGTTATGTGCTCAATCCTTCTGAACTCGAGACGGTGCTGGAATACGTCAATCAAGGTAATCTCCGCCAATACGCCGATCATGCCTTTGTTGATGAACTCATCACGTGGCTGCGTTTCAACAAGAAGGAAGCTATCGCTTCGTGCGATGGTCTGTTCTCGCGCTGCTCCGGCAATCCCGAGGTGCCGGGTTGGCTTGGACGGATGTTTGTGGCCGGTACCAAGCCACAGCAACAAGCCGACATTGATGCCAAAAAACTGCGCAGCTCCTCAGGGGCAGTGGTGATCACGTCGGAAACAGACGATAAGGCAACCTGGGTACGAACCGGCCAGGTTTACGAGCGGCTGGCCCTCAAACTGACGGCGTTGAATATCAAATCGGCATTCTTGAACCAGTCGATCGAGGTAGCCGACCTGCGTTTGCAGTTACAGAGCGCGCTGGGATTGGGCGGATCATCGCCACAACTGCTGCTCCGCTTTGGCTATGCCGACGCGATGCCGCGCTCACTGCGCCGTCCCGTGGATCAAGTTATTATAACATCCGGGAGAAATCAATCATGAAAAAGCCGGCGAACATTCTGGTCAAGGTCTATACAGCAGCAATCCTGGTAATCATTCCACTGATTGCCGCAGCCTTCTTTACTCCGCCTGACTTCCCTATGCTGCTGCGGCAGATGCTCTTGTGTGCCTGGGGGGTCGGAGCGACTCTGGTCGCTGAAAGGCTACTCTTCAGCCAAACCTGGCGACAATCGTGGCGGGTAGTGGGTTTTGCCCAAGCGCGACGACCGGCCATCGTCGTGGCCTTGCTTGCTAGCCTGCCCATGTGGTTTTTTCTGCCGTTTTTGGGTTGGTTTCAGCGTGTGCCAATCCATCTTCAACCGAACTGGTTGGCACTATGGGTAGGTATCATTCTGCTTAACGGCATTACTGAGGAAGTTATCCATCGCGGCTTTGTCTTTGGTCATCTGCAAAATGAATTTTCGTTTGTTTGGGCGGCGACGCTCTCGGCTCTACTTTTTGCAGCACAACATCTCTATCTGCTTCTTAGCCTGGGCTGGGCATCAGCTCTGGCCTCGGTATTGTTGGCGGCGATGCTGGCCTTTCCGCTGGCTTACAGCTACGCCCGTAGTGGCAATGCGTTGGGCGGCCCGGCGATCCTGCACACCAGTTCGAATGCCCCGATGATCATCTTGGCTTTACCGCCCAATTTTTCCGCTACAGCGCTGCTACCGTATATGGGCATGGTGCTGGTTTCAATCTATCTGGTCTTCGTCTTCGATAAATTTTCGGCCCAAGCCGTGGGTGAGGCAGTAACCGCGATGCATTTTTAGAACTGACACAGTTCGTAGAACAATTTGCTAAATTGTCCGCATTTCGCCGATATTGGCCACAATAAAAAATGCCGGTCCTTGCGGGGTTACTTACACCCTAACAAGGTACCGGCACAAATTTTTCAACCGACTAATCCGTTATCTTAGTCATCTATCGATGGCAACTTTGATCGAACTGATCTGGTTGCCTAAAAACAGCTCGATCAGCTAGCTATCTTTTCGAACCAGGACAGCTCGACGGCGTAACTTCAAACCGCCTAAGAAAATGATCAAGCCGGTACTGCCTAACAACATACTCAGCATCACGGAATTATTCTCTCCTCCGGTTTGCGGTAAAGCGGCTGGAGTTTCGCTGGCGGTCTCCGGTGCAGCTTCAGTCATCTCGGCTTCCATTTCAGTATCCAGGGCTTCTTCTTCCATCTCGGCTTCCATTTCCGCCGGGGCAGTGTCCATATCGGCCGATACGAAGAATTCACGATCATTCATAGGTTGAACAGGCCGGTAATTACCGCTGTGAATTTGTTGAAACGAGGCAAGCTGCTCTTCTGAAATCTCGATGGGGTTAGTCATAACCAGCCAGGTCACCCCTTCCGAACACGGCGGCGTTGTCAATGATCCATTAAAGCGGTAGTAGGTCCGGTCGGCGGGTAATATGTCATCCGCGCTAACCGTGGCACCATCAACCGCAACCGGCTCGCCTTCTTCAGCCGGCATGTTGGTCCATACCGGAGCCAGCGACTCACTTTCGGCTCCGACATTCAGCATCGCCCCGACAACGGCTAAGTCGCCACTGTCGTTCCGGTGCACAAAATGAACTTCCATAGCCCCCGGCTCACCGGCGATGGTGTTTTCGCTGTGCTCATGGAAATGGAATTGCAGCAGATTGTAAGTCGTTCCGTCAACAACAATAGAACTACCTTCATCATAATTCGCCTGAATGGTGTGCCCATTGTTAACTACCGTTAAAGCTGACGGCTGGTAGTTAAACTGGATATCGGCCTCATTAACCGGTGCGTCAGCAACAATATCGACCGGGGATTGTTCAACCCCGGTTGAGCACGCAGCAAAATCGGGGCTAAGGTCGCCCCACTTATCCGGGCCAATATCGCCTTCATAGCCCCAATGTACCGGGTCGGAGGCATACGCCATCGATGTAAGACCGACGAAACACAAAACAGCAGCAAAAGTTAACAGCGACAGTTTTCTCATTTGAATCTTCCTTGAAACTCCTAAAATGTAGGATAATTAAAGTAGTTTAATAGAGGAAATACGTGACAATTGTGTACATTTAAGAATATCAAACTCCAAAAAACATGTCAATGTTAAGGAAGGTTTTTTGTTTATAGTGCCGCTGCCTGAATCTGCTGCCAGGCGCGCTCGATGTGCTGCATTTCAGTATGGGTTTGCCCAACGCAAAAACGCAGCACAAGGTGATCGTTGAGCTTGGTATGGGTTAGATACAGCTCCCCACTGGTGTTGAGTTGATCCATGATCGCCTGGTTGACAGCATCGCCGCCGGTGTGGTGAAAACAAACCAGGTTCAACATCGGCTCGGTCGATAGCTTGAAGGAGTCGCTGGCTTTGACCCATTCGACGAACTGCTGAGCCAACTCAACATGACGCCGAATGTGATAACGCAAGCCCTCGATACCGTAGTGGCGAATGACAAACCATAACTTGAGCGACCGAAAACGCCGTCCCAGCGGAATCTGCCAATCGCGATAGTCAAAAACATCACCGGCCGATGTGGCCTCGTTGCGTAGATACTCCGGCATGATGCTTAGCGTGTTGATCAACACTTCCCGGTCGGCGACAAAAAAGCAGTTGCAGTCGAAATTGGTGAACATCCACTTGTGCGGATTGAAGGTATAGCTGTCGGCCAGTTCGAGGCCTTCATGAATAAAGCGAAACTCCGGACATATCGCCGCCGTCCCGTACATCGCCGCATCGACATGCAGCCACAGGCCATGTTCCCGGCAAATCTGCCCTATTTCCGGCAGCGGATCCATCGCCGCCGATGAGGTACTGCCCACATTGGCCGCCACAAAAAAGGGCGTCAATCCGGCCTTCTTGTCACGCTCGATCTGCTCGGCCAGCACATCGGCCCGCATCGCAAAGCGCTCATCGACCTCGATCAGACGCAAATTCTCGCGTCCGATGCCGGCAATCTTGATCCCTTTTTCAATCGAAGAGTGCCCCTGGCTCGACGCATAGGCTACCAACTTACCGTTAATACCTTTGGCATTCACCTGAAAGTGGGTAGCCCGCTCACGCGCGGCCAAGATGGCGCATAACGTTGCGCTAGAGGCTGAGTCCTGTATCACCCCACCGCCGGCTTTCTTGGCTCGAAACTTGTCGGGCAAGTCGAGCATCTGGGCCACCCAGTCGGTCACCACGGTCTCCAGTTCGGTGCAGGCCGGGCTGGTGGCCCATAGCATGCCCTGCACGCCCAGGCCCGCCGACAGCATCTCGGCTAAAATCGACGGGCCGGAGTT
>JAGRBZ010000261.1:0-9780 GCA_020433805.1 Anaerolineae bacterium
GATGACGTGGTCGGCTTGATGTACGGAGCGGCGCACCCAGGTGGTGAGATGGTCACTCATGCCGGGCATGACGCTGTCGGGTTCTCTGATGAAGGAGAGATCGAAGACCGTGAGCAACGTGCGCGTACCGGGCTTGACCGGCCGCAGAACAAAATCGGGCGCGTGGAACAGGTCAAGCGGGCCTGTCCAGCGTTCGATGTTTAGAGGCAGTCGCAGTCGATACCACAGTCTTCCCAACCAGCGTTCGGTCAGGTGAGTAGAATGCCAGCTAAAACGCTCATCAAGTTCGGGCGGTGGCTCGCTACGACCGGCTTGGGCCACAAATAGACGGTAGGCCGGGCTGTCGGGGCTGGGTTTGAGGCGCGCCAGGGCGTTGACCATCTCGCGGGTATAACGGCCTATACCGGCGGTTTGGTGAACCGCAGATGTGTACTCGATGCCAATACGTGCGTTCATGCCCTAACTATGGTGCGCTTTAACAATATTGTCAATTTTAGCCAATAGGCCAAATTACACGGTTTTATGTTTGCCGGTCTTGTGATATAATCGAAGTAGGGAACAGTCATCGGAGGCAATGAAGAATAATGGCAACGCGGTTAAAAATTGATTTAGCGCAAGGCGTGTTGGAAGTTGAAGGCAGTGAGACGTTTGTTAAGGCGATCTATGCTGACTTTAAGGCGCATTTTGTAGAAGATGAAACAGCCGAGGAGTCGCTTGTAACAGCCAAACCCAAGCGGACCCGAACCCGGAAGTCAACGCGCACAACGACAAAATCAAACTCCAGAAAGCCCGCAGCCACAAAGACAAAACCGGCTGATGACGCGGCTCCCTCCCCTGAAACAGAAGTTTCACCTGCGGAGGTCGATGAAATAACAGAGGCCAAACCCGTGGTTGAAAAAATTTCCTATAACTTCATCGAAGGTCTAAGCCTGGGAGCGGCTAACGGGCGACCATCGCTGGTTGAATTTATGGATACAAAAGTCCCCATCACCAATGAGGAACGCAATCTGGTTTTCGTTCACTACCTGCAACATCTGCTTAAAGTCGACTCGATTACCATCGACCACTTGTATACGTGTTACAAAGCGGCTAAAATTAGAGCACCACTGAACATTGAAAATAGCTTGCAAGTTACGGCCAACCAACGCCACTGGATTAAAATGACCAAGGCTGGCACATTAACCGTCACTCCGGCCGGCAAGCTGTACGTTGAAAAGCAACTTCCCAAAAAAATTAAAAATTGATGTTTACTTGATACAGATTGCTATCAAAGAAAGGATAAACCTGTCGCGTGGGCTATCATTTTCTCGCTGAACTCGACAGTCGCCCGCTGTTAGGCGACGGTGCTATGGGTACGACCATCTATGCCAAAGGCATTCCTTTTGAGCGCTGTTTTGATGAATTGAATACCAGTAATCCGGCTTTAATAGGCGAAATTCATCAGTCCTATATTCAAGCCGGATCGAATATCATCCAAACCAATACGTTTGGAGCCAATCGGGTAAAATTAGCGGAGCATGGTCTGGCCGACTCGGTTACGGCCATCAATCGTGCCGGTGTTTCGCTGGCGCGTCGAGTGGTAGATGCTTCCTTTAAAGAGGTCTTTATCGCCGCAACGGTGGGGCCGTCGGGTATGCAGTTAGCCCCCTTGGGGCGACTGAGCGCCGGTAAGGCGTATACCATTTTTCACGAGCAGGTGAGCGCGCTGGTCGAAGCCGGGGCCGATCTGCTGATGTTCGACACGTTTGCCGATGTGGCCGAGTTGGAACAGGCTGTTAAGGCCGCACGCGCCGTATCGAGCGAGATCCCTATCGTGCTGCAAGTAACGTTTACGGAAGATGGCCGTACACCGCTGGGAATGACCTCGACCAAAGTCGCGGCCCAACTGGCCGAGTTGCCTGTGGACGTTATCGGGCTTAACTGTTCGATGGGTCCATCGGGGGTACTGCGTACTATTCGACAGCTTAGCGAACTACTGCCCGCCGGTACACGGCTGTCGGCCCAACCCAATGCCGGTTGGCCCGAGCGGGTGGGTGGTCGCATTATCTATCCGGCTACCCCGGAGTATTTTGGCGATTACGCGCTGGCCTTTGTAGAGGCCGGAGTTCGACTGGTGGGCGGTTGCTGCGGCACCACGCCGGAACATATCGCTTACATGCGGGCAGCACTGGATGATCCGTCGCGGCAGGCGTCGCCGCTGCTGCGGGTAACGCGCGAGGCCGAAACAAGCTCCGGCCCGGCCAACGTTCTGGAGCCAACCCGACTGGCGCACCGGCTTGAAACGGGCGAATTCGTAGTTACCGCTGAGATTAGCCCGCCGAAAGGGGTTTTTGTCGAAGAGGTTCTGGCCGGAGTAGCGACCTTGAAAGCCGCCGGAGCGAACATGATCAACGTGGCCGACAGCCCCCGGGCGCGGATGCGCATGAGTCCGTGGGCGATGTGCTACCTTATTCAGAATCGGCTCGATTTGGAAACGGTGCTTCATTTTCCCATTCGCGGGCGCAATATTCTGCGGGTACAGGGTGATTTGCTGGCGGCTCACGCCCTCAACGTGCGCAACGTTTTTGCCGTCATGGGCGATCCAACCTCGATTGGCGAATATCCGGAGGCCACCGACGCCTATGACGTAGTGCCAACCGGATTGATCAAGCTGCTCAAGCAAGGGCTTAACCAGGGTGTCGACCACGGCGGCGAACCGCTGGCCCAACCAACTCGCTTTACCGTTGGCTGTGCGCTGAACCTGACCCCCGGCGATCCTGAGCGGGAGCTGAAGGTGCTGCGCAAGAAAATTGAAAACGGAGCCGATTTTGCCCTAACCCAGCCGGTTTACAATGTGGCCGAGGCTCAGGCTTTTATCGCCCGCTATGAGTCGGAGTTTGGCCCCTGGCCGCTGGCAATTATTGCCGGCGTGCTGCCGCTCTACAACGGTCGGCATGCCGACTTCTTGCACAATGAAGTTCCCGGCATCAACATCCCGGATGAACTGCGGTCTCAGATGAAAGAGGCCGGTAAAAATGGGGCTGAAGTTGGCGTGGGGCTGGCCCGCGATTTGGTTATGCAGCTTCGACCCTTTGTGCAGGGTATTTATCTCATCCCGGCCTTCGGTCGATACGACCTGGCAGCGGAAGTGATCGAAGTGGTATCAGAGGAGGCTGCGCCGGTTTAATATGTCCACCATCCCGGAAATTGTTTCTTATTTGAAGTATGGCCGCGAGGTCTTGTTCGACGCTATCAAAGGACTCTCCTATCGCGAACTGACCGAAGAAGAAATTTATGAGGGCTGGACGATAAAAGATGTCTTAGCGCATATTATTGGCTGGGATGAGCAAGTCATCAAAAACCTGGAATTCATCAAAGCCGGTCAGGCAGATAAAGTAAATAACCCTGATGCCTACGAGCACAACCACGACTCTCTGGAAGCGTGGCATGACACCTCGTGGAATTCCGTGCTGGCGGCCGTCCACCACAGTTACGAGCAGATAATCTATTTCATTAACGCGATGGATTATGCCGACATTGACCGGCGCTTTGAGCGACAGGGCCGCCCCTTTACCATTCGCAGCTATATCATCGAGACAATGGTAGAGCATATTCGCCAACATTCAGCCGAGATAGAGTTGTGGCGGGAAGCGCTGCACGAAGATATTGATGCTGCGTCGTTGATTATGACGCTGAAGCAGCGGCGGGCCAAGTTTATGGCGGTGCTGGATACGTTTGAAGAAGAGGAACTGATTGAAAAACATGCCGTCGGCCACTGGTCGATTAGCGATATGGTGGGCCATATTGTTGATTGGGAGCAGCGTATGCTGCAGGCGGCGCGTCATATTTTTGATCCCTCGCTGCCTAAGGTACCGGCTGTGGATGAGCCGGGGCTGGATTGGAATGAAATTTTGGTGGCCCGACGGGCTAAAAAAAGCTGGGCAGAAAATCATCATGATCTGCTCGAAACGCAGATTGCGGTCGATAATTTTCTTATCGACTTAACTCCCGGCGACTGGAAACTGCGTGGGCCTTACCCCTGGCCCGATGACCAAGGTTCGCTGGCTCAACTGATTATCGCCATTGGTGAGCATTACGACGATCATTTACCCGATTTACAGCAGTGGCACATCCACAAGCATGGAACAGCCCCAGAAAATAGCACGCACAGTAGCGGCTAATTTTTCTTAAAATTCCCCTCATTATCTTGACCTCCTCAATTTGGTAAAAAGCAAAAGAGTGTGTTATCTTTCTGTATTGTTCATTCAACTACGAGGATATAGGAAGAAGAACTATGGATGCCTCAATTCGCTCAATACTAGATAGGCATATTATCGACGTACAGGCGCTGGTATATCGAAATATTACCGGCGGCTCACTTGAAATTATGCCGCACTGGGTTCGTGGTTTTAGTGGTCTGCAAATTCCAACGTTTAATACGTTTTTACCGCGCGATGAGGCCGGGCTTTCGGATGATACCCTGGCCGATACCTCTGCGTTCTATTCATCGCGCGACTCGCTTTATGCGGTTGAATTAATCGACGACTTTGTGCCGGGTGGTGCCGATTTCCTTAATGACTGCCATTACCAGTCACTGCCGCCGCAGCCGGTGATGGTCATTACCGGCCAGCCCGAAGAGGTGGATCGCAATACGGAAGCAACCATCGAAAAGGTCGATACTGTGCCTTCCTTAACGGCTTTTTGCACACTGCTGCATCTTGTTTTTGATTTTCCGTTAAGGGATATGGTCAAGTTGTATTCAGTCTCGCACCTCAAAGAAGATCGGGTTCGGCTTTATTTGGCTTTTGTCGATGAGCAACCGGTTAGTGCCGGAGCGCTTCTCTGTACGGATGGCGCAGCTACGATTACCAATTTGGTCACCATCGACGACTATCGTAACCAAGGTGTAGCAACCACGCTAACTTATCGCATGCTGGCCGATGCCCGCGAGCTTGATAGCAAGGTGGTAATGGTCTACTCGACGGCTCAGGCCTTTTCACTGTTTAGCGGGCTTGGGTTTGATATGTTTACGCAGCGCCAATGGTTCTTACCACCGGGTATCCAGTACGAGTAAAACATGATGAAGCCCATTTATATGTTTGTCCCTTATTGGTTAGGCGATTTTAGCCCGATTCTACTTGGGTCCGCGCGGCATACCTGGCGACTGCTCACCCCCGATCTGCCCGACGGCAGCCCCACCGAACGCATGGGGGCGCTTTGCCGTGCTTTAGCTGAAGAAGTAGCTGCTATTCGAGCCAGTGGCCATTTGCCCGTTGTCTTTGTGGGCGACTGCACCCTGAGTATCGGCGTACTGGCCGGTTTGCAACAGGAGGCCAGCGACCTTTCGCTGGTTTGGTACGATGCCCACGGCGATTTTAACACCCACGATACCAGCCCCAGCGGTTTTGTGGGCGGTATGCCGCTGGCGATGCTCTGCGGGCGCGGCGAGCAGACCATTGTTGTTGGGGCTGGGGCTACAGTTCTGCCCGAAGCCAACGTCATCCTCACTGATGCACGTGATCTCGACCCCGAAGAAGCCGAAGCGGTGGCCGAGTCGGCGGTAACCCACGTTCCGAACGTGACCGATTTGGCATCGGTATCGCTGCCGGATCGTTCGCTCTACATCCATTTTGATTGCGATGTGCTGTCGTTGTCCGATCTTGCGGCGGTGAGCTATCCGGCGGAAGGCGGGGCAGCGTTAGAGGTAATCGACGCTTCGCTGAGTCATCTGGCAGCTACCGGGCAGATCGCCGCTATTTCAGTGACCCTCTGGAATCCGGAGCTTGATGCAGATGGTTCGGCCGGCGAGGTAGTTGTGGGTGTAATCGATCGGCTGCTCGATCAACTTTCGTAAGAAATACTTCATTAACATCCTCTAAAGTATCATCCCGGTTTCGACTAAGGGGTCTTTCAAAAAGGTTTCTTGAATACATTCGTTCCGACGCTCTGCGTTGGAACGCCCTACGGGACGCTGAGTGCCCGAAAGAGGCGACAATGCTCTGCGTTGTCGCCAGGGAATGTAAAGGAAAAGTATCATCCCGGTTTCGACTAAAGAATGATAATTCATTAACTTACCCAATTCTGTCGGGTAATTCGTAATTGGTATTTTGTAATTAGGGGTGAACAGCCAATTACCACTACCTATTTACCAATTACCTAAACTCAAATGCGGAAGTTATTTGATTCACGCTCCTAAAAAGGCGCAATTGCCCGCTTAATTTTGAAATCGTTTGACTGTAGGCACGGGATGGGTTATATTACTATCACACATTTCTACAGGAAAAAAACGTGACAGACGTCCAAGACAAAGAAAAAGAGAATGAAGAGGCCAAGCCGGAGAAAAAGCCGACCACCGTGCTTTTTGTGCGGCATGGTGAAAATGAGTGGACAAAAACACACAAGTTGGCCGGCAGAACGCCCGGTGTCTATCTTAACGACCAGGGTCGCAAACAGGCCGAAGCTTTAGGCGAACGGCTGGCGAATACCAAACTCGATGCGATTTATGCCAGCCCTTTGGAACGCACCGTGGAAACGGCCACGATTATCGCCAAACATCACCAGCTACCCGTTCAGCAACACAGCGGGCTGCTTGAGGTTGATTATGGTGAATGGACAGGCGAAGAAATCAAGAAATTATCCAAAGAAAAGTCGTGGTCTCAAATTCAGTTCTATCCCAGTGGGGCCGGTTTCCCTGGGGGCGAAACGATGTACGAAATGCAGAGCCGGTTCATACGGGAAGTAAATGGTCTTGTAGCCAAACACCCGGAACAGACCATTGCTTTGGTAGGCCATGCCGATCTTATTAAATCGGCGGTGGCGCATTATTTAGGCGTTCATTTTGATTTATTTCAGCGTATTGTCATTAGTACGGCTTCGCTAACCACCGTAAACTTTACCTTTATGGGGCCGCGTGTTGTCTGTGTTAATGACACCAATCATAACCCTCCATCACCTCCTCAGGAAGAGAAATAAGTTCGAGGAGTCGAAAGATTATGGCCAGAAACTTAACAGATTTTAATCCGGTCTCTCGTATTACCATTGGCGCAGTTGGTGATCCCGGCCAGCGTGTCTTCCTTCTGCAGGCCAGCCAAAGTGGTTCGAGTATGACCTTGAAAATTGAAAAAGAGCAGGCTCGCGTCTTGGCAGTGAGCACCACCGAACTTTTGGAAGAGCTTGACGAAAAGTATCCGCGTTCTTTCTCTAAGATTGATCGGCCCTTAACAACCGATTTAATATTGAAAGAACCATTCGACCCTGATTTTATTGTGGGCCAAATTGGCTTAGGTTACGACCAAGATCAAGACATGGTCGTGCTGGTCGTGCAAGAAATGCAGGTTGATGCCGATGAGGACGAAATCGCCACGGCGCGTTTTTGGGCCACGCGCTCGCAAATGCAAGCCTTAAGCGAACACACCCTGGAGATTGTCAACCAGGGCCGTCCGATTTGCCCCTTGTGCGACTCACCCATCGACCCGGAGGGGCATTTTTGCCCTAAAAGCAACGGCTTTGAAAGAGTACAGTGGAATTGAGCAAACGGTTAAAGCTTCCCCCCGATAAGATTTTAACAACGATTCAAACCGCACGAGATTTGGCCTTAACTCCGGCACCATCTGTGAATTATTGCGACAATGACTGTCTTGATACGCTGCTGAATGCGGCTATGGAACTCCAAGGATTGATGCCTTGGAGTTCTAATTATACCTTCCTGGCAAATTTAGCCGGGCCGGACGAGCAGGTGGTAATGGGCATTTACAAACCCGGTGACGGTGAGCGACCGCTTTGGGATTTTCCCAATCGTAGTCTGTCGCAGCGTGAGTTTGCCAGCTATTTGGTGAGCCAGGTGTTGGGCTGGCCCAATATCCCCACCACGGTGTTGCGTAACGGGCCACACGGCTTTGGCACCGTACAACTTTTTGTCGAAGCCGATTACGACGCTCACTTTTTTACAATGCGTGAGGTGCCGCTTTATATCGAAGAGTTCAAGCGCATGGCCCTGTTTGATTACGTGACCAACAACGCCGATCGTAAAGGTGGCCACTGCCTCAAAGGCACCGACGGCACCGTTTGGGCCATCGACCACGGCCTAACCTTCCATTCTGATCTCAAACTTCGCACCGTGATTTGGGACTTTTGCGATCAACCCATCGCCGAACCCTTGATGGACGATTTGGATAATTTTCATACGCTGCTTGATAATGGCCAGCTTTGCGCTGTTTTAGCCGACTTCATTACCGCCCGTGAACTGGAAGCCCTCAAAAAGCGGGTGTCAACGCTGGTCACCAGCCGTCAGTTCCCCACGGCTCGCCTGGGCCGGAACGTGCCGTATCCTCCTATTTAATCCATCCGTGAAGTTCATTCCATTCCTCGTAAAATAGCAGTTAGCCGATAGCCGGTAGCAAAAGATTTTCATTGTCGTTGTCGTCTCATTTGAGACTGTTCGACCCCTCTGAAAATAGATTTAATAGCGAGGAGCGAAGCATCCTCAGATGCGGAGCGGCTTGGCCCACCCCGTTCGCATCTGACGCTTGCGGCTCACTCCGCGGCTTGATAATAAATTTTCATTCTCGCTGTCGTCCTGTAAGGACTATCCTACTCCTCCGAAAAGGTTCGGAATTTATGGCGATTCGTCATAAACCAGACGAAATTTGTTGTTTTTACGCTTGACAAATACAGGCTTCCCTCTTACAATGATGTTACTTCCGGTAACGATACCGGAAACAATACCGAAGCCGATATTTGGCCTAACGGAGAGATAAATAGAATGGCTCGTAAGAAGTCGACGGTGACAATTCAAGATGTTGCGGCGGCGGCCGGTGTGTCCGTTTCAACCGTGTCACGGGTGCTCAATAACAAAGACGATGTAGCCGAAGAAACCTACGAAAACATTCAACGTGTCATCAAAGAGTTAGGCTATACCTCCAGCTTGGCGGCTAAAAGTATGCGCAGCCGCAAAACCAACGTTATCGGCCTGATAGTGTCCGATCTAAACCAATCGTTTTGTCTCAATGTAGTCAAAGGCGTCAACCGTGCTATTGAACGGTTGGACTACGATCTGTTAGTTTACACCGGTGGTGACAGCACCGACCGAACTTGGCCTGTGCGGGAACGCCAATATGTGTCACTGCTCAACGGCAGCATTACGGATGGTATTATTGTTGTCACGCCTACTGCAGAAACTTTTTCCACCAATTTTCCCCTGGTTGCGATTGACCCTCACCGGGATAGTACCGATTTTCCCGCTGTTATTGCCACTAATCGCATTGGCGCGATGTCGGCGATGGAGCATTTGCTGGGCCTGGGCCATCGCCGGATTGGTTTTATTGGCGGACGACCCGATTTGCAGAGTGCAATTCGTCGCCTGGAAGGCTACAAAGACAGCTTGCGGCAGGCCAACATTCCTCTCGATCCTGATCTCATCCAGATAGGTGATTTTACCCAAGAGACAGGCTATCGCTGTGCCAAAAAATTGATAAGCTTGCCTGAACGCCCTACCGCAATTTTTGCGGCAAATGATAAATCAGCCATCGGCGCTATTGAAGCCATCATCGATGCCGGATTAACTGTCCCCAACGATATTTCCGTTGTTGGCTTTGATAATATCGAGGAAGCGTCATGTGTCCACGGCGGCATCACCACGGTCGACCAATTCATCGCCGATATGGGCCGGGTGGCTGTGGAGATGCTCGTCAACCTGATCCAGAATAAACCCATCGAAAATACACTCTACCGGATGCCCACGCGACTGCTCGTAAGAAGTACCAGTCAGGCGCTTATAACGAAAGCCGGATAACACATCTCGAC
>JAGRBZ010000261.1:9879-11840 GCA_020433805.1 Anaerolineae bacterium
CTACCGGATGCCCACGCGACTGCTCGTAAGAAGTACCAGTCAGGCGCTTATAACGAAAGCCGGATAACACATCTCGATAAGAATCTGTTTCGGCTGGATGATTTGTAGCAAACACAAACGTCAGTAAATTTTTTTACCAAAACCGGTAACGTTACCGGAAACAATACCGAAGACGGTTTTCACAAGGAGGTGGCTATTGCGTGAATAAACTCACTTAGCGTGTAATCATAGATAGATTTGTTTCAATGAATTGACACCATTCAAGGAGGAAAATATGTTCAATAAAAAAGCTTTATCAATCGTTCTCGCATTGCTGCTGGCAATGCTGTTAGCCGCATGCGGTGGTGCTCAACCTGCTCAAGCGCCGGCGGCAGAAGAACCGGCCGAGGAAGAAGCGGCTGAAGCTCCCGCTGCTGAAGAGGAAGTCTCTGAAGAAGCCGCCGTCGAGGCTGCTGCCTGTGACGAAACCGTAACCGTTGAATTCTGGCACATCCACACCCAAGATGAGCGCAAAGTCGTTCTCCAAAAATCGATCGATGCCTTCGAGGCCGACCACCCCTGTGCAAAAATTAACAGCACCATCCTGGAAAATGAAAACTTCAAAGCCAAATTAACCACCGTCATGCAGTCCGGTGAGCCACCTGACGTCTTTTCAACCTGGGGCGGTGGCGTTATGAACGAGTACGCTAAAGCCGGTTTGCTGCGCGACATCTCCGCTGAAATTCAAGAAGATGGGTTTGCCGATACCTTTGCTCCCGGCCCGCTGGCTGTCTACGGCTATCAGGGCGAGCAGTACGGCGTCGCAAACGATCAGGGTATGGTCGGTTTCTGGTACAACAAAGCGCTGTTTGAAGAGGCCGGCATCGACTCTCCACCCACGACCTGGGCCGAACTGTTGGAAGATGTGCAAACCCTCAAAGATGCCGGCATCACACCCATCGCTCTGGGTGAAGGCGATAAATGGCCGGGCCACTTCTGGTGGGTTTATCTGGCCATCCGCATGGGTGGTGAAGAAGCCTTTAACGCGGCAGCCAGTGGCGAAGGTTCCTTTGCCGACGAACCGTTTGTGCAAGCCGGTGAGAAACTTCAAGAGCTTATCGCTCTCGAACCCTTCCCCGATGGTTATTTGGGGCTGACCTATAACGACCAGGCGCGTTTAGTCGGTAACGGTGAAGCCGCTATGGAACTGATGGGCCAATGGGCACCCGGCGTTGAGAAAGATGAGAGCACCAGCAAGGAAGGCATTGGTGATAATCTCGGTTGGTTCCCCTTCCCGATGGTTGAAGGCGGCGCAGGCGATCCGGCTGATGCCTTAGGCGGCGGCGGTGGCTATATTGTTGGCCGCGATGCCCCCGATGAAGCCGTTGAGTTTCTGAAATATCTGAGTACCAAAGAAATTCAGTGCGAAACCACCTGGGTTCTGCCGGTGGTCAAAGGCACCGAAGAATGTATTACCGATCCGTTGATGAAAACCGTGGCTGAGAATGCCGCCAAAGCCCCTTACATGCAGCTCTATTACGACCAGGCGCTCCCGCCGGCCGTCGGCTCCGTTGTGAACGACTCCGTCCAGGAGTTGTTTGCCGGCACCAGCTCGCCGGAAGAAGTCGGCCAGGCCATTCAAGAGTCGTTTGAACTGGAAATGGGTCAATAAATGTTCCTTTTTCGGCAGGGGATGTTTTTGTCCCCTGCCGTTCTTAAATTTCGTAAACTTCAACGGACTAAGCGTTATGAACATATCGGTGCAGTCAGGCAATTCTAAAATCTCAAAAATATCGTCGCTACAGCTTCAAAAATTTGCAACCATTTTGGTGTTTTTAGCTCCGGCGCTGGTGTTGTTCACTGTTTTCTTGATTTATCCGATCGCACAATCGGCATACTATAGTCTTTTCCTAATTCTAGTATTTTCTGTGGTTGAGGTTAAAGCCGACGGCAGAGGTAGAAATAAGTAGGTTATGCAGCCA
>JAGRBZ010000262.1 GCA_020433805.1 Anaerolineae bacterium
TGCGGCTGGAGAAAGGGTATCGCTCGTGGGGAGCCGACATCCACACCGAGTACAACCCCTATGAGGCCGGTTTGTCGTGGACGGTTCGCTTCAAAAAGGGCGATTTTTTGGGGCGCGAGGCGCTGCTCGCCATCAAAGAAGCAGGCCTTACCCGCAAGATTTGCTGCATGACCCTCGACGATCCTGAGGCGGTGGTGCTCGGCAAAGAGCCGATTTTAGACGGCGATCAGAAGCTCGGCTATGTCACCAGCGCCGGGTATGGGTATTCCGTCGGTAAGTTCATCATTTACGGCTACCTACCCATCGACTATGCTACAGAGGGCACGAAGGTTGAGGTCGCTTATTTTGATAAGCGCTACACCGCGACTGTGGCCAAAGAGCCACTGTTTGATTCAAATGGGGAGAAAGTAAAGGGCTAACTCAAAGTTCTCTGAAAATGAGGAGTTAGGCATCAGGAGTCAGGAATTAGTGTCAAATCCTGAAATAAGTTTACAGGAGTCTGACAATCTCAGATGAGATGACAGCGACAATGAAAATTTATTTATGACTTACGCAGTTGGCATGTCATCCATTCGACAAGCTCAGGACAGGTTTCGAGGAGAAACGACGAGAAATCCCTGAGAACGTTGTTTGCAAACCGATGCTATAGGGATTTCTCCGCCTCTGGCTACGAAATGACATAAGCAGGTGTCAAGTGCGTAACTCCTATTATTATCACGCTGCGGAGTGAGCCTCCTTAGATGCGAACGGGGTGGGCCAAGCCGCTCCGCATCTGAAGCCTGTCCTGAGCGCAGTCGAAGGGATGCTTCGCTCCTCGCTCGTTGTCAGTTTCGTCATTCCACGCTCCAGATACCAACACCTCGATCGCGAGCACTCTGTTCGGCATCTTGAAGCCGTGCTCCATACTTCGTATCGGGTGGAGTTACGTTGAGACGGGCAGCGCCTTGCTGGAGCAGAATTTCGTTTACCATGACATCGTCAACAAAAACATAGCGCAGCAGACGCCCCCGTTCATCTCGATTGCTGATATCTTTTTCTAACACGACCTGTCTGCTCTCAACCAATAGTCGATTCGTTGCCAGTGCATCTTCGCCAACCGGCTCGGTCCCAAGCACCGGATCGTTAACTGCCGGGGCATCGATACTGAGATATTTGACCAACTCCTCCTGCCCATCAATCAGCACCGTTATGGTATCGCCCGAGACAACGCCGACAACTTGCGCCGGTTGCTGGCTTAGATCCGGTGTTGTTGTGCGCGTGGGCGTAGCCGTTACCGTCGGTGTATCGATAACCACCGGGGTACTTTGTGGTGAGGGAGTTAAGGTCGGTGTGGTGGTAGGCGTGGGCGTCGAAGTCGGTAAGGGGGTAGCCGAGGGCGTTACAGGCGTGAAGGTTGCTGTGGGTGTATCCGTGCCGATAACGGCGGCCACTGTGGGCGATAACTGTTGGGCCAAGGGTTGAAAGACCAAATTCAAGACCACGCATGCCGCCAGAGCCAGAACAATAGCGACGGTGGCGGCTAACATAGTAAAGATACCTCGCTCACTGTTTAGAAAATCGACAACGCCATCGCCTTTGGGTTTAGCCGGTTTAGCGGATTTGGTCGGTGGCTCAGCCGATTCCTCTTCTTCATCAATCGGCGGTGGAATGGGTTTGTCGATCGGCGGCGGCACATTGCCCCTAAATTGGGCGATGACGTCATCCGCTGTCGATTTAGAGGCCGGAGCCGGAACATCGATCGGCTTCTCTATAGCTGCTTCTTTTGATGGTCGATCGGAGGGTGTTTCGGGCGCTGCGACCGGTTCCTCCACCGAAGACTCAGCGGGTTTAGATGGCGGTTCAACTGGCGGCGAAGACAGACGAGAACTCAACCCTTTGTCCGGCTGGGCCGGTACCGCGTCCGATTTTGGCGTCAACTTGGCCAGTCCGCGTTGGGCAGCGGTGTTATCGGGATTAATCTCCAGTACCCGTTTTAGATACTTCCGGCGCTCCTCATTTGAGGTGGCAACGCTCGACATCCACAGCCAGGCCATCTCATTTTCCAGATCGGCCTGAAGAATATCGGCCAGCAGCTTGCGTCCTTTTTCTTTATCCCCGGCTTTAATCGCCGCAATGGCTTCTTGCAAAGAGGGTAACATAGTCGCTTCTCACAATATTTCTGACTATTTCTGTGCTTATATTGTTTAATTTAATCAATTTAATACATTATTGTCAAGCAAACTTAGCTCCTAATGAATCCGAGCGATGTAACGCTCTATCCCATAAAGAAACATTTACTATAGAGAACGCGAAGGCAGCATACAGAACACAGAGTTTTCTTTGCTATTTTTCTAGGATAAGTGTCGATTTCTTCTCGTGCCTTGCACCTCCCTTTCGTTAACGCACATAATCCAATTGTGTGTTTCCAAATTCGTCTTACTGCCTCATAGCCTGCCCAAAAGTCCTTTAATAACCGTTTGCCGGACACACATAATCCGAAATTTGACTCACATATTCATTGCGTTGTCTTGTATAATCATTGGGCTGACTCACATATTCGTTGCGTTGTCTTGTATAATCATTGGGCTGACTCACCGGTCCGTTTGAAGACTTATAAAGTCGTTGGGTTGTCTTGTATAATCATTGGGCTGACTCACATAATCCGTTTGAACTTTTAAAAAGTCGTTGGATTGTGTTATATATTCATTAAATTGACTCACACATTCCGGAGTTTGACTCACATATTCCGAACGGATTCCTGTAAAATAGGGTGTCTACCCGCTAAAATCAATAGCCTGGCTCACTCCTTCCAAAGAATATGCTCGATCTAAAAGTGCAGGAGTCAACAATTCCATCCATGGGATGGCAAAATAGCAGGAAAGCGTGAGAGATTATCTAAATCTATCCACTTACCTTTTTCAAGGAAGCGACTTTATCCATGAAAACCTACGTAGTCTGCGGCTTAGGTTTTGGCGACGAAGGCAAAGGTCAGCCAGGCGACTGGATGACCCGAAAAGGAGAACAACTATGGGCGGCGGTGATTTTGATAGTGATTTCGACAGGGGATCGGATTATTCTGCCGATTTTGATAACGACAACGACAGTGATACTAAAAAGAGGAGTACAGGGCAAGACAACTCTGGAAGCGCGTTCGATTGGGATCATTCTCCAAGCGAGAGCCAACGGTCTCGCCTAAAAGAGCAGAGCCGTGTTGATCTTATTATTTGGATTGTCGTGGGCGGAATCGGGTTGTTTTTTGTCCTCAGGGGATTAACCTCGATGCTCTGGTAAGCTTGCCCAAAAAGAGATGCCACACCTGTTACCAATACCAAAAATCGCGCGGTTTGTAATTATTCGGTCTGTGGCTACAATAGGGCATCGACCTCGACTTGTTTGTCCTATGCATGACCGGACGACAAAAATCCTCGTTTGTTCTGACCGTGATTGGTAAAAGGTGCTCGGCTGTTCACTTGCTATTTACCACTTACCAGTTGCCAATTACGCGATGCCTTGGCAAAGGTGTTTTCCATTCGTAAGAAACTGCTTTAAAAGCCTTAAAGGGTCCACAGATGGACACAGATTCTCACAGATAATATCAAAGGTTAGATAAAAATCAGTGAACATCTGTGTAAATCTGTGGACAAATCTGTAAACGCTGACTTTTCAAACAGCTTCTAAGCCATATCCGGGTAATCATGAGTCACGATACCGCCACGTTATCAAAAACCCACAAATTTCCGCAGCAAATAACACCTTTTATAGGCCGCCGACAAGAAATATCTGAGGTAGCTCAACGGTTAGTCGACCCCACTTGTCGTTTACTGACGCTGGTCGGACCGGGCGGTATCGGCAAAACCCGTCTGGCGACGGCCGTGACAACAGCCGGTCATTTTGAAGGCGATATTTACTTTGTGGCCTTGCAACCGGTACGAGATGTTAAAGCATTGCTGCCGACTATGGCCGATGCGCTCGACGTGCCGTTGACGGGGCAAAAATCCCCCATCGATCAACTTACTCAGTTCCTCAGCGATAAAGCAACCCTGCTGGTATTGGATAATTTCGAGCAGCTTCTGGCCGGTGCCGACACCCTTTCAGAACTCCTGGCACGTTTGCCCGAACTGAAACTGCTTGTCACTTCGCGAGAAGCGCTCAACTTACAAGAGGAGTGGATATTTACCGTCCCTGGGCTGTCGACCCCGTCTGATACACAGCCCGACGAGAGCACCGATCCCGATGATGCTGTCGCGCTCTTTGCCGAGCGGGCTAGACGCGCCCGCCATACCTTTTCCCTGGCCGACGAATATGATGCGGTGATTGACATCTGCCGTCTGGTGGGAGGCATGCCATTGGCTTTGGAATTGGCTGCGGCTTGGAGCAAAACGATGAACTGCCGAACCATTGCCACTGAAATTCGGCACAACCTCGATTTTTTGAACACCCGACTGCGCAATATTCCGGAACGCCACCGCAGTATCCAGGCTATTTTTGAACAATCGTGGCAGATGTTAACGCCCCAAGAGCAAACGGTTTATACGCGCCTGTCCGTTTTTCGAGGCGGATTTCGTCGCGAGGCAGCGGAGCAGGTGACGGGCGCTTCATTGGCCATGTTAACCTCCTTTGTCGATAAATCTCTGCTGCACTGGGAGCCACAGGGTCGCTACCATCTGCACGAACTTCTAGGCCAGTATGCCGCCGATCGGCTGGCGCAGACCCCCAAGCACCCTGGCAACAGCTTTCATGCCCATTGCACCTACTACACACAATTTGTCGATGAACGTGTCAATTCGTTATATGGCGGTCGCCAATTAGCCGTTAGCGCCGAACTTGATGCCGATCTGGACAACATCCGTGCCGCCTGGCAGTGGGCCATCAAACACGATCTCTATGATAACCTGCGTTTAACGCTGTGTCCGCTGAGCTTATACCTTCAATTTAGAACGCGGTATATTGACGGTAAAGAGATGTTACAAACCCTATTGGATCATCTCGATGAGGCGAACCCGGATATCCGTGATCTTTTGGCCCAGGCTCTGGTGGGGCTGGCCTGGTATTCCATTCGGCTGGGACAGATCGAACTGGCTCACACTGTTTCCGAACGGGCAATGACTCATCTTGAAGCGCTTGGGTTCCCTGAGTTTCCTAATGCCCACACATATGATCCCGCGTTGACGCTCAGCCTGGTGGCCTCTATTCAAGGCAATTATGCTCAGGCCGAGGCACTGGCCCGGCAAGCCCTACAGCGCAGCTATAAACCCGGTTACTACTCGGGTAACCGGCAAACAGCCAACTATTTGCTGGCCACCATCGCCCTTGCGCAAGGCCAGCTCGATACGGCTCGCGCTTATGCCGAACAAGCCCAGGCCGACGCCGAGCAGGCTCAGGATCGCTGGTTCCTGGCCTACTGCCATCACGAGTTAGGTAATATTGCCTTGATGTCGGGTCATTATGTCGCCGCCCAAACCTACTATGAAGCCGGTTACACCCTGCGCGAAGCGTTTCATGACTGGGAAGGGATGGCCGTCTCGCTTAATCATTTAGGCAAGGTGGCCTTGCATCAAAAGCAGTATCGCGAAGCCCAACAGCGTTTCCGGCGCAGCGTCGACATTTATCGAAAAATCAATGACAAAGGCGGCTTGGCCACGGCTTTCGATGGTTTGGGGCAGGCCGCCGTTGGCCTGGAAGCATTTCAAACCGCCCGCCGTTTCTTCGTCCAGGGTTTGTCCATCGCTGCCGAAATGGGCTTTGTGCCGCTGACGCTCTCGCTGCTGACCGGGGTTGGTGAACTGCTATACGCCTGTCAACAACACTCGCAAGCCGCACCCCTGCTGGCAACAGCGGCGACCCATCCGGCCAGCTTGCCCGATACCCAAAGCCGCGCCCAACAAGGGCTGGCCGCTTGTAACTTTTCGCTCGATGATTTTTCCACCGAGTCTAATCTTTCGCAGTTGGTTGCGACCGCCAACCTGGAACTAAACCGCCTGGCCGAAACGTTAGTCGCGGATACCTCATCCATTTCACCCACACCGGAGACCGCCCCCGCAACCCTTCAGGCCAATCAAGAGCTGGTCGAGCCGCTCACCCCGCGTGAATTGGAAGTGTTGCAGCTTATGGCTGATGGTCTTACCAATAAGGACATTGCCGATGAACTGGTCGTGACCGTCGGTACGGTCAAAGCACACTCCAATAATATCTACGGCAAACTCGGTGTTAAAAACCGCACCCACGCCGTTGTTCGCGCCAGGGAGTTAAGCCTTTTTTAGAACAAACTTAAGTTTGTCCTACAGCACCATCGAGGAGCGGAGCATCCTCTGCGTATGGAACTAGCCTTGCTGCTCCTTTTCTACCTTAAACCTCCTTATCTAAACCCTCTATTTAACTTTGGTTAGATGATACTCAGCCCGATAACCGCTATCCTATAGACAAGTTGGCCGGTATCTCGATGCTATACGGTGTGAATTCGGCCATGTCGGAACCAAACGGAGTTGGCTTGGGAACGATGGGCTTTAATCCCATCCTGGCCAAAAAGATGATCGCCGAAGCCGGCTTCACCCGGTTTGAGCAGCTAATTTTGAAGATGATCCGTTTAACAATTACTATGTGGTTCGGCTTTAGGGATTCACTAACATATACCCCTTCGATTTAGCAAAGCAGCGCCGGTAACAGGGCGAATCACTGAGGCACTGAGGGGGCTGATTTCATTGAAACGGTCACTTCTTTCAGTGAAATCAGCAAAATTCAGTGTTTCAGTGATTCAAGCGATGCTAAATTTGCCCTTGGTATACCACGATTCTTGTCGAATCAGGGGGCTATATGTTAGTGACTTTAGGGAACTAAAATGGTAATTTGGTATTGGTAAATGGTAATTCGGTATTTAATCTCCAATTACCATTTACCAATTACCACTCTAAACGTGCAAACCATTTTGAAAAGAGAGGTAACAAAAATGAGAGACAAAACAAATACAACCCAACCCATTATCCGAGAAGCGGAGCTAAGCGATGCTCCGGCAATCAGCGCCTTGATCAAAAGCGTGGCCCATTACTTTACGCTCGATCCGGCCGGTATCGGAGCCGAGCGATTTCTGCAAACCATTACGCCTGAGGCTATCGCCGAGTATATAACCAGCGACGACATCGTTTACCTGGTGGCGATTGATAATAAGACTATCATTGGGGCCGGGGCCGTGAAGGATGCCCACCATCTATACCATCTTTTTGTCGATGAAGCCTATCAGGGACAACAGATTGCCCGCAAGCTGTGGCAACAGTTGGAGCCTTGGCTAACGGACGCTCCGATTACGGTTAGCTCGACCCCGTTTGCGGTTCCGGTGTATGAGAAGTTCGGCTTTACAGCTACCGGCCCCAAAGTTGAGCGCGATGGCATCGCTTTTGTGCCGATGCGCAAGGAAAGTCCATGAAGACCTTAAGTTTGCCAACAAGAGGGCATCGCTATTATGGCGATATCCTTTTTTTATGAGGAAAAACCCCTTCACTTATTGTCAATTCGGTTGTACAAATTTTGGTCATTTAGTAGCTGTCCGATTACAATACCCACTGATTTCGACCCGTTACCCCGTGTTGTTCTCGCTACCCGGTTATTTTTTGAACTGACTACCTCTCAATTTAGATTTTGCTCAACCACACCTACGGGACGTTGCCGCTTTCGTATTGTGCTAAAAATGGATAAGGAATAAATGATGACCCAGCAACCCGCCCTGAGTTCATCCGACGACGAACGTACTGTACCGCGCGTGCTGCAAGAATTTCAAATCAACCGCTTGCTGCCCAGTTTGACAGCAGGTCTTGTCGGTAGCGTTTTAGAAATTTTGATGGGCATCTCCTATGTCGCCCTCATCTTTTCCGGATCTTTGTCACAGTTTACGGCCGCCGGTATCGGGTTGGCCTTATTTAGTACGATTATTTTGACCGCTACGGTAGCTATCTTGAGTTCTTTACGAGGCAGCGTATCTGGAACCCAAGATAGCCCGGCGGTGATTTTGGCCTTGATAGCGGCAGCTATTGCTGCCGCCATGCCGGTCACAGCGACCTCGGACGAACTCTTTCTGACCATTATTGCAGCCCTGGCTCTCAGCACAATACTCACCGGGGGTTTCTTTTTGGCCTTGGGCCTATTCAATTTAGGGGGCCTGGTCCGATTTATTCCCTACCCGGTAATTGGCGGGTTTTCAGCCGGTACAGGGTGGCTCTTTGTGCAAGGCTCGGTCACGGTAATGACGAATGTGCATCTGACCGCTGCCAATCTCGCCACCGTGTTTGCCCCGGAGATGCTGCTGCGTTGGCTGCCGGGGCTGGTCTTTGCCATCGTCTTGGTGGTCGTATTACAACGTTTTCATCATTTCTTGGTTATGCCCGGTTTGATCATAATGGCCATCGGGGCGTTTTACGTGACGCTTTGGCTTTTTGGAATTTCGGCAGACGAAGCGATGAATCAGGGGTGGCTGATGGGGCCATTTCCCGAAGGCGGCTTATGGCAGCCGCTCAGTCTGTCGGATCTTAGCCATGTCCATTGGTCAGTTATCTTCGGGCAGGTGGGCAGCATTGCTACCGTGTTGCTGATAAGTGTTATTAGCCTGCTGCTCAATGCCAGCGTTATCGAGTTGGCGCTTGAGCGTGATATCGATCTTAACCGTGAACTGCGTGCTGCCGGCCTTGCCAACATGGTCGCGGGGCTGGGATCCGGTATTCCGGGCTTTACGGGCATAAGCACAACCACGCTGGGGTATCGCATAGGGGCCGATAGCCGTCTGGTGGGCTTAACGGTGGCTGTCTTGGCCGCAACAGTGCTTTATTTTGGTCCGTTGTTTCTCACTTTTTTACCGAGGATCGTCGTTGGCGGACTGCTGCTGTTTTTGGGGCTGGAATTTTTAGTGGAATGGGTTTATAAAGCATGGGCCAAATTTTCGTGGAGTGAGTATCTCATCATCATCACGATTTTGGCAGTGGTGGTGGTGGTCGGCTTTTTAGAAGGCGTTGCCGTAGGTCTGGTTCTGGCGATGGTGTTATTCGTAATCACCTACAGCCGGATCAATGTTGTGAAGCACACGCTTTCAGGAGCTAACAGCCACAGCCTGGTAGAGCGTCCGCGCCTTTATCATCACCTTTTAAGGAAACGTGGTGAGCGGCTTTACATCCTGGAATTGCAGGGCTTTCTCTTCTTTGGCACGGCCCACCGGCTGCTTGAACAAGTGCGCTGGCGTTTTGATAATGCCGATTTGCCGTCGCCTCAATTTGTTGTGTTCGACTTTCGCCAAGTTAGCGGCCTCGATGCCTCAGCGGTACTCAGCTTTGTCAAAATCAAGCAGCTGGCCCAAGCGCGAAATAGTGTGCTGGTTTTTACTCATCTCTCACCGCCGATGCGGCAGCAGATGGCCGGTCAACTACTTATCGACACAGACAGCGACACGTGGCGAACTTTTCCCGACCTCGATCACGGTATCGAATGGTGCGAGGAACAACTTATTCGGGTTTTTGAAGAGGTCGGCTTTTCCGCCAAATCCCGGGTTGATCGGCGGAACCTGAAAGCCGCTTTATCCCAATCAGATGATCTCGCTAATCTGTTTGAGACCCTTATCCCCGAGAGCCAGGCCCAAACCAATGCGTTGGATACGATGTTGCCCTACATGGAACAAAAAGATGTCGCTGCCGGAGAATATTTAATTCGGCAAGGCGAGCCACCCACCGGCCTTTACTTCATCGAAGCCGGTCAGGTAACGGTCCACTTAAACGGTCACAACGAACACCCCACGCGGCTGCGCACAATGGGCCCCGGCACCGTCGTTGGCGAGATGAGCACCTATCTGGGCACGCCCGCCTCCGCCTCGGTCGTAACCGATCAACCCAGCTCCGTTCTTTATCTATCGCTCGAACGCCTGCAAGAAATCGAAACCACAGATCCTCACATCACAGCGGCGTTTCACAAGTTTATGGCCCAACTCCAAAGCGAGCGTTTAGCCAGCGCCAATGATACGCTGAATGCGTTGTTGCGGTAAGGTGAGACTATGACCACCTCACCGATCTCCTCCTCCTCATCATCAAAACAACCGCTGGCCGAACGGGAACTGCGTCGCCACCAGGATCAACTTGAACGCATCATCCGCGAGCAGGCAGCCGAACTGGCCTTAGCCAACGAGCAGCTACAGTCCCACATCGATGCCGGCCGCTGGATCGAGCAAACGCTGATCGCCGAACGTGACTTTATCGCGGCCATCCTCGATACCGTCGATGCTCTGATCATTGTGCTGGATCGGCATGGGCGAACTATTCGCTTTAACCGGACTTGCGAAGAGACAACCGGCTACAGTTTTTACGAGGTGCGCGACCAGCCTTTTTGGAGCCTGTTTTTGCTCCCGGCGGAAGTGGAGCCGGTTCGAGCCGTGCTGGCCGAACTCCGCACCGACCGGATTTCCAACCAACACGAAGCTTACTGGCTAACTCGCGACGGCCAAAAACGACTCATCGCCTGGTCGAACACAGCTTTGCTCGATGATAACGGCGAGTTGGAATATATCATCTGCACCGGCATCGACATCACCGAGCGCCGTCGAGCCGAAGAGACTTTGCAAAAAGCCTATGCCGAGCAGGAACAAATCCTGGCCGTACAGCAAGCCATCACCAGCCGCCTCGACCTTGAGGAAGTTTTGCAGATGATCGCCGCTGCGGCCCGCCGACTGACCGGTGCCCGGCTGAGTCTTCTGTACTTGTTTGAGGCGGATCGTCTGCGGCTGGCTGTTGTTTCCGGCACAGAGAACGATGACATTCCGACTGACTATACTGTGCCACTCACCGGCTCGACTGCCGGACTATCGCTTCAGACCGGTCGGCCCATCCTGGTCAACCACACGACAGACGATCCCCGCGTTTATGCCGATCTTGTTGATCGCTTGGACCTGCGGCGTTTGGTAGCCGTGCCGCTGGTCTCCGGGCAGCAGCCTCTGGGGGTGTTAGAAGTGGCCGATAAGCCAGAGTCGTTCGGGGCGGATGATACCCAAATTCTGGCGATGCTCACACCCGGCGCGGTGATTGCCCTGGAAAATGCCCGCCTCTACGCTCAATCCCAACGTGCAGCCGTCTTGGAAGAGCGACAGCGCCTGGCCCGCGAACTGCACGACGCCGTCACCCAAACCCTCTTTTCAGCCAGCCTCATTGCCGAAATTCTGCCGGAGATGTGGGACCAAGACCCAACGCACAGCCGAAGCATGCTCCAAGATTTACAGCAGTTAAGCCGTGGTGCTCTGGCCGAAATGCGGACCTTGCTGTTAGAATTACGTCCGTCTGTTTTGCTCGAGGCCAAACTGGGGGATCTTATCCATCAACTGGCCGAAGCCTTTACGGGCCGGGAGGGCGTGCCGGTTACAGTCGAACTAGAGCGCCAAGATACGTTTCCCAGCGAAATGCAGGTCAGTCTCTACCGGATCATTCAGGAAGCACTTCACAACATTGCCAAGCATGCCGGAGCCGACCGGGTTACGATCCAATTACAGCGTACGCCGGTCGGTAGCAGCCCGCTCAAACATGTGGCCTTAGAAATTCGTGACGACGGCTGCGGTTTCGATCCGGCCAACGTCCCGCCCGATCATCTGGGCCTGGGCATTATGCGTGAGCGAGCCGAGGCCATCGGTGCTACCCTCGATATCATCAGCCAACCCGGCCAGGGAACGCAGATTAACGTGAATTGGAAGGTGACGGTCACTTGATCAAAAAAACAACTGACTGGCAAAATCAATCGTTCTGCCTCTTCAAAAGTGACCGTCACCTTTAAATTTAGAACTGCTGTGATTTCGCCAAACTATTGACATAAAGCCCAAAATGTGCTATCATGAGAGTAGTTACCCCTTT
>JAGRBZ010000263.1 GCA_020433805.1 Anaerolineae bacterium
CCCGCTACCTCCCGGCATCGACGACCGACAACGCCGAAGCGGTCAATCACTTTTTCCGGCAGATGGTGGCTCAAGGCCGGTTGATGCTCGATGTCTTTACCACCTTTGCCCCTTCGGCGGCGGCCAGCGTTCACGGCTTCACCCGCTTCGATGCCTCGGAACTGATCAACCACAACAGTCACGAGCAAGGCTATTGGACTGTCATTCAGGGCAATGTCTACGATATGACGGAATTTATGTATCTCCACCCGGGCGGCGAACGGCTCCTCATCGCCACCGCCGGCCTGGATTCGACCCGTAGCTACGAAAAGGCCGAGCATCATCTCAACTCCGAGGTTCACGCTCTGCTCGACCTGTACAAAATAGGGGCCATCCGGCGCTTGGATTTTAAGGATCAGTGGGGCATTGCCGTCAAACCCAAGAGTCTCATCGGGACGACTGCCGCGCTACAAAACGGCGACCGCGATGCTGGCGCGATTTTTTATCTGTCGCTGCACGACTTTTACCGCCATTGGATCCGCTTCGTTTATAAAGTCGTCGAAGTCGAGAACTCCTTAAACAACAATTACAGTATGCGCGATCGATCCATTACCCGGCACGATGGCTTAGGCCGGCTGAGCAAACTCAAAGCGCACTTACTGCTCGAGTCTCACGCCATTTTCTATAGCGGCAGTTGGGGCGATATCCTCGGCCCCACGTTAGAGATGCTGTGGAATATCACGCTGGGATTTTGCAGCCACGAGACGAGCATCGCCAAACTGCCGCGAGACATCGCGACGATTCGCGCCTCGAAACAGGCCAGGCAGACGGAAGCGTTTGTGGCCGATACCGTCGACAGGTTACAGCGTTTGGCCCCAACCCCGGACGAAGACCCGGCCGGCTGGGCGGAGTTTGATCGGGCGCTGCAAAAAATCGAGCGGTGTGATCGGGCCTTCATCGCCGCGCTCAAGGCGACCTTGCGCGAAGGGCTGCTGGCTTTTGAACAGTATGAAGACCAGGTGGTTGAGCGCGGCGGCGAGCAGTTGGTGCAAGCGTTGGCCCGCATCCCGGCCGTTATCGAGCACTATTACGCCGACATGGTCGAGCCGAGCCTGCTTAAGGAGGTGGCGCTGTGAGTATCTCCCTGCATCAACTCAATGCCAACCTAATCTACCAACTGCGCGGATTACCCATGGGCGGCGCGATTCTGCACCTGTGCTCCCACCCCGATGACGAAGACGTGGGCATGGTGGCCTACCTGGCCCGCAAGCTGGGCGTGCGCGTGGTCTGTTGGTCGGCCACGCGGGGCGAGGGCGGGCAGACGCGGATCGGCCCCTATCAGGGTGAAGCCCTGGGCATCTACCGCACCTGGGAAAGCCAGGCGGCGCGGGAGATCGATGGCGGCGAAGCCTTGTTTGGGCCGTTTGTTGACTTTGGTTTTAGCAAGAATGGGGCCGAGGCGCTGGATAAATGGGGCCGGGAACGTCTGGTGCGCGAAATTGTCCGCGCCATCCGGTTTGTCCAGCCGCAGATTGTGATTGGCCGCTGGAGCGGCACTGAACACGACGGCCACGGCCATCATCAAGCCGTCGGCCTGGCGACCCCCGAAGCTTTTGCGGCGGCGGGTGATCCCCATAAATATCCCGAACTGCGGGAGCATGGCCTGGTCGCCTGGCAGCCGCGCAAATTGTACCTGTCCACCATGGGCGACTGGCAGCCCGGCGAAGAGGTTGAGTTCGGCAAAATCATCCCGGCGTTCGAGCGGGCGGGCGTGGTGCGCCTCAACACGGGCGAATTCGATGCGATGGCCGGGCGAACCTATCAAGAGCAAGCCTGGATTGCCTTTAATTCGCACCGCTCGCAAGCGATGGGCTTTTCGCCGGAGATGGGCGACTTCTACTATTACTACACCCTGCACACCAGTCTGGTATCAACTTCGGAGCGAGAGACCGATCTGTACGATGGCCTGGATGCGACCTTAACCGGCTTAACCGAATATCCGGGCGACGGCTCCGACTTTCTAAACCATTATCTGGCCCAGATCAAAGCCCAGGCCGCCGCCGCTCTGGCTTCTTACCGGCCTGATGCCCCCACCGAGGCCGTAACCCCCCTGCTGGAAGGGCTGACGTTACTGCGCGAATGTCAGGCGGCTCTGGCCGACCGGCCGGGGAATGACGAGGCGCGGCAGGCCCTGCATCACTATCTTGATCGAAAAATTGTGGCGTTTGAAACAGCCGCGGCTCAATGTTTGGGTCTTCGCCTGGAATGTCTAACCGACGACGCCCACATTACGCCGGGGCAGTCGTTTCAGCTTTCGGCCCGATTGTGGGGACAGGGCCACCCGGCTGTTGTTGACCGGATCGATTTTTCACCTTGCTTACCGGAGGGCTGGCGGGTTCAAAAAACGGCGTCGTCTCATTCAGACAAAGCGTATGCTCAAGCCGAGTATCAGGTGACGGCCGCAGAAACGGCCCAACTGGTCTGCCCTTACTGGTTGCGAGAAGCGACGGATCGGTACCACTATCGCTGGCCGACCGGCGGATCGGCCGGCGGGCCTTTCGAGCCACCTCTGGTTGAGATAGCTTGCCAGGTGACGTTGGGCCGGCATCGGCTGCACCTGCGGCAGCCGGCCCTGCTGCGCGAAGGGTTTGCCGGCGGCTTTCGCGAACTGCCGATGGCCGTTATTCCGCCTATATCGCTGCACCCGGAAAGCCGGCGGCTGATGCTTCAGGCCACCGACGCCGTGCAGCGTTTCACCCTAAAGCTGGTGGTTCGCAGTAATACCGAAACCACGGGAGCAACCGGCGTCTTACGGGTCAATCATCCGGCCGGGTGGCGGGTAGAACCCCAGCAGATCGATCTGGCGCTGGGGCCGGTGGGCGATGCCCGGACCGCCCAATTTGAAGTCACGATTCCGGCCGGGGTACGGCCCGGACAATACCCGCTGCGCTATATCGTCAAGAGCGGCGGTCGCGACTATGACGTTGTGCTGGAGCCGGTTCGTCTGGGAGCGCCGGGGCTGCCCTACTTACCGGACGGAGCCACCTGTATCAAAGAGGCCTTTATCACCAAACCGGCTGAAGTCACAATCCAAATTATCGACATCAAATTTATGCCGGATCTGAAATACGCCTACATTGTAGGGGCCGGTAATAAGGTTATGCCCGCTCTGAGCCACTTTAATCTCAACTTTCATCCCATAACGGATGAGGAGCTGGACTTTATCGACTTGAGCCAATTTGATGCGGTCGTTGTTGGCCCCAATGCCTATCTTGTGCGCGATAACCTGCGCAAAAACGGGGCGCGGCTCCTTAACTATGTTGAACAGGGCGGGACTCTCATCGTGCAGTATCAGGCCTATGGCTATCAGGATGGCGACTTTGCGCCCTATCCCTTCCGCTACCACCAGCCTCACGACCGGGTGACTTATGAAGATGCGCCGGTAACACTTTTATCTCCGCGTCATCCCTTGGTTAATCTGCCCAACAAGATCACGGCAGACGATTTTGACGATTGGGTGATCGAGCGCGGCCTCTACTTTTTTGGCGAATGGGATCAACGCTACGAACCGATTTTAGCCTGCCACGATCCCGGTGAAGAAGCCAAACGGGGCGGGATGCTGGTGGCCGGCTACGGGCGTGGAACCTATGTTTACGCGGCCTACTCCTTCTTTCGCCAACTACCGGCCGGGGTGCCCGGTGCCTTCCGCTTATTCGCCAATCTGCTATCGTTGTCCGCCGCCCGCATCTTAAAACGGACAACCTTGCTCAAAGATGTTTCTATCTTTGCCTTTATGGATGAAGCTCAGTTGCGAGCCGTGGCTCAGATTATGACCGAACGCTGGTTAGAGCCTGGAACCTGGCTGGGTCACGAAGGAGCCGTTGAGGATGATATGTACATTATTACCCAGGGCGAGGTTGAAATCATCCGCGAGTCGAATGCGAATCAGGTTGTGGTTGTGGCCCAACCGGGTGAAATCATTGGCGAGATGGAAGTTCTGGGCCATATCCCGCGAGCGGCGGCAATGCGGGCCAAAGGCCAGGTTCACCTGCTGGTCATCAGCGGCGCCGACTTTCGGGCTTTACTGCATACCTATCCCACGATGTCGGAGCGGGTCATACAGATGCTGGTCGATAAGATGGTTGTGACGGCGCGTGAAAACAGAGCGGTGTTCGACCGTCTCGATTGAGACGGCGCTGGCAATGAAAATTTATCGGAGCGACAAAGCAAGCTTTGTCATCAGTGTTGGGATCAAAGTAAACTTTGATGCTCCAGGTCTGTATCTTCAAGAGAGGTTATTTAGAATGCGACAACTCAAGCAGTTGCTTAACGCGCCGGAAGGTCGTGAGTTCTTGGCGGAAAACCGTATTTTTCTAAGTCAAGATACGTTTACAAAGCACTTAGCCGCTCCGGCCAAGTGTGCGCTGGCCGATTATTTAGACGTCGGCAGCACCAAGTTAATCTATGCCGCCCAACAGACCTATTCCGATTGTACTCAATCGATGCTCGACCGCATCGCCCTTCTTAACGACTTGACCCACCAGCCCGATGTGTTCCCCTTTTTCTTGTGGGTCGATACGGATAGGGCCGGCTCCGATCCCTTGATGGTCAAATTCTACTGGTCGCTGCAGGGCCGGGAAAAATCCATTCGGCTTGTCTCTAAAGCGGTTGAAGCCCACGAACCCCGGTTCATCGATATCGACCGATCGCAGTTGCAGCAATCGATGAACACCTTGACCAACTACGTTAATCAAACGGTAGAGTGGTATAAGCGGGATGCAGCCAAAGAAAAACTGGCTCCTTTAAAGTCTCTATTCCTCCAGGATTTGATCGGTACGCTCAGTGAGTTCAATCATCAACTGGCCTCGTTTGTCTTGAAACAGCACACCGGCTTCGATCCGTTCTCCGTGATGTGCTCCGACATGCTCAAGCACAATCTTATGACCGAAGACATCGAGCTGTTCCTCAATCATCTGGATGAGGCTATCCACGTCTTCAACGAAACGGTTCACACGCTGATGCAGCAAGATATCGATCCTCAGGTTCGGCCTCTGCCCGCCGATTATCTGCCGCTGCATTATTCCTGCCCGGTTGACCACACGCGCCTTACACTTCGCCGCCGGACCCAAGGCGCCGATACGTTTGCCGTCGCAACGTGCAGCAAATGCGGTCAGTCCTATCAATTTTATTTAGGGAGCCGACAACTGTCGATGGCCGAACTGGCGCAGACCGGACGCTGGAGCCCTGATGTGTGCCTGGTTGTCTTTTTGAACGATCTGGTCAGCGGCTATGTCGGCGGCAAAAGCTCAACGATTTATTATGGCCTGGTGATGAAAGCGGTGCTTGAAAAGGTATTTCATAAAGTCGGAGTACCGATTCTCGTACCGCCCATGCGTGAACCGCAAAACGGGAATGGGCAGGTTGATGGGCTTATCTATAAATATCTCACCGGCATTTAAACAAAGAAACCCGATAGTCTCAACCGAGACGACACCGACAATATAAATTTACTGGAGCGACAAAGCTTGCTTTGTCATTCGACATCAGGTCAAAGTAAACTTTGACGCTCCAAACCTACATTATCAAGGGGAGCCTTATTTAATGAAGATTGGAATTATGTGCCACGCCAGTTTCGGCGGAAGCGCTCGGGTGGCGACCGAACTGGCAAACACGTTAGCTCATTATGGGCATCAGATCCACCTATTTTCTCGATCCGCTCCTTTCGATACCTGGGACCAAGCGGACGGCATCATTCCCCACTACATCGTCCCCCGGCGCGAGAACAGCCTCCATCCGGCGGCGCTGCACACGGCTTGGACGGCCGGGGAGACGCAGGCTTTGCGCGATCAAATTCTCAACGTCATCGAAACCGATGGGCTGGATATTCTCCACTTTCACTACGCCGATCCCTTTGCGTTGGTGGCTGCGGCCCTCAAACAGCGCCTCGGTCCGGCGATGCCCAAGCTCGTGGGAACCCTGCACGGCACGGATGTCGTCATTCAAGGCCGGGACCCCCATAAAGGGCCGCAGTTGGCATCCGCTTTACGCAAGGCGGATGCGTTGACCACGGTTTCAATTAATCTGGCCGGATTGGCAACGTATATCTTTGATCTCCCGGCGCTGCCCCGGGTTATTCCTAATTTTGTCGATCTGTCCCGCTTCCACCTATCCTCCCGCCGCCAGGATGAAAACAATCTAGAAAACGGTCATTCCCGGAAGCCGCGCATCGTCCACATCTCTAATTTTCGGCCGGTTAAAAATCCGCAGCGGATGGCCCATATCTTTATGGCGATTCGTGAACAGATCGACGCCGAACTGTGGCTGATCGGTGACGGGCAGGAGATGGCTCAGGTGCAGGCCATCTTCCAACAGAATGGGCTGGAACCGCACGTTCGCTACTGGGGTCTTCAACCCAACGTGGGGCCGCTGCTGCGGCAAGCCGATCTGCTGCTGATGACCAGCCAATACGAAAGTTTCTGCCTGGCCGCTCTGGAGGCGATGGCCTGCGGCATTCCGGTTTTGGCCACGCACGTGGGCGGCTTACCCGAAGTGGTTCGCCACGAGGAAACCGGTTATCTCTTTCCCGTAGATGACCATGCCGCCGCGGTCGCCTGGGCCGTGCAGCTTCTATCCAACCGGGCGCAATATGAGGTCATTCGGCAAAACGCGATAACCCATGCCCAACGCTTTGGGGGGGATAACATCGTCCCCATATATGAGTCGCTCTATCGCCGTCTGCTGGCCGAGCGCAGCCCCATTGTGGCCCATGAATTATCAATCGCCGCTTATCCGGCAGCACCGGTTATGGTGTAGCAGTAGGACAAGTCGCTGACTTGTCCCTGCCCGGGCAAATCTTTGTCCCCGTTCGGACAAATCAGCGATTTGTCCTACTAAATCTATTTGCGAGGGAGGTCCAATAATGACCGATCCATTAGACATCTTAGCCTTCGCCGCTCATCCCGACGATGCCGAAATCGGCTGCGGCGGCAGCTTGCTATTGGCCGCCGATCAAGGCCGACGGGTGGCGGTGGCCGATATGAGCGCCGGCGAAATGTCGACCAGGGGCACGCTTCCCCAACGCAGACAAGAAACAGAGGCCGCTTCAAAGCTGCTTGGCCTATCCGCCCGGTTGTCACTGGGGTTGCCTGACGGCTACATCGGCACTGATGCGGATCACCGGATGGCCGTCATCGACGTTATTCGGGCGACCAGACCGCGCATCGTCCTGGCTCCCTTCTGGGAGGATCGCCATCCCGATCACGTGGCCGCCGGCAAGCTGGTTCGGGAGGCTTGTTTCTTTGCCGGGGTTCAGAAGATGGGATCTGGGACGCCCCATCGACCGGAGAACGTCTACTACTACATGCTGCATCACCCGTTTCAACCCACGTTTGTGATCGATATTGCAAAGGTCTGGGCGCGCAAACAGGCGGCGATGGCCGCTTATGCCAGTCAGTTTCAGGCCGTCGATGACGGGCCGCAGACGGCCATTAGCCAATCCGGCTTTGGCCGGTTCCTCGAAGCCCGGTCGATCTATTTTGGGGCCATGATTGGCGCGGCCTACGGCGAGCCTTTTTACAGCCCCGGCCCGATAGCCCTGGATCTTTTTCCGGAATCGGTTAGCGCATCACCCGCGCCTGGGCAGCTACCGGCCTACAGTGTCTGGCGCTAAATTACTATACAGACCTCCCCCAATTTGCCCTCGCACCGGATTGCTTTATAATTCGCGGAAACCTTAAGAACGTCAGTCAGGGTCTGCCTCTTCGACCGCAACAAGAATATACATGTTAGTTGGATGGTTTGCTAGCGGACTGATAGCCGCCTACCCAACTAACCAATCACCTGCCCAACCAATCCCTCAACTAACCAACCTACTGTTTTCAAAAGAGTGCGATCGTCTTACCTGAGACGACGCCGAGAACGAAAGTGTCATTGTCGGCGCAAACGCAGCAATCTCCCCACTGTTGGGGACGGCTTCGCTCCTGCGTCGCTGTCCGTGGCATGATCATGACCCGTATTTGCAAAAGAAAATAAGCCAAAGAGAAGGGATAACTGTATGCAAGCCAGTTTTCTGACTACTGCTTTTCTACCGATTTTAGTCATGTTAGGCATGCTGGGTTTAGGAATGAGTTTAACCGTTACGGATTTTAAGAACATCTTTGTTCGCCCCAAAGCGGTTGTAGTGGGATTATTGAACCAACTGTTGTTGGTGCCTTTGACCGGTCTTTTGCTGGCACTGCTGCTGCCCTTGAGTCCTGAACTGGCCGTCGGTCTCATCATCATAGCAGCGGCTCCGGGCGGGGTATCTTCTAATATAACCACGTTTCTGCTTGAGGGCGACAGCGCTTTATCCATCTCTTTGACAACCCTATCCAACCTGTCGGCATTCATTACCCTCCCACTCTGGACGGGGTTAGGTCTCTATTTATTTATGGACACCGCCAGAGCGGTCTCCCTCTCGCTGGTACAGATCGCCATTCAAATTGTGGTATTAACGATCATACCGATTGGCTTCGGCTTATGGCTCAGAGCTAAATGGCCTAACCTTGGCCCCAAATTAGAGCGCCCACTGCGCATGGGGCTGGCCCTGCTTATCTTTCTCGCTATCATCGGCACCCTGGTAAGCGAAAGCGACCATTTGCTTTACTACCTGGCCCAAGCCGGGGAGGCTACGGTCATGCTCTGCCTCATTACCATTCTGCTCGGTTTTATGAGTGCCAGGCTGTTCAAATGTGACCTGCGAACCCGGATAACCATTGCCAACGAAGCGGGTATTCAAAATGTGCCTCTGGCTCTAACCATTACTACCACGATTTTGACCAATCCGCTCATCGCCATTACCCCGGCGGCTTATGGGCTTGTTCAGATATGTTTGTTGTCTATGGTTTTGGGGCTAGCCTTTGGTCCGTGGTCCGACAGGTTATTGCCTGAGCCGCCGGGGATAACCGCCCCATCGGGCCGCTGATCGCTCCGGCGGCGATGCGCGTTACTTATGATGCGCGTTACTTATAAGGAAGGTTCCCCTATTTCAAGCGGTACAAATACTCCCCCGCGTTCTCAACCAGCAAAATGCCTTCGTCTTCGCGGTTGGCATAGTCGGCCGGGTCGATGGTGACCGGGTCGCGGTAGCCCAGGTTGATGAGATGGCAATCGGCTTCCGGGATGCCGGTGGCCAGGGTGACGTCGATGCGCGGCTGCTCGATGCCGTTGTCGAACGACCCCTTACCGCGCACGTGTGTCGAGTGGGCCAGCACGCCGCCCGGCATAGCGCTGAACTTGTCCCACTGCTTGGTAAAATAGTCGCGCACATGATAACCGACCTCGCGGATCTGGTCGCCGTGGCTGTAGCTGATCTCCTTGAGGTGCGGGGCGTAGATAATCACCTCGCCCCCATCGGCCACGACCGGCTCGGTTTTGTACATGGCTTTGGCCGCGGTCCACAGGTCTTCGTACTTGGTATCGGGCATCGACAGCACGGTTTTGAACGGTTTGGCGCAGTAGCGAATGTTCAACTGGGCCGACATGTCGGCGGCAGCACCCCACGCCTCGAAGATATCGCCCACGTACAGCCCGTGCAGGTCGTGGCCGTGCATGACCTGGGCCAGCAGCGTTATCGGCTTCATACTCAAGATCAAATTGGCCGCTTCGTGCAAAATGCGGCGCACGGCGGTATCCTGCACGCCGATGGTGTCCATACTGGTCGCCAGCGCCCCGACCCAGTGGGTTTTGTTGATGATCTCCGCCCCGGCGATACCGGGGAAGAGATATTTGGCCCCGCCGGAGAAACCCGCAACCTCATGGGGGAAAACCGGCCCGCAAATCAGCAAATGATCGTAATTGAGGATCATATTGTTGATCGTCACGTCGATTGGCTCTGCTCGCAGGCCGTCGGTCATCGCGGCGACGCTGGTGGCAGGGATCGTTCCGGCGGTGAAGAAGTTGGCCGGCTCCCACCAGGCGTGGTTATAGACCTGCGATTTCGGATAGCGCTCGGCCCGTTCCGCCGCCGTCGCGCCCACCAGCTTGGCGATAGCCTCATCGCTCATGCCCCGATGGGTGCCCAGCGCGATCAAATAATCAATCGCCGCCGCCCGCTCGCCCATAAGAGCGTACAGCAGCCGGAACATCTGATCGATGGGCGCGGTGCGCGTGCCGTCGGGGATGATCACCAGCAAACGCTTGTTGTCCCACGTGCTGTCGGCAAAGGTCCGCGTTAAAAGGCCGTGAATCTGGCTTTCCGTGAGGGTGTTTGTGGTTGAAGCTTCATATAACATAGGTTTTCTCCTTTCAAGGTTACAACCCTGCACCTTGGCAACGCTGCAACCTTGCATTTCTACAATGTCACATTTATGAGGGTAGGCTTTTACCCGCAGACCGCGTCTTTTCGCGGCGCTCGCACGGCGATAAATCGCCCCGCTATCAAACAGCGCCCAATGAATTGGGCTATGGGTTCGATCAGGGTAGTCCGATTTATCGGACGCGGTTCAATAGCCCTGCGATTCATCGCGGGGTGAAGCACCAGGAACTATCTGACTACTCTGCCTAAAGTTTATACGTTCGTTTAGCCAGCCCGTAGGCCAGTTCGGTCGCCATCTCGGCGGCGTCGTATTCATCGAGCATGCCGCGCACGACAAGGTCGGCCAGCCAGTTGACGGCGGCGCGCCGCCACATATCGTGCCGGGCCGGGATCGACGGGTAGGCCCGCGTGTCGTCGTTGAAGCCGGTGGTGTTGTACAGCCCCGCCGTCTCGATAACCTGATTGAAATAATGCTCCATCCCGTTCCAACTGTCAAAGAACCACCACGGCGGGCCAAGGCGCAGCGCCGGATAATGCCCGGCCAGGGGCGCGAGTTCGCGGCTGTAGCTGGTTTCGTCCAGCGTGAACAAAATCAGCGTCAGGCGCGGGTCGGTGCCGTAGGCGTTGAGCAGCGGTTGCAGGTTGTTGGTGTACTCCGTGGCCTGCGGGATGTCGGCCCCCATATCCTTGCCGAAGCGTTCGAACAGGCTTTGGTTGTGGTCGCGCCGCGAGCCGGGATGAAGCTGCATCACCAGCCCATCTTCGATGCTCATGCGGGCCATCTCCATGAGCATGTGGCCGGTGAATTGGGCGGCATCGTCGGCGGAGGCTTCGCCTTTGAGGGCGCGCTGGAAGATGGCGTCGGCGGCCTGCTCCGAGAGCGGCGCGGTGTAGGGCGTTAGCGCGGCGTGGTCGGTGGCGGTTGCGCCCATCGACTTGAAGAAGGCCCGCCGATTCTCCAGCGCCTCGATAAAGGTGCCGTAGCTGCCGACAGTAATGCCGCTTATCTCGCTGAGAGCGTCGATGTTATCGCGCCAGCCGACGGTGTCGATATTGACAACGGCGTCGGGCCGGAAGGTGGGCCGGATGGTGCCTGCCCAGTCTGACTCGCGGATGGCCTGATGGTGCTCCAGCGGGTCGGTGGCGGCGTCGGTGGTACACAACACCTCGATATTAAAGCGGTCGAACAGCGCCCGTGGCCTGAAATCGTCCCTGGTCAGCTTGGCCGCCACTTTGTCATAGATTTTTTGGGCCGATTTGCCGGTCAGTTTGGTGTCGATGCCGAAAACATCGTACAACTCATTGACCAACCACAACCCGGTGGGCGTGCCGCGAAAGAGATAGAAGTGGTCGGCGAAGCGCTGCCAAATTTTACGCGGATCGCTCTCAACCGGGCCGCCGTCTTTACGGGGGATGCCCAAATCTTCCAGGGCCACGCCCTGCGAGTAGAGCATGCGGAAAATGTAGTGATCCGGCACAATC
>JAGRBZ010000264.1 GCA_020433805.1 Anaerolineae bacterium
CGTTACAGCCCGACTATGAAGCCGGACGCCCCCCGCACAAGATCGATCCGGCCGCCGTCCCGTCCGGGGCCGAAATCACCATCCTCGCCCACCGCGCCGAATTGGATAGCTGGCAAATCGACACCCCGCAGCCGTTTAGTGCCACTATCCGAACCTTATATTGGCCCGGCTGGCAACTAACGCTTAATGGCCGCCCCCACCCCTTCACCATCACCAACAAGACCGGCTTGATCCAGACGACCGTCCCGGCCGGTGACAACACCCTCACCTTGTCGTTGGAATCGACCCCGCTGCGGTCGATGGGCTTGTGGGCCACGCTGTTGACGACATTGGTGTTGGTTGGGGTTTTTGTGGTCAGCGTAGTGATGGTTCGTGGACGGAATGTTGCGGCGGGGGCGACGAATGAAGCGGCTATGCAGGAAAGCCCCCCCGGCCCCCCAGAGGGGGGAGGACAAAAAAAAATCTCCCCCCCTGGGGGGCTAGGGGGGCTACAGTCCACCCCAAATGTAACGCCATCATCGGCGGAAGAGGCTCGCGTTAATCCCAACCCTTCTTTTGCATCCCAAAACTCAGGGGATTTCTCCTCGCAGGCTCGTCGAAATGACACAGAGGCGAGTCAGTCTCCAATCTCCAATCTCCAGTCTCCAATCTCCAGTTTCCAATCTCCAATCTCCAATCTCCAATCTCCAATCTCCAATCTCCAGTCTTTCCTCTTCACCACCGCCACCCTCATCGCCCTCGCCATCATCATTCCCCTGCTATCACCGCTGTTAACCCTGCAATCCGATCCGGATGTGCCGCAGCCGGCGGAACATCCGGTGCGGGTTGATTTTGGTGACCAAATGCGGCTGGTGGGGTTCGATGCGCTGCCGGAGGTCGTGACGCTGCCGCCGGACGGCGAGGCGGAGATGGAGGTGGTGCTGTATTGGCGGGCGCAGCAAGATATCGACATCAACTACTCGGTTTTTCTGCACCTCGATGCCCCGGACGGGCGAACGGTCGCGACGGTGGACGAAGTTAGCCCGGAGGACATCCCGACGCGCAATTGGCCGCCCGGATTGTATGTGCGTAACCCGCTGCACTTGAGAATCCCGGCCAATTTGCCGCCGATTCGCTACACACTAACGACCGGCGTCTACCAACGCGACAGCGGCGAGCGCCTGGTCATCCAGCCCGGCGGCGAAACCGCCTTCACGCTCGGATCGCTGTGGCTGGACGGCCCACCTCCGGCTGTCGATAATCGCCAAGCTCTGGCGACCTTTGGCGACGCTATTCGGCTGCTGCAAGCCACCACCGCCGACCAAACCGTACATCTTGTCTGGCAAACCGACCAACCGCCAACCACACAGTACAGTATTTTCATCCATGCACTCAATTCGGCGGGCGAAGTTGTCACACAGGCCGATGGGGTGCCTTTTGATGGCCTGTATCCTCTACCCAACTGGCGACCCGGCCAATTGATCGAAGATCAGCGCCCGTTGGCCCTGGACAGCAGCATCGAGCGGCTGGCTATCGGCATCTACGATCCGGCGACAGGCCAGCGGCTGCCGGTGGTCGACAGTAACGGACAACCGTTGCCGGATGGGCGCTTTCTTGTGGCGGTGTCGCCGTGAACGTTCGCGCCGAAGCGCCGGAAGGGAGCCGCGCGACGCAAGGTCGTTTGTTGTGGCCCATTTTGGTGCTGGCGTTCTATAGTATTCTGGCGGTGGCGCTCACCTGGCCCCTCGTCACCCGCATGGCGACGGCCGTGCCCAATGACATCGGTGATCCGCTGCTCAACACCTGGATTTTGGCCTGGGACCACCACGCCCTGTTGACACAGCCGTTGCGGTTGTTCGATGCCAACATTTTTCACCCGCTGCCCCGGACGCTGGCCTATTCCGAACATCTTATCAGCAGCGCCGGACTGATGCTGCCGCTACAGGGCCTTATCGGGGAACCGGTGGTAATCTATAACCTCAGTTTGCTGATCAGCTTCCCGCTGGCCGCTTTTGGGATGTATTTGCTGGTTTTACACTGGACGCACAGCCGCAGCGCGGCCTTTATTGCCGGTTTGATCTTCGGCTTTGCGCCTTATCGCTTCGCGGCTGTGGCTCACCTGCAATTGTTGACGTTTCAGTGGCTGCCGTTGGCTGTGTTGTTTCTCGACAAGTTTATGGGGGCGGTTGTGTCGTTGCTGCGCCATCGATGGTTGGTGGGGGCGGAGGATGTTACGGTGCAGCCCCCCCGCCCCCCCAGAGGGGGGAGAAAAACAGTTAATGCCCCCCTTTGGGGGGTTAGGGGGGCTAAAACCCTCTCCAATTTCGAACCAACACCATTGGCAACCTACACCACTGCCTTTTCGATCTTTTTAGCCCTCCAACTGCTCGCCTCGTGGTATCTGGCGGTCTACACCCTCTTTATTATGGCGATTTTTATGATCGTATGGCTGATAACGGTGTTATGGCCGCGCTCGGCCACAACACCCGCCGATGAGCAATCTTCGGTTCGCCCCAAAGGTGATTTTTCGGTTCGCCGCTGGCTTACGCTCGGCCTGCCGCTCGTGATGACGGTGGGGCTAACGATTTTGTTCGCCGCGCCCTACGTGGGGTTGGTCGATGCGCTGCGTGAGGCGCGACCGCTATCTCAATCGGTAGCGCTGGCCGCCAGCGCCACCGATTACGTCGCCGCCGCGCCGTTTAACACATTTTTTGGCCCCTTAACCGCTGCGTTTCGTGATCGCTCTTTTTTTACTGAAGAAAATACACTCTTTATTGGTATCGTCGCGCCTGGGTTAGCATTGGTGGGGCTGGCGGTCGGGTTGGGAGTGTTGGGCGATAAAAAAGAAACGGAAAGAAGGCTAAGGCTAAGGCTGAGGCTAAGACCGATGTCCGAAGATGGAGACGGCGCGGTGCGGGCTTCTTTTTTACGGGTGTGGCTCAGTTTGGGCCTTATTCTTTTCATTAGCCTTACGTTGACGTTCGCCGGGCCGTACACGCTGCTGGCAACGCTCGTGCCGGGCAGCAGTATTGTGCGGGTGCCGCCGCGTTGGATTATTCCGGCATTGTTTGGGCTGGCCGGGCTGGCGGGATTGGGTTATGCGACCATCGAGAACCTTTGGGGGCAAACATCGCGCCAAGCCAAGAATTTACAATCACCGGACGGGCAGCGCGGGCTTATGGATCGATGGCGGGCTAATCCCATCGCCATGATGCTGCCGGTGGGGATCGCGGTGCTGTTGGTGCTGGAAACAGTCTCCATCCCGCTGCCGCTGGCGGCAGTGGAGAACCACCAAACGCTCAATCCGATTTACGCCTGGTTGAGGGCGCAGCCGGATGACTTTGCGCTACTGGAACTGCCGCTGCACAGCGCACCGGCCCCTGAATTTCCCGAAGTGAAGCGTTTGTACGCCAGTACGCTCGGTTGGTGGCCGCTGATCAACGGATATTCGGGCTACACGCCGCCGCGCCAGCCGGAACTTGCTCAGGCGCTGGCGAATTTCCCCGACGACCGCGCCGTGGCGGCTTTGCAGGCACTGGCCGGGCAGATCGCTGTGACGAACGGTGGGAAGATGGGCGAACTGCTGCCGGAGACGTTTGACTCGGCTTTTGCGACGCCAACCGACACTTTCTCCCAGAACGATGTCGGGCAAAAGCTCTATATGGTGATCCATCCGGGCGAAGCGCCGTTTGATCGGACGCAATGGGAGACGATTGATCGCTGGCGGGTGGAGCGGAACCCGGTTTTCCGCCCGCTCGGTTATTTTGCAGGTGAGGCGCTCTACCAGGTGCTGCCGCCGGTGGCGGATCGCTTTACGGGGCCGCCGCTGGCCCGGTTTGGGCCGGAGGGAGAAATCGAGCTGCGGGCGGCTGAGTTGATAACAATAGTTAATCTCCCTGGGGCCACCAACGTCCCGCGCCCGGACGATACCCCGAATGCGCTGGCGTTGGTGTGGCAATCGACGGTTCCCCTGCCCGCCGACTACACGGTCTTTATCCATTTCCGCGCCGCCGACGGTTTTGTGCGCCAGCAGGTTGACGGTCCACCGGTGGGCGGCACGTATCCTACCGGCGCGTGGTTGCCGCTGGTGGCGGTGCAAGATATCCACCCTTTTGCTGCCGAAGCGGCTCAACAGGCCGATCATATCGCTGTGGGGCTGTATAATCCGGTTACGGGTGCTCGACTGCCGGCATTTGATGACCAAGGTCGGCGGCAGCAAGATGATGCGATTATTATCGCGCTTCATTAGCCGTAACTCTCATATTATTTAAGATTTGTTAAGGCAAATTTTTTAATATTGAATTATATCAACTATAATACCCTACGGGTTAATATATGAGTAGTTATTCCGGCTAATTTTTGAAAAATCAGGAGGAGGGCCTATTTTTCAAAAAAGTATTGACATCCTATATATAGGTGTGATAAACTAAGACCATACTATATATTGTGTATCCGTTGGATTAAACCGTAGTCTCCAGAGAGAGGAATACAGAATGAGTAAGCGCGACAACATCGATGTAAGAATTCATTCGCAGGAGCGCGAATGGCTTCAGAGCCTGGGGGGAGGCAGTATTGTCGAGGGTGCAAAAAATCTTATCCGACAGCTGTTAGATAAGAATGAAGACAAAGATATTTATCGAGGAAGTTACAGTCGGTTTAGAAAGTAACGTCTAATCCCTCTTCTTCCTTAATATCACGGGTAAAAACTCATACGCAGTAGAGTTGTAGACGCGGAGGGACGGTTCTTCGCGTCTTTTTGTTACCATAATACATAAGCCGTCCTTCTCTTGTTGATTTATGGCAACATGGTATAATTGAATGATACTATCATTGTAGTAACCTTCCGGAGTATGCATGTTAGACAGTGCCACCAAAAAATATGCCACTATATCCGGACATCGAATCTTTGTGGTCGACGATGATCCGGCACTGCTACGTTTGGTTAACGATCGGCTTGATCATGCCGGGTTTGAGGTGATGACGGCTGCTTCGGGGCAAATTGCGCTCGATCTTATTGAACAGCACGGGCTACCGCATCTGGCGATCATCGATATTATGATGCCGGGGATGACCGGCTTTGAATTGTGCAAACGTATTCAACAATATAGCGATTTGCCCATTATTTTGCTAACAGCCATCGACCAGGAAGATACGGTTATCCACGGGTTGGAGCACTTTGCCGAAGATTATATTACCAAGCCATTTAGCCCACGCGAATTGGTTGCGCGTGTGCGGCGGGTACTGCGTCGCATTGGTGATTTTACTTATGCCCTTGATAGGTTGATGCACGTGGACGAATATTTAACGGTTGACTTTGTGCATCAACAAGCGATTACCGATAAAACCCCGGTGTCGCTAACACCGCTTGAAACAAAATTACTTTACATTCTTATGCGCAATGCAGGCCGAACCACCACGACCGACTTTCTTCTGCGCCGACTGTGGCCGATGGAAGAAGTATTTGAAGACGTTTTACGGGTGCATGTGCATCGCTTGCGTCAAAAAATAGAGATGAACCCGTCTAAGCCACACTACGTGGTTACGAAACGGGGCGAAGGATATACATTCCCAGCTCGTACATAAACAATAAGATACCGTCTAGGATAACTTAACAATTAAAGAAGGAGAGGGTTTTATGCACGATCAAAACGATACGCATCCTCAAAGCAATCCGGTGGAGGCCGGTCCCCAGCTTAATGCCAAAGAGAACGTCGAACGCATTCGCGATATTATTTTTGGTCCCCAGATTCGAGATTATGAACAACGCTTCTACAATGTTCAGCGCGATTTAGAGCGTTTGCAGCAGGAGCTTGATCATTTAGCTGAAAATCTTACCGATCAAGACACCGATCAGAATAAAAAGCTCCAAACTTTGCGTCGTGATATGCGTCAGTCGGATGATGACATCCGCAACGAGCTGCGGCAGACGGCGAATAAGCTCTCTTTTGATAAAGTAGATCGGGTAACGCTGGGTGAGCTTTTTATTCAATTGGGTAATAATTTAAAGTCGGGTGATTCGCTTGTCGATCTCTTAAAAAGCCTGAGCAACTCACCATAGATAGGCGATACCCGTGGCTGACCCTTCGGATCCTAAAGAAACCTTTCGGGTTTCAACACTTGAAAACGAAGAGGCCCAGACCTCTGCTTCAGCCCACGACCCTGCTTTAGAAACGCTCAGAGAGATTTTATTTAGCCGCTACCGGCAGCAAATTGCCGAACTCCAGAGCGAGCTGGATGATCTGGAGCGGCGTATCAACGATGATGATATGTTTGTGGCGATGATAGCTCCGGTGCTGAGCGATGCTATTCGTCGCAAAATACGGGACTCGCGCGACGAAATGATTCACGCGCTATACCCGATCATTGGGCAAACGGTAATGCGGGCGGTTTCAGAAGCATTTCAGGATTTGCGCCGCAAAATTGATGCTCAAATGCGCACTCAGTTTAACATGCAGAATATGCAGCGCCGGATGATGGCCAACTTTAAAGGGGTATCCAGCGCTGAAATGGTTTTGCGCGAGTCACTGCCCTTTAACGTTGCTGAAGTCTTTTTAATTCATAGAGAGAGTGGGTTGCTGCTGTGGCATCTTTCACGTGATCCCAATGCCTCGCCCGATTCCGATATTATCGGCGGGATGCTGACGGCCATCCGCGAATTTGTGCATGACTCGTTTGGACAGAGTCAGGAAGGCACGTTGGATGAAATTCAGTATGGTACGCGCCGCATTTTGTTGGAAAGCGCCCAATATGCGTACCTGGCGGTGGTTATTGACGGTACAGAACCGACCGGCTTTCGAGCCGAGATGCGTGATCGCGTTATTGAGGTCGATTACGCTTACGAAAGTGTGCTGCGCCATTACGATGGTAACCCGGAACCGCTGGCCTCTGTGGAAACCTCGTTAGAATCGCTGGGATCGACTCCAGACCCCAATGTATTAAGTCCTATCCAAAAAAAATTCATCGGCGGTGCTTTGGCTTTGCTTTTGGTGTGCAGCTTAGCAACGTGTGCTGTAGGGAGCATAACCTGGCAATTTATGCGTGCCACGGCTACGCCTGTCGCTATTGTTGCGCCGCCCACTGAAACTGCCACTGCTACATCAACACCAACCGCCACCGTTACACCAACTGCTACGGCAACTGTCACTTCTACTGCAACCACGACGCCAACCGCTACGCCAACTGCTACTGCTACACCCATTTTAGGGTTAATGACCGGCAATGTTTGGGTCCGAGAAAATCCAGACCTCGACTCGGACCGCTTAGGTCTTATTATCGAACGAGGTCAGCCGATTACTATCTTGGCTGTGTTTGACAACTGGTATCGCATTCGTTGGGCACCCCAGCCCGATGCCGAAGTCATTGGTTGGGTTCCTGCGGAATGGGTAGGTACCACAACGGCTTTGCCCGATTGGCTGGTGACACCGACCGCCAATCCTTAACTTCGAAAAGGATTTTCGACACGATGACAACAATCAACAAAAAGGTATGCTTGTTGGGAGATTTTGCGGTTGGGAAAACAAGCCTGGTACGACGTTTTGTATACAATATGTTTGATGACAAATATATCAGCAGTATTGGCGTGAAAGTGAGCCGCAAGACGGTCCAAATTCCTCAAGCCAATGCGTTTACAAGCTTAACGATGATGTTATGGGACCTGGCCGGCAGCGAACGCTTTGATCAGGTCAAATCAAGTTATATTCGCGGTACGTCCGGGGCTATTTTGGTTTGCGATTTGACACGACCCGAAACATTGGCTAATCTTCATATTTATATAGAAGATCTACAATACGCCAGTCCGGATGCCAGACTGATTATTGCTGCCAATAAATCGGATTTAGTCAACGAACAACAAATTGCACTAACCGAGGTAGAAAAAATCACCATCCGGTATGAAGCCTCTTATTATTTAACGAGTGCTAAAACTGGCAGCGGTGTAGAAAATGTTTTTCGCCATCTAGCTCGCTTACTACTTGAATAGGTCTCTTTTATCCAATGGACTCAACCGTTGCCGAACTTATTACCCACGATTTTAAGATCGCGTACGTTGTTACCGACACCCACTTACACATTGTTGAGATTAGCCCCAATGCCATTATCTTGTTCGACGAGCCGAGCCACATGGTGATGGCCGCATCGCTTGTGGAAGCTATTCCGGAGCTAACGGGCAATGAACCGGCTTTGCAAAAAATCCTAAACGGTACATTGCCCCGGTTTGAAATTCATTGGGTGAATCGGGAAACTGAAGATCGGCAGCGCAAATTCTTGTCACTAAGTGTGCTTCCTTATCGCAACAGTGACAACGCTATCACCGGCGTGGTGGTTTTGGCGCAAGATGTAACCCCGATGGGCGAAACCCATCAGCAATTAAATCAACATCGCAACGAATTGCGGCTGCTGCGTAATCAACTGCTTAACCACAATGCTCAACTGGCCATGGCCAACGCCGAGTTGCGCCACCTGGACGAAGTAAAGTCAACTTTTATCTCCGTAGCCGCCCACGAACTGCAAACCCCTCTTTCTTCGATAAACGGTTTTATTGAAATGCTGCTCGATGAGGTTTACGGGCCGGTCAATGACGAACAAAAAGAAGCATTGGACATCGTCCAACGCAGCGCGACCCGTCTTATCAATATCATCAAGAATTTGCTCGATGTAACCCGCATCGAAGCCGGGCGGATTGAGCTAGCGCTGCGCCCTACCGACCTAACTGAACTCATTGAACTGGTTGCCGCTGAATTTCGGCCCCAAATTGAAGCCAAGCAGCAAAATCTCACGGTTCAATTTCAACCCAACCTTCCTTTTGTATTGTGCGACCATACCAGAACGATTCAGATTGTTGGCAACTTGTTGAGCAATGCGATAAAATACACGCCAAGTAAAGGCTCAATTACGCTGAACACAGAGCTAGCCAAGGCAGAAGGATTTTTAAAAATTACCGTAAAAGATACTGGCGTCGGTATGTCGCAAGAAGATCAGGCCATGTTATTTAAACGATTCTTTCGAGCGGAAAGTGCGAACGTCACCGGCGAAAACGGAACCGGCCTGGGGCTTTATATTACGCGCTCGCTGGTTGAATTGCATGGGGGACAAATCTGGGCCGAAAGTGAACTGTGGCGAGGCAGCGCATTTCATGTTACGTTTCCTATAGCCGGCCAGCCACCTGAAAAAGAAGCTGGGCGTGAAAAAGTCTATTACTCTTTAACTTTTAAGGTCCCCCCCTTACCATGAGCCTGATTGTACACCGTGCCGAGGTGTGCTAAAATGAGCAAAAGTTAGAATATCGCAAACACCAGACCAACGACCTCATAATGGGAACAAGAATTACGCCGTGGAGACCGTGGGCCAAGATTAGGGATGATGGATGATGTTTATGGCCGGGATAATGTACCACTCACGGCAACGACCTTTTCTTAACCGCTCCACTCTTCTCAATTAGGTAAATTATTCATTTCCAATACGTATAACGTACACCAGTAGGGATAGAAAAGTTGACCGTCGAACAAATCGGAAAATACCCCGTTAAAGCGCTACTTGGACGCGGCGGCATGGGCGAAATTTACAAGGCCGCCCATCCTAAACTTGAACGCGATGTAGCTATTAAGTTAATTCATACGTATAAAGCGGCCGACCCCCGCATGATCGATCGGTTTCAGCGGGAAGCCAGAGTTGTAGCTGCTCTGCGTCACCCTGGCATTATTCAAGTGCACGATTTTGATGTCGAGGGCGATGCTTTTTACATGGTGATGGAGTTTGTCCCCGGTGAAACGCTAGGCCAACGGCTTGACCGACTCGATGAACTGCAACAGAAGATGCCGCTTCCGGAAGCGCTGCGTTTGTTTCGCCTAATTACCGAGGCGGTGGCCTATGCTCATAGCCAGGGCGTTATTCATTGCGATTTGAAACCGGGCAACGTTTTGCTCACCAAAGATGACCAGCCGGTACTGGCCGACTTCGGCATTTCTAAGATTATGAGCGGCGAACGGTTAACGGCGACCAATGATGTTTTTGGTACGCCCCATTATATGTCGCCGGAGCAAAGTTTTGGCCGAGAAATTAACGCACAGTCGGATGTGTACGCTTTGGGCGTGATGCTATTCGAATTAACAACCGGTACGCTTCCTTTCAATGGCAACTCGCCTATGAGCATTGTATTCAAACATGTTAACGAGCAGCATCCTCCAGCGCGGTCCATTGATCCCGATTTGCCGGAAGCGATTGAGACCATTATCAGCAAAGCATTGGCTAAAGATCCGGAATTGCGGTATCCGTCGGCTCAAGAGTTGCTATACGATATTGACGCACTTCTTTTAAGCCTCGACAGCCACGAACTTTCCGTTGCGCCCACAAAACTGTTTATTTGTTATAAACGCAGCAACGCCCCCGATAACACGCTGGCCACCTATCTGTATGAGTCGCTAACGGCTGAGGGGCACGACGTTTTTATCGATCAGGCGATTGGCCCAGGCGAATCGTGGCTAGATGAGATTGACCAGGCCATAAAAAGCTGTGACTTTATGATTGTGTTGCTTTCGCAAGCCTCGGCCGATAGTGAGATGGTTAAAACCGAAGTGAGCCGCGCCTATGAGTATCGCAAACAGCAAGAACGACCTCATATTTTGCCGGTTCGTGTGGCGTATGAAGGATTGCTGCCCTATAACATCGCTGCTTTTTTGGAGCCTCTGCAATATGTTATTTGGCACGACGAAACTGACAACCGTCGGGTTGCTGACGAAATTCTACAGGCAATCTCCGGTCAGGTGCGTCGAGCGCTGCCGTCTTGGATCAATCCAATAACCCAAACCCGCATTATCTCGGAAGATGGCCGGTTGGTAACCGATCGCGAAACCGCACCACCGCCGCTGCCGGCATTTGATCCCCGTTCGCTCAAAGAGCTGGCTGTACCAGGTGGTGCGGTGAAACTGCGCGATCGCTTTTACATCGAGCGTGATGTTGACGCCCAGTTGAAGAGCCAGGTGATAAAATGGGGCAGCACCACCACCATTCGCGCCCCACGCCAAACCGGCAAGACCTCACTGTTGATGCGGGGCATTAAGTTTGCCCGCGAGCAGCAGGTAAATGTCATCTTTCTCGATTTTCAAAGTTTTGGCAGTGACCAACTGGTTTCGCTTGACTCGTTTCTGCATGAAATTGCCAATTCCATTTGCGATGAGCTTGATCTGGACGACGAGATTGTAGAAAAGGCCTGGAGCGGCTCGCGCAGCCCGACCAAAAAGCTGTTGCGCTTCATGGAAAAATCGGTATTGCCTGAATTTGATGAACCGGTACTGTTGGCGATGGACGAAGCCGACAGCCTGCTGCAAACCGACTACTACCGCGACTTTTTCGGTTTGTTGCGTTCGTGGCACAACCGCCGTGCCTCACGCGAGGTATGGGAGAAGCTTAATCTCGTTTTGGTAATTTCTACCGAACCCTATCTGCTGATTGATGACATCCACCAGTCGCCGTTTAATGTGGGGCTGCATTTGGGACTTCAAGATTTTAACGAAGAGCAGGTTTACGACCTCAATGTGCGCCACGGGTCGCCCGTATCGGACGAGGCTATCCATGAAGTGATGGCTCTGCTCAACGGCCAACCTTTTTTAACGCGCTGGGCCTTTTACAGCCTGGTGGCGAAAAAAATGGAATGGGATGAACTGCACCGTCGCGCCGCCGACGAAAACGGACCATTTGGCGACCATCTGTGGCATCAATACTGGACCATACACGATAAACCCAGCCTTAAGTCGGCGCTGCGCGAAGTTATT
>JAGRBZ010000265.1 GCA_020433805.1 Anaerolineae bacterium
CCGTACGCCTCACTTATATGATATGCACTCAAGTCTTCACCAACAATTTGCCAATTCAAAATTCGGCCATTATGGAATTGTGGTCAAAATTTTTGATGTATTGGAACGATGGGTTATTAACAGTTGCGATAGTATGTTAACGATTGGTACTGATCTCGAAGAACGTGCCATCGCTATCAAACCTACGGTCAAACAAACGCGATTAGAAAATCTACCTGTCCATGTTATAGAGCCAATCCCCGCGCAACATGTTGTTAGCGAACTTAAATGCAAATTAGGTTTAGAGAATAAACAAATCGTCGTCTATACCGGTACGTTCGAGCATTATCAAGGATTAGATTTATTATTCGATAGTGCCGAATTAGCCATCAAAAAGAATCCTGATTTACACTTTGTAATGGTGGGAGGAAAACCTAACCAGATCGACGAACGTAAAGCTCAGGTTCAGGAAAAAGGCTTGAATGACTATTTCACATTTGTTGGAGCCGTTTCTCCGGCCCAGACATTGGCCTATTTAGAAATGGCGCATATGCTAGTCTCCCCCCGAACGGAAGGCTTATCGGTCCCTCTAAAAATATATACCTATCTCTGTTCTGGAAAGCCGATAGTTGCAACCAAGTTATTAGCGCATACGCAAATATTAAATGACAGCAACTCTATGTTGGTAGAACCTGAGCCAGAGGCTTTTGCAGAAGGTATACTTAAACTTATCCATAATCCCGAACTAGGTCGAAGTCTAGGAATGGAAGGCCAAGTTATCGCTAAAAAGAAATATAGCTCGGAAAATTACTTTAATCGCTTAAAACAGGTTTATCAAGCCTTGTAATAACTTGTTTTAACAAGGTGATTAAACTGAAACCCAATCCTTACCTCTTAACCTATCATTAACTCATTATTAAATTATCGAAGTCAATCTCCTGAAGGGATTACGAAAACATGTGTGGTATTTGTGGTTACATCTCATTAGACAACGATAACGCAGTACACGAATCTGTACTCAAAAATATGTGCCGAACAATGCGCCATCGTGGGCCAGATGATGAAGGCTACTATGTTGATGCCAACGCCGGTATTGGAATGCGCCGCTTAAGCATTATCGATTTATCAACTGGGCATCAGCCTATTACCAATGAAGACGGTTCACTTTGGATCGTTTTTAACGGCGAAATTTACAACTACCGTGAGTTACGTAATCGCCTTGAAAGCAAAGGGCACCGCTTTTCTACCCAAACCGATACCGAAGCTATCGTCCATGCTTACGAAGAGTATGGCGAAGATTGTGTAACACATCTTAATGGTATGTTTGGGTTTGCCATCTGGGATAAAAACAACCGCCGTTTGTTTTTGGCTCGAGACCGATTAGGCATTAAACCCATGTATTATTGGGTTTCTGGCGATCGATTGTACTTTGGCTCTGAACTAAAAGCGGTCATTGCCCATCCTGACGTCCCCAGAGAACTGAACCCCATTGCCCTCAACCACTTCTTAACCTTAGAATATATCCCTGCTCCGTGGACCATTTTAAAGGATGTAAAAAAATTACCCGCCGGCCACACCTTAACCTTCCAAAAAGGCAAGTGTGATATAAAACAGTATTGGGACATCGGCTATCAACAGATGCCCAAAACCGATGAAGAATGCATCGAGGCCTTAACCTCTTTAATTAAAGATGCCGTTAATTTGCGGTTGGTTAGTGATGTACCCTTGGGCGCATTTTTAAGCGGTGGTATTGATTCAAGCACGATTGTCTCATTTATGAGCGAATTGATGTCCGAACCGGTAAAAACCTTTTCTATAGGTTTCGGCGATAGAACGTACAATGAGCTGCCTTACGCCCGCGCTGTAGCTGCCCATTTCGGCACCGATCATTATGAAGAATTTTTAGAACCCGACATCTTACCGATGGTCGAACGCCTGGTAGGCCATCTCGATGAACCGTTCGGCGATTTCTCTATCTTTCCTACCTATCTGGTATCAGAAGTAGCCCGACGCCATGTTACCGTAGTTCTTTCCGGAGACGGTGGTGATGAACTGTTTGGTGGCTACGATACGTACATAGCCCAAAGTTATGCCGATCGCTATTACCAATACCTGCCGCGTCCCATCCGCCAGGGCGTTTTACCTGCTTTGATGGACAAACTACCGCCTCAACCGGCCAAAAAAGGGCTAATTAACAAAGCCAAACGCTTTGTAGAAGGCGGCGCACTCTCTCCATCATTGCAGCATACGCGCTGGATGACCTTCATGAATGATAAAGACAAAAATCAACTTTTCAATTCTGATTTTCGTCTCACAATGAACGGCAACACGCCCGCTGCGCTTATTGAAAACTACTTTAGCCGGGTCAGCCATCTCGATCCTCTGGCGCAACAACAATATGTCGATGTCAAAACCTATTTGGTCGATGATATTCTCACCAAAGTTGACCGGATGAGTATGGCTCCCTCCATAGAAGCGCGGGTGCCTCTACTCGACCATCGTATTGTAGAATTTGCCTTAAATCTACCGCCTCATTTAAAGATGAATTCGGGACGAACCAAAGTTATCTTGCGCAAAATCGTCGAAAACCGGCTGCCCGATGTCATCTTGAACAAACCCAAAGAAGGTTTTAGCATTCCCATAAAACACTGGCTCAGAGGTCCGTTAAATCCCTTGATGATGGATTTGCTGTCACCAGATACCATAAAACAACGCAACTATTTTCAACCTCAATGTGTCGCCGGCTGGATTGATGAACATCTAAACAGCAAAGCCAACCACAGTCACCGCCTGTGGGCCTTAATGGTGTTTGAACTGTGGCATCGCCAGGCGCTTGATAATGTAAATGTTGCAGAAAAAGAGAGTATTTAATTATGAATTCTTTAGTTACAGCAAGTCAATTATCGCCTGTTGAACAAAAAAACAACCAGTTACTTCTTGAAAAAATTCGACTTTACTGGAATGCGCATATTCACGATTTGGAAATTGCTACCCAACCAATCGGCTCAGCCGGCTTCTTCAAAGAACTTGACGCATACCGATTTGATAAATTACGCTACTTGCCGCAAGTGGTTAATTTCGCCGGTTACAAAAACCAAAACCTTCTCGAGGTAGGTTGCGGCGTTGGTATCGATCTGGTTCGATTTGCCGAAGGTGGCGCTAAAGTCACCGGTATCGATTTAGCAGAAGTATCTGTCGATCTGGCCAAGAAAAACTTTGAGCAAAATGAATTACCCGCCAATTTACTGGTTATGAGTGGCGAAAACCTCCAGTTCAAAGACAATAGCTTTGACGTGGTTTATGCCCACGGGGTTTTGCAGTATACGGCCAACGCCCAGCAAATGGTCAACGAACTTCACCGTGTGCTCAAGCCGGGTGGTCAGGCCATTATGATGGTCTACAACAGAATCTCTTGGCTCAACGGCCTCTCGAAATTGATGAAGGTTGATCTTGAACACGAAGACGCTCCCGTTTTGAAAAAATACTCAATTAGCGAATTCAAAGGTCTGCTCAAACCGTTCAACCATGTTCAAATTGTGCCGGAACGTTTCCCGGTAAAAACCAAATTGCATCACGGTTTAAAGGCAACGTTGTACAATCAGGTATTTGTAGGGACCTTTCAAGCGCTGCCGAAATCAGTCGTCCGGCCCCTTGGCTGGCATATCATGGCTTTTGCTCGCAAATAATCTGTCTGTGACGTGATTATGGAACGAAATGTAAATCAACTTACTGAAAAAGAATATGATGTATTGGTGGTCGGCGGTGGCATCTACGGTGCTACGGTAGCCTGGGATGCCGCTTTGCGGGGTCTATCAGTTGCGCTCATCGAGAAAAATGACTTTGCCCACGCGACTTCATCCAACAGCTTAAAAACCGTCCACGGCGGACTGCGTTACCTGCAAGATGCGGACATCTCTTTGGTGCGCATGATGATTTACGAGCGAATGACGCTTATGCGTATAGCGCCTCATCTGGTTCACCCTCTGGGCTGTATTATGCCCACCTATAATAAGCTTATGAAGGCCAAACCGGTTATGGCTATCGCCCTGGCCATCAACAATTTGATGTGCCTTGACCGTGGCTTGCCCGACCCACAAAAACGGCTACCCAAAGGGCATGTTGTTTCTAAAGAAGAATGCCTCAAAATTTTGCCGGGGCTGCGGGATGAAAAGATTACCGGTGGAGCCATATGGCACGATGCGCAGATGTACAACTCGGAAAGGCTGTGCCTTTCGTTTATCCTCTCCGCTGTGCAAAAAGGGGCTGTTGCTGCCAATTATGTGGAAGCCGTTGAGTTTTTGGGCAATCTCAAGCGCGTTACCGGCGTCAAAGCCCGCGATCTGCTCACCGGTGATTCGTTTAAGATTCGAGCCAAGCTTGTCATCAATGCGGCCGGTCCCTGGGTCAATAAAGTCATGGGTTATCTCGAAGGCAACCGCTCAAGCAAACCGGTGCAGTTATCTGTAGCGATGAATATGGTCACGCGCCAGTTCATTTCAGACTGCGCCGCCGGTATACCCACCAAACCGACTGAACCGGGCAAAAAGTCTCAACTCTTGTTTGTAGCGCCGTGGCGCGAATACTCAATTGTTGGCACAAAACACGTTCACTTTGAAGGACCTCCTGAGGAATATTGTGTCAGCGAAGAGGAGATTCAAGATTTCCTTCATGAAATTAATGGCGCTTATCCGGATGCCCGTTTAAAGCGCGAAGATGTTTATTTTGTTCACTGGGGTTTTCTGCCGGCTGAGGATAACAGCATTAATCCTGATGCCGTAAAACTCATCAGAGAAGGCGAGGTTCGCGATCACCGGCAGCTTGATGACGTCGAAGGGCTTATTAGCGTGGTGGGCGTCAAGTATACTTCCGCTCGCTATGTTGCTAAACAAGCGGTGGACCTGGCGGGCGAAATGCTGCATAAGCCAGTTAAACCCAGTAATACCCATCAAATTCCACTTTTTGGAGGGCAGATTGCCCATTTCGATGCTTATCTGAACCAGGAAATCGCGCAACAATCGGCCAACTTACCGCAAGAAATTGTTCGTCGTCTCATTCTCAACTACGGGTCCGAATATTCAAACTTGTTGCGTTACTTCGACGACACACCCCACCTAAAAGAGCCGCTACCCGGTTCATCGGGTGTGCTAAAAGCCGAAGTGGTCCATGGCGTCCGCAAGGAAATGGCGCAGAAACTGTCAGACATCATCTTTCGGCGAACCGAACTTGGTTCGGCCCGATGGCCGGGCGAGGCCTGTCTCCAAAGTTGTGCCGAGATTATGGCCTTGGAATTAGACTGGGACAGGGCCAAGATCAAACAAGAAATAGACGAAGTAAGAGCTATTTTCAACAAAAAAAATCCAGGTTATATTTCAGAAATTCATTATTCGGGAGTGGAGTATGTCTCCTAAAATTTTAGTTACAGGCGGAACAGGGTTTACCGGCGGCCAACTTTGCAAAAAACTGGCCCAAGACGGCTACGCTGTTCGCGCTTTAGTCCGCGCGGGAAGCCGGAGCAGTGAGTTAGAAAAATTAGGCATAGAGCTGGTTACCGGCGATCTCCGCGACAAGCAGTCTCTTGCGAAAGCGACAGAAGGTATCGATACGGTTTATCATATCGCCGCGTTATTCCGTCCGGAAAACGTAACCCGGCAAGACATGTGGGATATTAACGTTGAAGGAACACGTAACATTCTTGACGCTTCGATTGAAGCCGGTGTTAAACGCTTTGTCCATTGCAGCACCATCGGGGTGCATGGCGATATAAAACATCCGCCCGCTACAGAAGACACACCGTACGGTCCGGGAGACTATTACCAAGAGTCTAAAACAGAAGGCGAGATGGTGGCCTTGCAATACATGCGCGAAAATCGGCTACCGATTGTTGTTTTTAGACCCGGCGGCATCTATGGTCCGGGCGATGTTCGCTTTCTCAAACTCTTTAAATCGATTAAAAACAAAAAGTTTGTCATGTTTGGATCGGGGCAAGTGCTTTATCAACTTGTCCACATCCACGATCTCGTGGAGGGTATCATCCTATGTGGTACGAAAGATGAAGCCGTAGGCAATATCTACATCTTAACCGGCGAAGAACCTATTACTCTCAATCATCTTGTTAGCGAAATTGCCAACGTTGTTAATGTTGCGCCGCCTAAGCTGCGTTTACCTGTGGCTCCGCTCTACTACGCCGGTTTTGCGTGCGAAATTCTATGCAAGCCGCTGGGTATTAATCCGCCGCTTTATCGCCGCCGGGTTGATTTTTTCAAAAAGGATCGAGCCTTTTCGATTAAGAAAGCCATGTCAGAACTGGGCTTTCAGCCTAAAGTTGATTTGGAAACGGGCTTGAAGAATACCGCCAACTGGTACGCCCAACAGGGATTACTCTAAATTTTATAACGTAAGGCAGACTATGATTCAGCAGATTGGTAATGAGGCTTCAATTCAGAAAAAAGATCTAAAAATTCGGAAGGCTCTGGCCGACTCGAACAAATCTACGATTGCAAAATATCAAGATTTTGTTATCGGTCGAGGCGGTTGGGGCAGCTTAATTAAGTATGAGCTGATTATTACGTTATGCAGCTGGCTGCCCGGAGCCTTAGGTTTACTCTTACGCAGTAAACTCTATCCGTTACTGCTTGGCAAAGTGGGTAGAAACGTTGTCTTCGGCACGAATGTTACCTTTCGCCATCCTCACAAAATCTTTATTGGCGACAATGTCGTTATCGATGATAACTGCTTTATTGATGCCAAAGGCGTGCGTAACAAAGGTATCTTTATCGGCAATGATGTATTTCTAGGCCGAAACGGGATCTTAAGTTGTAAAGATGGCGATATCCATTTAGAAGACGGCGTCAATATCGGTTTTAACTGCGAGATATTCTCTTCGAACAAAGTCATTTTGCGAAAAAATGCGTTGGTTGCCGCTTACTGTTACTTTGTCGGCGGCGGCAATTACGATCTCAGCCGGACCGATATTTCTTTTGCCGAACAAGAGGGTCTTGACTCTAAAGGCGGTATTGATATTGGGGCTAATAGCTGGATTGCCGCCAGCACTACCGTTCTCGATGGCGTTACCATCGGCCAAGATTCGGTTATTGGGGCCGGTGCAGTGGTACGCGAGTCGATACCGGCCAACAGTATCGCGGTTGGTGTTCCGGCCCGCGTTGTAAAATCACGCTAAGATGAGAACCGATTTTACCATGCTTCGATCGATAAAACTCAGACAGTACTCCATCTCGCCTCGCCAGCTTTCAATCTTATCAGTGGTACTGGTTGTTGTCTTTTTAGCAGTACTGCCGGCTGCCTTTATTGGGCCATCCGCATCGGGTGAGATCCCCTCCGGTCTACGCAATTGGGCATTTGATGTCCGTTTGGCAATGGGAATACCGCTAAAATCGCTCAACTCATTAATAAGTGGTAACCCCTTAGACAAGCGTGTTTATTTTGATATCTATGGCGAAAGAGTCAGCTTTCAAAGTGACGAATTAACTATACAAGGGTACTTATACCAAGAACCGACCGGCCAACCGCAGCCGGCTATCGTGCTGCTTCACGGCTCGAGTCCATTCGGAAAACGGCTAGGTCTGTATCGCCTTTTAGGTGAAATGTTGTCCCGACAGGGATATGTCGTTCTTAGTATCGATCAACGTGGCTACTGGGCTTCAGATAATCCTGAGAATTTGGACGAGGCTGACGATCTTGATTTTGCCGGAGATGTTTCCAGCGCCGTCGACTATTTACTGACCCAACCTGGCGTTGATTCGGAGCGCCTTTACGTTATCGGTCATAGTTTTGGCGGTGATGTGGCCCTTACTGCGGGCGTGCAAGATGCGCGCTTAAAGAAAATGGTGGCAATCGCCCCCGGTCGACGTTTTACCGAACGTGGGGGAACCCCCGACGCTCCTGAGTTTGACTACTTTAAACATCGCGATCAGCGCTATATGTGGCTGTGGGAGTCTATTCCTACGGATGTTTACCTCGAATCACGGACGAAGCTACCAATAGAAAATCACGTAGATTATTTTTCAGCCCCCGATCACAAACCCCTCTTCCTCATTGACGGCGGTCTGGAAAGTGCGGATGATCAAGAATTTCTGCAAACGATGTTCAACAACTTTGCCGAACCTAAACGCTATGTAACGCTTGAAAATGCGGACCATTACGCGAATATCGCCAATTTTGGACCGGTGGTCATTTATGATAGCCGGGTGATACAACAGCTCGTTCAAGAAATTGACTTGTGGTTACAAGATAACGGAAAAGGGTAACAGGGCAGCACTCATGGAAAATGCAAATACCATTGGTACCGTACAGCCGGTTCAGGTTGAAAAAGCCAAGTCAAATAAAAAACAGTTTTTCTTTAACGTTCTCAAGATTGTAATCTCAGTAGCCTTAATTGCCTGGATTTTATGGGATACCAATCTCACGGAGATCTTTGCTTCGATTGCCTCGGCTAACTTGTTCTTGGTAGCATTGGCCGAAACATTACACCTGGTTGGTTTTACAATTAGTGCCTATCGCTGGCGATTACTACTTCGAACCCAGGGAACGGACGCCAAAATCCCTTTCCTCATACGCTCTTATATTGTTAGCATGTTTTTTAACAATTTTTTACCCTCTACGATTGGGGGAGACACTATTCGCGCCTATGACTCTTACCGGTTGGGCAAGAGTAAAACAGCCGCTGTGGCCGTTATTTTTGTTGATCGATTTCTCGGTCTGCTGGCGCTGATGCTTTTTGCCGTGGTCTCTATCTTTTTTGCCGACCGGCTTATCCAGAATGTACCTTTTCTTACGCTATGGATCGTTCTTGGCGTAGCAGGAATGCTGGCGGTTGTGTGGCTAATCTTTATGCCTTCTCGACGAGTAGCCGATTTTATCGCCAACATACATTTTCCTTTCTTCAAAAAGATTAAACATTTAGTTGATGCCTTTTTGGCCTTCCAAGGTCGCAAAGACGCATTATTAGGGGCTTTGGCTTTATCTCTATTGCTGCAAGCAAACGTCGTAATTCACTATTACCTCATTGCGAAAGCGCTAGAGTTACCTATTCCTTTACAAAGCTTCTTCTTAATCATCCCTCTGGTCACCGTTTTAATGATGTTACCGATTTCGGTAAATGCGATTGGTATCCGCGAGAACGCCTTTGTTTTCTTTTTTGCAGCGTATGGTGTATTAAAACCAGAAGCTGTTGCATTTGCCTGGATAGCTTATGGTTTGGTTTTAATTCAGGGTGTTTTGGGAGGAATTGTTTACGCATTTAGAAAGTAAATGTCTAACCGCAATTTTGTTTATTTTCAACATCCATTTATCATCTCAACTTATATACCTTTCCCCTAAAAATTTTGGCCGACCCTCTTCAAAAAAGAATACGGTGTATAAATTTATCTTTTAGCCTTTAGAGTTGTCTTATGTCGTTTGATTCGTTGTTTCAAGCATTACAAACCTATATTGCAGGCAGTATGCTGCTCTATTTAATTTTAGCGGTTTGTCTGCGTTTTTGTGGGGCGCTGGTACGCAGTTCTACCCGCTCACCCATTATCGCGTTAACCGGTTGGGGGCTTAGTGCAATAGCCGTTTGGTTCGCCGCATCTGCCGCCGGGGCATGGCCGATGATGTGGTCTTTGCTCTTGGTTGTGGTCACCTATCTGTTCGTTGGCGTTTACACGATGAAAAACACCATATCATTTACCTCCTGGTTTGCCGCTGATGTGTTGGGGGTGGTTTTATTTGGCTGGCTTTCTATCCCACCTTTAGCTCTAGAAACCATCGCGATAGCAACCATTTTAATCGGCATAGCAGGCTTTGTAATTGATGTTTTTGTCCATCGCGCTCCTCTGGCTATCAAAGTAAGTACATTAGCTTTTGCTTGTATTCTTATCGTCACCGCTTCCATCTTTCAACCCTCTTTGGTAACCGGCAGTCTACGACTTCTTAAAGATCGCATTATGCCCGCCGAGACCACGGCTTACGCCGAAATACCCCGGCAAGAGAGTGAGAAAACGTTAGCTTTCACCAATATTACCGACTCCCTTGATAGTTCTTTTCCATCGGGTGAGTACACCGTCACATTTCGTGATGTTGATCAAGATGGCTATTTCGATCTCTATTTGGCGAATAATACTGAAAAAGATCCTATTCCCGTTTATATTCGAAATAGTAACGGACAAACCTTTGTCGAGGATGATCTACCCGGTTTGGATGACGCTTTAACGGATCAGGAAGCACAAACTCTATCGAAAGCGCCGGAATTCTTGTCAACCATCGACATCAGCCAAAACGCGATTATCACGGATTTAGATGGCGACAACGATAGCGATATGATCGACATCGATGCCAATAAAACCCTGATTATTTTGGATAATGACGGAAATGATCACTTTTCAAAGAAATTGCCAACCGCCATCGGTCTCGAAGAAAATCAGCAGGTCGATCACATCACGGTCGCTGATGTAAATAACGATGGTCTCATTGACATCCTTATTATCAATGATGACGGAGCATCGCTTTACCTCAATAGCGACGAAACCTTGTTTAAGGTTCATCAGAACTTTTCACCAGCGCCGGGTATCAGCGCCGCGTTTATCGATTTGGATAACGATAGCGACCATGATCTCTACTTTACGGGTGATAGGCACGTCTATTTGAATAATGGACAGGGTGATTTTTCTGAAGGACCTTCCATTCCCATCGAGCAACTGGATAATCCTCAGGCCGTGAGCTTTGCCGACAGTGACAATGATGGTGATCTGGACTTGGTTATTAGTGCCGAAGATAGTCAAAGCCAGCTAATACGCAATGACTTTGATGGGGGTAATTGGATAAACGTTCAACTCGATTCACTCCAGCAGGGGAACTCCTTTGGTGCCAAAATCGCTGTTTATCCCGCTCGTGAAACTTCGCAAACGCCGCTAGGGCTGCGTGAAATAGACAGTATTACCCAAAATAAAAGCTTATTTCATTTTGGTCTCGGTACTTATGATAGGGCTGATGTCGTTGTAAATTATTCGGATGGATCAAGCATTGTACGCAAAAATATCCGTTCCGGGCAAACCGTTCTCATCCAGGATAGTAACAACAGCCTTGATATGGTGGGGTACGAGTTGACGCCATATGTAGAATGGAGCATTGAAAATCCCGACTATGCCGGCAATCCCTATGATATCGTTGCTTCGGTAACCTTTAAACACGAAGAAACAAACGCTATTCATAAAACAGAAATGTTTTATGTCGACCAGAACCTATGGAATTTCCGCTTTACGGCCACCCAACCCGGTCAGTGGTCATTTACCACAACCAGTCAAGAATCGGCGCTCAACGGATTAACAGGCCAAATTTTGGTTTACCCCAACGCCGACGCGCCGGGTTTTATCACCCATTTTGGCTCCAAGTGGGGTCGTACCGGCACAAATGAGGCTTTTATACCGCAGTATGTCATGTATGGTGGGCCTCAGGATTACTATAACAATCCGGCTAAAATTAACGTGGATATACAAACCTTTATGGTTGAACATGGCTTCACAGGCTTTAACACCCCTGTTTTTTGCCGCTGGTTTGATATAGCCCAACGCAGTTGCAATGACATTCGTTTAGCCGAGCCTAATCCCGATCAAAAAACCTTTGAAGCCCTTGAAGAACTTATTCTCCACGTTTATCAGGCCGGTGGTGTAGTACACATCTGGGCTTGGGGAGACGATTCACGCGGAGAAAACCCCAAACGCTGGGGTATTAATCAAACT
>JAGRBZ010000266.1 GCA_020433805.1 Anaerolineae bacterium
ATGAAGAAGTGGAATGTAGTTCTCTTAGAAGCGCATCTAATTTCCCGCCTGAAATTGTATCTGATGAAGTTGTTGTTTACCGAGATAATCTTTTCTTTGATGAGCCTCTCTTCAAAGAGTTTCTTTCGCGCGCCCGAGATTCGGGTGAGGCAGCCCAAATTGCTTTCTCTCAAGAAGATAAGGCTATTATTACCCATGCCTTGCCTCTATCGGCTAATATACGACTGCAAGGCAATGTCTATGTAGCCGACCTGTTTTACTACCCCGATGGCAGTACCATTGGTGATGTTGAGCCAAAGCCCATTGTTGTCGATACGATGTCGACCGAAATTGGATATTATCGCGTTCCGACCTATATGGCCAATGAACGTAAGGAACTTCTTTTCGAAGTGCCACTTCGGGCTTTCTTATCGATTGATAATTGGGTTCATATTTTTATCGCCAACTGTCCGTTTGGCATGTTTGCTTACGGAGCGCGTATCGAAAAATCGCTCGACAACTTGTCGGTGATGCTTAAAGTTTTATGGCGCTCTCTGTTAGAACGCAAGCAATTCTTATCATCATCGGCTTTAGTGATTGTGGGGCGGAATACGCAAATCGACCCCACTGCTATTATTCAAGGCCCAACAATTATTGGGGATAATGTTACCATCGGCCCTGGATGTGTTATTAATGCAAGTTTGATCGGAAACAACGTTAATATTATGCAGGGTGCTCAACTTATGGTGAGTGTGGTAGGTGACGGCTGCTATGTTCCTTTTCGAACCGCATTGTTTTTGACAACCTTAATGGAGAACTCCATGGTGGCTCAGAATACCTGTTTACAGGCTTGTGTGGTTGGTCGCGATACATTTATTGGAGCCGGTAACACTTTCACCGATTTCAATTTGCTGGCTAAACCTATAAAAGTTTTCCATCAAGGAGAGTATCGCAAAGTGGAGTTACCGGTGTTAGGGGGATGTGTTGGCCACAACTGCCGGATTGGTTCCGGGCATATCGTATATCCGGCTCGCAGCATAGAATCAGACGTCGTGTTGTTCGCCAAGCAAGAACGGACTATAATTACAGAAAACGTACGGTTTGAAGATAGCGATCATCATAATTATCCTGATCAAAAACACATCCCTCAGTACCACCATGAAGTATTCATGAACAACGATTCGATGTCGACGGAAAAAATTATCGAATCGACCAGCTAGACTAGAGAAGAATAACAAATCTGCACCAGAGGCATCCTTGCTTTATGGATAATTTTGCTTTTATTATTCATCCTGTTGATCCAAAGCGCGATGTACAACGTAAATATCCGCTCCTTGGGAAGGTTCTTCCTGAATCGGCTATCAACTTTTTTTCTCGATATTTTCCACCGGTTTACATATCACATATCACAGGTATTCGATCGCTAGCAACGGGGAAAGAGATTGAAGGATGGTTTATTGCCTGTCCGTTGACACCAGCCCAAATGGTGTCGTTGCCGCCGGAAATTGTGTATAAGAAGATTATTGCTACCGGAAAACTGGCCCAACGTCTTGGCGCTAAAATTTTAGGGCTGGGCGGTTTCACGTCTGTTGTGGGTGATGGTGGTTTAACTATTGCCAAGCATCTCGATATTCCGGTTACTACGGGTGACAGCTATACGATTGCTACAGCGGTAGAGGGCACTCTCAACGCAGCCCAGCAAATGAGTATCAATCCGGCAGAGGCTACCGCCGCTGTTGTAGGGGCCACGGGTTCTATAGGTAAGGTCTGTGCCCAACTGCTAAGTCGGCATGTGGCTGAAATCATTCTTGTAGGACGCAACTTTGAAGCCCTAGAAAGAATTAAAACCCTGGTACATCAGCAAGGTCAAACCCAAGTTCGTATTAGTACGAATATGGAAGATTTACGCCAGGTAGATATGATTTTAACCGTTACCAATGCTATAGAGACTATTATAGAGCCGCATCACCTGAAAAGTGGAGCTGTTATCTGTGATGTAGCACGTCCGCGTGATGTATCCAGGCAGGTAGTGGATAAACGGGACGATGTTTTGGTGATAGAAGGTGGTATGGTGGGCGTTCCCGGACAGGTTAATTTTAATTTCGATTTTGGTTTTCCGCCGGGAATGGCGTTTGCCTGTATGGCTGAAACGATAACATTAGCCTTAGAAGGTTATTACCAGAGTTATACGCTAGGTAAAGGCATCTCATTAGCGCAGGTAGAAAAAATGTCGAAAATGGCAGCCCGGCATGGCTTCACCGTTAGCGGTTTTCGTAGTTTTGAAAACGCAATTACTGATGAAAGTATTCATCAAATTCGACAGAGAGTACATCAAAAACAACTTAACTCAACTGGGTTAATTCCTAAACATGAGCTATCATAAAGAGTGTAACAGCGAGAAGCGAGGTTAATCATGGGTAACGGCCGCATCTTGGTTGTAGAAGATGATATTGATATTTCTAAAATGTTACGTATCTATTTCGACTCGCAGGGCTATGAAGTACTCGTTGCTAACCGAGGCAGCGAAGCACTCGAGATCTGTCGCAGAAAATTGCCTAATGTCGTTGTGCTTGATATTCAGCTCCCGGATATCGATGGTTATGAAATCTGTCGAAGTTTGCGAAGCAATACCCGTACCAGCTACGTTCCTATCATTTTCTTGACCCAAAAAGACGAACGTAGCGACAAAATTGCCGGTTTGGAATTAGGGGCCGACGATTATATTACCAAACCTTTTGATATTGAAGAACTTAAGCTTAGAGTCGAAGGTGCCATCCGTCGCTCGAAACGCGAGGCTTTAACCCATCCTGTGACCAACTTGCCGGCGGGTAAGTTGATCGAAGAGCAGTTGAAGCAGGTTAAAGACTCTTCTACGCCCTGGGAACTTCTTTATTTTGGTATTCGAAATGGCAATGCCTTCAAAGAAGCCCTTGGTCCCATTCACGTTAACGAAGTGCTGGTTTTTTTGGCTGACCTTATGCGCGAAGCAGTTGAGACTCAGGGGACAATGAACGATTTTATCGGTCAAGCTTCCGATAACGATTTTATTATTATTACCTCTCCCGAAGTTAGCTCTAAAATTTGTAAAGCTATTGTGCAGCGTTTTAATGAAGAAGTTCAAGTCTTTTACGATTTTCGTTCGCGCGATGTTGGCAAGCTCGTTTACCAGGATATTGACGGCGAAACACGTGAAGCTGATTTTATGAAACTGGTGGTTGGTGTTGTCTCTAGCGACGACGGTCCATTTGCCGATATTTTGCAGATTACGGAAGATGCAGCGGAAAATAGACGCCGTGGGCGAGGCTGCGCTTAATTTATAGCTCTCTCTTCTTCAGTCAGTGGTTGTGGGTTGATACCGGCTTTTTTGAACCTTATCAAATAAAAATAGCGTAATTCTTAGCAACAAAGGTTGCCTTGTTGAGGATGCATAAAGAAAGAAATTCCCCAAAACATAGGGTTTCATTGGGTTTGCGGTTTGAAACAGTATTGTTCCTGACCGTGATTTTTGGAGTTGCGATAGCACTACCTCTCCTCAGCAGTGAGTACATGTTGCTATTTACATACCTTATCAATACGGTTATCCTATTTCTAAGCGTAATTTTTTTAGAAATCAGGAAAAATAGCCGTCGTTATTCACTTTTTACAGTGGCCGTAGGGTTCAATGCTGACAAAAACAGTGGTTTGTCGCCTCATTGTCCTTACGCAACGTGTCGACCTCACCAGCCGGCTATCCTACATAGCAAGAGTAGACAAAAATTGAGTAGCACATCTTTTAATAGTATTGATTTAATTCAACAAAATGCTTATTCCTCCGAAGAACAATCGGCCAAACCTCAAGCCGACGAACCTTTAGACATTCACTTATCCATCGAACTAAAATCCGCCATGAATGATATGCGCCCTGCATGTCAAACCATTCTCGACCAACCTCATCTTAAAAAGCTTTTACCCTTTGATGTTGCAGAAGTTTATCTACTCGATGAAGAGGCAAAGACTTTAACTTTGCTACTTCGTCTGTCGGAAAAGGAGGAACCTCCTCAAGAACGCGTTTACCGTTTTGGGCAAGACACAACAGGCTGGATTGCTGAAACACAAACGCCCTTATACATTGATGATGTGCAGGAGGATGATCAAAATCAGCCTGAAATGAATCGCGAAACATTGTCTTTTCGGGCTTTCTTAGGCGTACCTCTTAAGACAGATACCAAACTGCTTGGCACTTTGGAACTGACAGCAAATGAACCTGGCGTCTTTGGCGAAAAAGATGTTACAATTTTAGAGTTGATTGCCAGCCAAATTACAAAAGCCCTAGAAAATACCCATTTATTTACTGTAACCAACCAGCAGTTGCAGGTGCGGATTAACGAATTGGCCGGCTTGCAGCGTGTTAGCAGTGAGTTAAATAGTACGCTCGATGTAAACAAGATTTTAGGAACGGTGTTAGAAGAGGCTATGCGCGTTACACACGCCGATTTTGGCAACGTTTACTTCTACAACATTTCTACTGCCGAATTGATACCCTATAGCGGGCAGAATGAAGTTTATGAAAGACGCTCTCTTAACGGCGATTTTCGGCCAGTCATTTCTGTGCAAAGCGGTATTCTAGGGCGAGCTATTCGAAATGGCTCATCAATTTTAGTTTCTGATGTTACGAGCGATAAAGATTATATCCCATTGGATAGCGATGTTCGGTCTAAAGTTGTGGTTCCGATCTTGTATGGTGGCGAGTCGGTGGGGCTTATTAGTTTAGAAAGCTGTCAGTTAAACTTTTTTAATGATAACCAACTCCGCTATTTGGAAGCTTTAGCTAACCACGCTGCCGTGGCTATCGGCAACGCCGAAGCATACCAAGAGCAGCGACTAGAGCGCGAGCAGGCCAGTCGTCGCGCGGACCAACTCTCGCGGTTGGCAGAAATCAGCACAGCTTTTAGAACCAATCGGCCTCTTGCCGATGTCTTGGAAGATATTGCGTTTGCCATTGCCGACTCAGTAGGCTATGACGTGGTTTTAATAAGTTTAGTTCGCCATGATCCGCCTCAACTTTATCATAAAGTTAGTATGGGCATTCCGGTAGCGCAATTGCACCAATTGCAACAGCCAGATCAGGCTCGCCCTCTGGTTAATCTGCATCAGCTAATGCAAGACGAGTTTAAAAAGGGTAAAAACGCCTACTTTATTTCTGCCACTGCGGCAGTAGGTTGGCAGCAGGCGTTAAACATTCCCTTCATCGAAAAAAGTAGCCCGTTAGCCCGTCCGGAGCACCAAGCAGAGTCGTCTCGACTCAACCTCTATGCTGCCAAACGGGAACTATGGCAGCCGGGTGATTTGCTGTTTATCCCGCTAAGAGGCGTCAATGATAATATTATCGGATTATTAACCGTTCAGAATCCGGTTACGGATGAGCGTCCCAGTTTGACTTCAATCAACGCTTTGGAGGCATTTGCCAATCATGCGTCCTCGGCCATAGAAAACGCCCAACTCTTCAAATTAGAGCAAGAGCGGCGGCAACTAGCCGATACGCTGCGTGGCGTATCTGAGGTTATTAGTTCGCATCTTGAAATTGACCAGCTATTGCAATTGGTCTTACAAGAGTTACGAAAAGTTGTTGATTATGACCGATCTACCGTTGAGTTGCTGCAAGACAGCCATTTAGTCATTATTGGTGGCCAAGGTTGGGAAGAATATAGTCGTCAGATAATCGGGCTTTCCTTTTCAATGACCGGTAATAATCCAAGTCGAAAGGTTTTAGAAACCCAAGAGTCGCTTATTGTTAAAGATGCACAGGTTGAATACAACCCCATATTTTCTGCACCACCGTATGATAGGGTTCGAAGTTGGCTCGGGGTTCCCCTGACCTATGGGACGAATATTTTGGGTTTGATGACGGTTGCCAGCCACAATGTCGATTTTTTTACTGAGGAAGATGCCGGTGTAGTCTCGGCTTTTGCAAATCAGGTGGCTATTGCTTTACAAAACGCGCAGTTGTTTGAGAATGCCAAACAGCAGGTGCGTCAGCTTGAGGCGCTCACTGAGGTTGCCGGTTCACTCAACCAAGCGCTTGAATTAGATCAAGTGCTGAACCTGGTTCTGGATGCCGTGTTCGATTTAGTAGGACACAGCAATGGCTCTATCTGGATGATCGAACAGAGTAGTGGCACCGTAAAGATTGCCAATACCCAAAATATCCCCGATTTTTTAGTAGAAGAATTCAATCGGAGCAATACGTCCATCAATTCAGAACCTTTTGCCTCAGTTATTCGATCGGGTGAGGTTTTGGTAGTAGGTGGGGACAAACGTCAAGATAAGATTGCTCCTCAATTTGGGGTGCCTTTTCCGGATGATGTGACCTATGTTCCTCTCAAAACTGAGGACGGAGTCATTGGCATTTTGGCTATTGAAGCAATTATCCGCAGCCGTCCGATGATGGATTTGGTTACCACGTTGGCCGATCTGGCGGCGGTGGCTATCGACAGCGCCCGTCTTTTGACCGATACGCGTACTCGAGCTGTTGAAATGCAGAGCCTTTACAATTTGGGCGTTGGAATTAGCGGTATGTTGGAAGTACGACAGGTTATGCGTACCGTTATCATCAAGGCCCTAAGCTTGTTGGATGCCGAAGTTAGCGTCATTATATTTTGGGATGAGCAGGCCGAGCAGTATATCTTTGAGGGTACCGCAACCACGATAGACTTAGTGGAAAAATTTAGTTTTGATCAGATAGCTCACATGAGGCCAAATAATTCCCACCCCAGAGCTACATTGTGGACAGCGTTAACAGAGCAAATTATTCGTTCTAATCAGCCCATTTTGTCTAACATTGCCGTGCAGAAATCGATTTGGGCCAAAGAGAGTGAAGAGTCTACTGAAATGTCCGCGATTTCGGCGACTGACAAAACTGCCATGCAGCTAGAGTTGAGAACGCTGTTAGGTATCCCTATACAAGTGCAGAGTAGTAGTATTGGCGCTATCTTTGTGGGGATGTTACAGCCAAACACGTTTAGTGAGCAAGCTATTAAAACTTTATCGTTTGTTGCTAACCAGGCCGCAGTGGCTATTCGTAATGCGCAGTTAGTGCAAAGGCTTAATAATTTAACAGAAGGCTTAGAACTGCGTGTTCAGCAGCGTACCGAAGAGTTGGCCAAAATCTTAAAAGAGCTTACCGATGAACGTGATCGGATGGGTGTACTGTATGAACTGGGACGGCAATTAGCCAGCAGCTTTAATTTGGAAGAAGTGCTCCACCATGCGCTCAATTTGCTCAACGGTGCAATAGGCATTTCACAGGGTACTGTACTTTTGAAAGATTTGGAAACAGGATATTTAGTCCATCGAGCTGCTATTGGACGTGATAAGACGTTGCCTCCTGAAGGTAGCCGTACCAAATATAAGATCGGCGTGGGACTGGCTGGAAAGGTTATGGAAAGTCGCCAGCCGCGTTTGATCTCCGATCTGTCAGAAGAATCCGATTGGATACCCGGTTCTACTACGTTGCATCGCCGTTCTGCGTTGGTGGTACCTTTAACAACGGGTGATGATGTGTTAGGCGCGCTATTGTTGTATCATCCTGATGTGGGCTATTTTACCGAAGACCATCTAAAACTGGTCACCACGGCAGCCACCCAAATTGCAACGGCTATCAACAATGCGGAACTTTACCGTCTAAGTACGGAACAAGCCAAAAGCTTAGTTGTTATGTACCAACAACAAGCTGCCGAAGCCACCAAAAATGAAGCCATTCTCAAAAGTGTGGCAGACGGCGTGCTTGTGCTGGATACGCACCGCCAAATTATATTGGCTAATCCAAAAGCAGTCGAAATTTTAAATATCGATACAGTTTCACTAGAATATCAACCATTAAATAAGATCTTAGAAAGTTCTGAGTCGCACGAAAACTCAGAACTTATTCAGCTTCTCTATGAACAACTTAACCAGTCGTTGGCCAGAATTGAACAGGGGGAACAGACTGTAGAATTTAAGATCGCATCGGGGCCAAAAGTAATTAAGGCTACGCTCACTCCCGTGACGCTTAGTAAACACGAACCACCCAGTACCGTTGCTGTATTACGTGATATTAGCCGTGAGGCCGAAATTGACCGTTTGAAGAATGAATTTATTTCATCTGTATCCCATGAACTGCGAACACCGATGACCTCGATTAAAGGGTATGCCGATTTACTGCTGTCTGGTAATGCTAAAATTGGCGAACTCAACCCAATGCAGACTCGATTTGTGCAGGTCATTCAATCGAATACCAACCGTCTCACAGAATTGGTCAACGATATTCTTGAAATCTCTCGAATTGAAACCGGGCGGGTCAAGCTCGAGTTTGAGTTTATAAATCTTGCTGAAGTTGTCAATGAAGTTGCTGTTTCTTTTGAAGGGCAAATGGTACAAAAAATCATGGATCTCTATTTAAATTTGCCCGATGATTTACCGCCTGTTTATGCTGACAGAGCCAGACTTACTCAAGTACTTGTAAATTTGATAGGCAATGCTTGGCAATACACCCCAGAATCCGGTAAGATAGAGGTACGGGCAAAAATAGTTGATCAATTTGTCCAAATCGATGTTATTGATGACGGAATCGGGATCGTTGAGCAAGATCAACAATACTTATTCGAACGTTTCTTCCGCTCGGAACGCACCGAAGTGCAGGTTGTTGATGGAACAGGCTTAGGCTTGTCGATTACAAAATCGTTTGTAGAGATGCTCGGTGGTCAAATTTGGGTTGAGAGCGAAGTTGATGTTGGCTCGATGTTTAGCTTTACCGTACCGATTGCTGTCGAAAGAGAACAAAGTGATACAGCTTTGCAGGAGAATTAGACAACGATTATGAGCGAACCTTTAATATTGGTCGCCGAAGACGAACGTGATATTCGAGAGCTTATTGTTATCACCTTAGAATTTAACGGCTTTAACGTCGTGGATGTAACCAATGGCGAAGAGGCAGTAGCCAAAGCCTTAGAAATTTCACCCGACTTAATTCTTATGGATGTTCGAATGCCGAAAATGACGGGGTTTGAAGCTTGTCAGGCGTTGAAGGCAAACGATAAAACGAAAGATATTCCCGTTGTATTTCTTTCGGCCAAAGGACAGGAGAATGAGGTTAACACCGGCTTAGACCTCGGTGCGGCCGGTTATTTTCTAAAACCTTTTGCTCCTGATGAGTTAGGTGATCGAGTCAATAAAGTGTTGGCTCAATACAGTAAACTTTAATGCAAATTGAATTTCATTTTCTAGCTAGATGAGATCAGAAAATACATGAGCGCTGTTGTTATTGATGGGGGATTAGTCCATTACGAGGCCTTTGGCCGGGGGAGACCGGTTCTTTTCCTACACGGCTGGCTCGGTTCTTGGCGTTATTGGATGCCTACCATGGAAGCCATATCAGATAAATACAGGACTTATGCGCTTGATCTATGGGGATTTGGTGATTCTGATAAGTCTAAACCAAGGTATGAGGTATCCGATTATGTCGCTCTTATCAACAACTTTGTTGATAACATGGGGATCCGTGAAGCACCCATTATTGGCCATGCTCTTGGAGCGAGTATCGCGCTTGAGTATACAGTGCGTCATCCTGACCGTGCCAAAAAAGTGATGGCCGTCAGTTTGCCGATGACGCCCGATAGCATCAATCGTAAATTAATCGATACCGCTAACCCCTCAGGATTGACAAAAATGCTGTGGTGGCGACAAATCAGCCATAAAGAAGTGCAGCGTGAAGTTGAAAAAACGGCTAATGGAGCTATCAGCACCAGCGTTCAGTCGGTTACCCAACTCAATGTTTCAAGCCGAATAGATATTATTGCCCAATCAGTCGATTCGATGCTGCTTATGGTTTATGGCGAAAAAGATGATATGATCGATCCTACGCCGCATCGCAACCTTAACGGTACTGATTGGCGTAATATTCGTCCCATTGGATTATCTGAGTCGAAACATTTCCCCATGCTTGAAGAGGCAGCCAAATTTTATCGGTTGTTGCAAGATTTCCTCGATATTGAAGACGATCTATCCACATTAGAACTTAAGGAAGAGTGGCGTCGTCGCACACGCTGATCCTGTCCCCATTTGTACCGCTTATACAATAACCTCTCCATGCTGTTGGCTAAGCCTAGTCGATAGTTTCCCTTAAATCCTTCTGTTAAAAGACTGGCCTTGTTAACAATAGTTATGGTATAATTGCCATAATCCATACTGTAAAAACGATACGAGGTGAATCGATGCCAGAAGAACGCCCAATGCCAAATGCTGCTTTGCGAGTTTTGTTAGAAGCCATTGAAGATGTAATGGGAGAGAATGGTACTAAGGCAGTTCTTAATGCCGGAGGATTAAGCCAGTATATCGATAACTACCCCCCTAGGAGTCTGGAAATGGATGCTACATTCTCCCAATATGGGGCGGCTCAGCAAGCTGTCGAGGACTTTTATGGCCCTCGGGGAGCACGAGCGATGCTGCTGAGAATAGGGCGGGCCACCTTTCAATTCGGTTTGCGCGATCAGCCTGCCATTTTAGGGTTAGCCGGGATTGCGTTAAAGGCGTTACCTGAAAAAACGCGGATGAAATTAATTTTAGAGCGTATGGCCAAGGCAGCCGTTGACCGTGTTAACCAACCTACCGTAGTACGAGATGAAGAGGATGCCTACTATTTCATCGTGGAGGAATGCCCCTGTAGATGGCGTCCTGAACATGATAAACCGTGCTGTTACGTTACTGTTGGCGTTCTCATGGAGGCTATGGCCTGGATTACAGGGCATATGTACAAAGTTGAAGAAGTAGCCTGTATTGCTAACGGCGCAGTCAGTTGTGTGTATCGTATCCCTAAAGAACCGGCTGAATAACCTCTTAAAAGGGTTGTAGCGGATTAGGCATAAACATAATAACGAAAATAAAAATCATCACGTAAGCCAAAATTTTTCGACCGAGGTCGAGCGGCACGAGGTCGTTAAGAGGTGGCGGGTGGGCGACACCGATTACGAGAAAGACTAAAAGCGCCCACACTAACCATCCTGCCCACAAAAAACCGGCCAGCATCATCGCCCCGATCAGCACTAAGCCTAATATACGCGCTTTTTCTCCAATAAGACAGTAGATGACATGTCCACCATCAAGTTGCCCGACTGGCAGCAAATTCATCGCTGTAACAAATAGACCAAACCAGGCAGCAAAAGCGACTGAGTTGATGAAAATATCTGTGCCGCCGCCCTCTGGAATAATGCCTGCTATTAATAGCAGCGTTTCTCGGAAAAAGGGAATGTCGCTATAAGCATCGAAATTAGGCAGTAATTCGCCGTGAATTAAATATTTTACCCCTAAGTAGAAAAAAGAATTTCCCTCTAGCAACGATGTTGCCTCTGGATTGCGTTGCAGTTCGGTAACAGAAGAATTTGCTACCCCCCAAAAAATAAGCGGAACTGCAAAGATTAACCCACCCAGTGGGCCGGCCACACCAATATCAAAGAGCTGTTTTTTTGTTTTGAACGGGGATCGAAGCTGGATAAAAGCTCCCAGCGTGCCAACCGGCGAAATAATGGGCAGGGGAATAAAATAGGGGAGCGTAACAGCCACTTTATGATATTTTGCCGCAAAATAGTGGCCAAATTCGTGAGCGAGCAAAATAGCCATCATGGCCAACATCATCGGTAGACCGGTGAGCCATTCGCCAAGCGTCTGAGGCACACATTGACATTCATAGAGTGCGCCGGTAAAAAG
>JAGRBZ010000267.1 GCA_020433805.1 Anaerolineae bacterium
GAAAAAATGAACTTAGTAATCCGTTTTCAAGGTGGTGACAACGCCGGACATACGGTGGTCAATCATTACGGCACCTTCAAACTTCACCTGGTGCCGTCTGGTATTTTCACAGCAGCAGCTCAATGTTTAATTGGAACAGGCTGCGTAGTTTATCCCCCGGCCCTTTTCGAAGAACTGGAGGCGGTCGAGGCCGCCGGTGTTGATACTAGCCAACTCTACGTCTCAGAACGGGCGCAAATGGTCATGCCCTACCACCGGATGCTTGACAGCCTGCAAGAGTCGGGTAAGGCAGCCCTGGGAACGACCAAACGCGGTATCGGTCCGGCCTACAGCGACAAATCGGCCCGACGCGGTCTGCGAATCGGGGACTTACGTCGACCGGACTGGCTGAAACCTCGTCTGGAAAAAGCCGTTGAGCATGCCAACATGGAACTGACTCATTATGGACAAGTTCCGGTCGACCTCAACGAGATGATCGCTTTATGTGAGACCTGGCGCGAGCAACTCAAAGATCGCATCATCGACCCCCTGCCCATGGTTCGGCAAGCCTATGAGCAGGCCGACAACATTTTACTTGAAGGCCAACTGGCGGCTATGCGCGATTTGGATTGGGGCACCTACCCTTACGTTACCTCTTCGAACCCCACCGCCACCTTTGCCCCGGTCGGCGCGGGATTGCCGCCGCAGGCTTTGACCCAGGTTATCGGCGTGGTCAAGGCTTACACAACGGCAGTTGGCAGTGGCCCGGTACCCACCGATCAAGGTGATAATGAAACGGCTAAGTTTCTACGCGAAAAAGGTCACGAGTACGGAGCAACTACAGGACGACCGCGTCGCTGTGGCTGGCTTGATACAGTGGGGTTGAATTATGTTGCTTATCTCAACGGATTTACCGATATCGTGATTACGAAGCTGGATGTGCTGGATGGAATGTCGGAGCTAAAAATCTGCACCGGATACCGCTTAACGGATGGCACCATTATCCATCACGTGCCGGATACGCCCGTATATGAAACGGTTGAGCCGATTTATGAAAGCTGGCCGGGTTGGCCGGAAAACGCCGCTCGCCAGGCCAAATCGTATGATGATCTACCGGCAGCAGCGAAAAATTACCTAGACCGCATCGAAGAGTTAGTTGGCGTACCGATCAAGTTTATTTCGGTTGGCCCCGAGCGGGAAGCGATGTTTGAAGGAGTAGCCAAGTAACGAAGCTTTTTTCGACGGAGCGTTGCCTATGGGCAAAGCAATAAATCTACACGCCTGTAACGTTATGAATAAGCTTCCCGTTACTTCAATAAAATGAGCGATTTTATATCTGAACTTACAGCCTTAATAGCCGACCGGAAAGCAAATCCGAAGCCGGAGTCGTATACCAACAAACTTCTGGCCGATAAAAACAAAGCGGCCCAAAAGGTTGGCGAAGAAGCCACTGAAGTGATCATTGCCGCTCTGGCGCAATCAGACGAGCGGGTCATCGAAGAGATGGCCGACTTAATCTACCACAGCCTGGTGCTGCTGGAAACGCGGGACTTAAGCTGGGCGGATGTGGTCGCGGCTTTGGAAAAACGCCACCGATAGAGTAACACCTTTGTTGTAATCGTCGTTTTAGTTAGCGACCGGCATTGAAATTGAATCTCAAACTCGATAGTACTCAAACCACAATATTGGCGGCGGCTATCCTATTTATGATGATAGCTGTTGCCATCGGCATCATTGCATTTCAATTTGGACAGCAGGCCACGGTGGCCAGTCAAAACAGCCCCGACCTGAGCGAACGTCCTGCCCTACCTGTAATAGTCACCAACACCCCAACCCAAACCAGTACGCCGACGGCCACTTCTACCCCAAGACCAACATCGACGTCAACCCCAACACCTACCCCGATTGTTGTTATCACCAAGATCGATAGTTTAGGCCAGTTAGAGACAACCGAATATGCCATGCAAACCGTTATCGATCTTGAAAATGAGCCATCAAACCTGTGGGAGAGACTTGCCGGCTCAGACAAGTTAATGCTACTGGCCGAAGGAGAGGTCATCGCCGGTTTTGATTTAACCAAAGTAACCGAGGCTGATATTGTGGTAGACGGTACACAGGTTACTCTGGCCTTGCCGCCGGCTGAAATTCTGCGCAGCCGCATCGACAATGAACGTACCCAAGTTTACCAGCGGGAAACCGGCTTATTTGTAAGGCCCGATACCACATTAGAGAGTCGCGCTCGTCAACTGGCCGAAGAAGCGCTCGTTGAGTGGGCTATCGAACGCGATATATTTGACCAGGCTGAACGCGACGGTAGAACGCAGCTTGAAAACTTTTTGCGGTCGCTTGGCTTTACGGAAATTACGATTACGGTAAAGGAAGAAGAATCATGAACGGTACTGAACAACAACCCAATCATACGCAACAGACTCATGATCCTCAACGGCAATATATCATTTTGGGTGTGGTGGCGGTGATCGTGTTGGCTTGTATCGGCTCGTTCACCTATTTGGCCGGCAACACCGTAAACGGCATCGGTGGTATATTTATCGATCCAACCAACACACCGTTACCGCCACCGGTCGTCAATATCCAAAATATTCAGTCGCAGTCAAAATTGGTTACGGTTGAATACAGCACCGTCACAGAAATTTACAGTGAGCAAGAAGGCGAAGGCTGGCTGAACGATTTTCTAGGCAATAAAGAGTCGATATTGATGCTGGTTTATGGTGATGTCGACGCCGGCTTCGACTTGAGCAAACTCAAAGAAGAGGATTTGTGGACCGAAGGAAATAAAGCTCGCCTGGTACTGCCTGCCCCTGAACTACTCAATACAGAAATCGATTTCGATCGGACACACGTCGTTTATTATGACAATTCCCTCATCCTTGAGGGAAATAACCCTAATTTTCAAGGAGAAGCGCTAAACCAGTCGCAAAAGGCTATCGAACAAGCGGCCTTACAGGAAGGTATTTTGGAACGCGCCAACGAGTACGGCAAGCTTTATTACGAAAACTTTCTTTTCTCGCTTGGCTTTACCGATGTGGAAGTCGTTATCGATGCCCAAATCATCGGCGAATAATTAATTTTTAGGAAACTTGACATACTACGTCAATACACTCAATAATAATATTAAGAATAGGAGCATGTGTCCTATGCCAACCGCATTGCTGTCAGTCTCAAACAAAAATGGTCTCACCGATTTTGCTCAAACGCTAGCCGAACATGGCTGGCAGTTTATCGCCAGCGGCGGTACGGCCCGATCGCTTAAAGAAGCCGGGTTAACCGTAAAAGATGTGGCCGATATCACCAAAGCCCCGGAAATGTTAGGTGGACGAGTCAAAACCCTGCACCCGGTTGTCCATGCCGGAATTTTGGCCCGCCCCAGTGAAGAAGATCGCGAAGAGTTAGCTACGCATCATATTGACGAAATCGATATGGTGGTCTGCAACCTCTATCCATTTCAACAAACCGTTAGCAAACCGAATGTTTCTTTAAATGAAGCCATTGAAAACATCGACATTGGCGGTGTGGCTTTGATCCGGGCGGCTGCGAAAAATTTTGCCCGCGTAACCGTGGTCTGCGATCCTGACGATTACGAATCGTTGGCAGAGGACATTCGAAAGAAGGGATTTATCTCGACTGCGCGTCGGACCGAACTGGCTCGCAAAGCCTTTTCTCACACAACGCAGTATGACGCTGCTATTGCTAATTATCTAGCCACTGAGCCGGCGACGGATTTACCGAGTAAGATTTCGCTTTCGCTTACCAAAGTTCAAGAAATGCGCTACGGCGAAAACCCGCATCAGGCGGCGGCTTTATATGCTGCCGATGAAAACATCGGGCCGTTAGGCGGCGTACTCCTGCAGGGCAAAGCCCTTAGCTATAACAACATGCTTGATGTCGATGCTGCCTGGCAAGCTGCGCAAGCTTTTGAGGAGCCAACTGTTGTCATTGTGAAGCACCTATCGCCATGTGGTATCGCCAGTGCTGAAAGTATTGCCGAGGCTTTCCCACCCGCGCTGGAGTCGGATCCGGTTAGTGCTTTTGGCGGCGTTATTGCTGTCAACCGCACGTTCGATGGTGCAACAGCCGAAGCGCTGGGCGACCTGTTTGTCGAGGCCATTGCCGCTCCTGATTTTTCGGACGATGCGAAAGAAATTCTGGCCAAACGCAAAAATTGTCGTCTACTACAAATTGAGAAACCCCAAAAGGCAGGTCTGGAATTCAGAACCATTGCCGGGGGCGTCTTGGTGCAAGAGCGCGATATGGGCGACCCTATGGACACCGAATGGCGCATTGTTTCACAGCGCCAGCCGACGGAAGAAGAAATAGAAGCGATGAAGTTTGCCTGGTCGGCTTGTCAACATGTTAAAAGTAACGCCATTGTATTTGCCGCCGGTACGGCTACGGTAGGCATTGGCGGTGGGTTGCCCAGCCGCGTTGATGCCGTAAAACTGGCTGCTACCAAAGCCGGTGAAAAAGCCAAAGGCGCAGTTATGGCCTCAGATGCCTTCTTCCCCTTCCCGGATGGGCCTGAGGCGGCTGCTGCCGCCGGTGTGGTCGCAGTTGTTCAACCGGGCGGATCGGTGCGGGATGATCTGGTGATTGAGGCTGTTGACAAGCTTGGTCTGGCCATGATTTTCACTGGAGTACGACACTTCAGACATTAAAAGACACAATACACCGTGAGACACGCTATAGCCCGCTGGTTTCTTATTCATCTTAAACGACCTGTTCAAGCCTTCTTCAAAATGCCCGGGGCTAAAAATTTTGGCCTAATGCTGGTTGGCTTCACAATTATTGTGATTGCAGCCGTCATCGACCTCCATTTCAATTACGAGAATCCGGAAACGGGCGGGCGGCTTGATCTTGTTACGGCAACCTATATCGTCTTTGCCTTACTTGTTTTTGAAAGTCCGATACCATTTCCAACGACCTGGATTACCCGATTAGCATTTTTCTTGGTTCCAATTTCCGGCATTCTTCTACTTGGTCAAGGTATAGTACGGGTTGGCAACTCGCTCTTCAACAAGAACTTATGGGATCAGGCCATGGCTTCCACCTACAAAGATCATACTATTGTCTGCGGCCTAGGAAAGGTCGGTTACAAAGTCACCCGCTGGATTTTAGATCTCAACGAGGAGGTGGTCGTCATCGAGCGGCATGACGACAATGCCTTTATACCAGAGGTTCGAAGTTGGGGTGTGCCGGTTATTATTGCCGATGCCCGCCGAACCGAAATTTTGGAAAGTGTCAATATAAAGGATGCCGAATCAATTGTACCTTGCACCAGCGATGATTTAACCAATTTAAGCATTGCGCTCGAAGCCCGCCGGATGAGGCCCGCCCTAAAAGTGGTGCTGCGTATGTTCGACATGCATATCGCCGAAAACGTACGCGACGGATTTGATATACACACCGTGTTTAGCATCGCCGATATTTCCGCGCCGGCCTTTGCCGCAGCAGCGACCCGTGCTCCGCTCGATCATGCTTTTGCTTTTGGCGAGGGCGACGAACGCAGCATCTTAACCGTCACTACATTCACCCTGGTACCCGAGTCGATTTTAGTGGGATACACGGTAGGTACTTTGGAGGATGAGTTTGAAATCGCTGTCATGGCCCAACATTGTAATGGAGAATTCATGCTGCATCCGCATGATGATGTTATTCTGTCGGCCGGCGATCGCTTTGTAGCGTCGGCCTCGATAGAAGCATTGAACCGGCTGGCGAGTTTGACTCCACCCACGCGAGAATATGAAAATTATCGCCGCGGACGCTGGCCCATAAAAACGAAAAAAGAGTAACAAAAAAAATTACCTTGGCCGCGTTTGGATTTTTCAAAAAGGTCGATTAAAATAATTATATGAAGGTAAGTACCTATATAAAACTAATACGTACCATCATGACGCTTCCTCATATTCCCAAACTCGTATTTGTGTCAACTTGCAGGCTGGCGCGATGACGTGACAGCCCTGCTAACGCCCCTTGAACTTGACACGCTTAACGAGTTCTATCCCCGGGAATTTATGCCATTAACATTGTTGTAAACATGTTATGCCTTCCAAAAATTCCCCTAAGTAATCCACACCAATCGATGAACGATACGGGGCAAACATCTCAGGGGCGCTTAGCAAATTGAATAAACTTTCCATTTTAGCTAACTAAGTTTCGACGTACTATTGGTTAGAGCAAGCTCGCAAGAGCTGGAGGAGACAAATGATAAAGCAAGACGGAGCCTCATTACTCAATTTTGTCGGCCAACTGCAAGATCAAAAGCAGTTTCAAGAGTTGAATTGGAGTGGGACCTTCCAGAATTACCTGGATATTGTTGCAAGCAATCCCAGAGTTACCCGCAATGCATTCCAACGTATCTATGACATGATTATGGATTACGGCACCGATGAATTTATCGATGCCAAAAAGCGTCTTGTTCGCTATAAGTTTTTTAGCGATCTTGATTTTGACCCCGAAGATGCTATTTTTGGGTCAGAAATTTCGCTTATGCGTCTGGTCAACTTCTTTAAGGCTGCGGCTAAAGGTTATGGTACTGAAAAGCGGGTTTTACTCCTGCATGGGCCGGTGGGGTCGGCAAAAAGTACCATTGTCCGACGCCTAAAAAAGGGCATAGAGCGTTACAGTCGTCTCGACTCCGGAGCGCTCTATACATTTGATTGGTATCTGGGCGAACTTTCCAAAGATGGTACACTTCCGCCCTTCCCGACCAATCTAAAAGAATCGAGAGATGGTACCGAAAGTGACTGGGCACCATCACCTATGAATGAAGAACCGCTACTGCTTATCCCTATGGAAGCACGCGAGAAGTTTATGGCGGAGATGAATGAAGGACGCCCACCGGAAGAGCAGGTACGCATCAAAGGCGACCTCTGCCCACCATCCCGCTTCTACTATCGCGAACTTCTGCAGCGCTATAACGGCGACTGGACCAAGATGATCCGTCACGTGCGCGTGCGCCGCCTTATCTTTAGCGAGCAGGATCGGGTCGGGATTGGCACCTTCCAGCCGAAGGATGAGAAAAACCAAGACTCGACGGAATTGACCGGCGATATCAACTATCGCAAAATTGCGCTCTACGGCAGTGACAGCGATCCCCGCGCTTTCAACTTCGACGGCGAGTTCAATATCGCCAACCGTGGTCTTATCGAATTTATCGAGATGCTCAAACTGGACGTCGCCTTCCTTTACGACTTACTGGGAGCGAGCCAGGAACATCGCATAAAATCCAAAAAATTTGCGCAAACGGATATTGATGAGGTTATTATCGGCCATACCAACGAACCGGAATACCGTCGCTTAGAGGGCAACGAATTTATGGAAGCGCTCAAAGACCGGACGGTTCGTATCGATGTACCGTATATCACCAAGCTCAAAGATGAAATCAAAATCTATGAGCGCGACTTCAATCGCAAGAAAGTTCCGGTGCACATTGCCCCGCACACACTTGAGATGGCGGCTATGTGGGCTGTGTTAACCCGCCTGGAAGAGCCGAAAAAGGCCAACCTGACTCTGCTGCAAAAACTCAAACTGTATGATGGCAAAACCTTACCCGGCTTTACCGAAGATAATATCAAAGAACTCCGCAAAGAAGCACGGCGCGAAGGGATGGAAGGCATTAGCCCGCGCTACGTGCAGGATAAAATCAGCAATTCCCTGGTCAACTACCAGGAAGATGGTTACATCAACCCCTTCATGGTGATGAACGAACTGGAATCAGGCATGAAAAACCATCCCCTGATCACCGATGAAGATCAGCGTAAGAGCTATCGGGAACTGCTGGCTGTGGTTAAGAATGAGTATACCGAGATTGTGAAAAATGAAGTGCAGCGAGCCATCAGCGCCGATGAAGAAGCCATCAAGCGCCTGTGTTCCAATTACATCGACAATGTGAAGGCTTACACCCAACGTGAAAAGGTAGTCAACAAATTCACCGGGCAGGCTGAAGAACCCGATGAGCGATTGATGCGCAGTATCGAAAAGAAAATCGACATTCCCGAAAGTCGCAAAGATGATTTCCGACGCGAGATTATGAACTATATCGGGGCCTTGGCAATTGAAGGGAAAACCTTTGATTACAAAACAAACGCTCGCTTGCAAAAAGCACTTGAGTTGAAACTTTTTGAAGATCAGAAAGATAGTATTAAACTTACCTCTCTGGTCAGCCAGGTTGTCGACCAAGATACTCAGGAGAAAATTGACGTTGTCAAAGCCCGTTTGATCAAAAACTTTGGTTACAACGAGCAAAGTGCGACAGACGTATTAAATTACGTTGCCAGCATCTTTGCTCGTGGTGATACAAACGGCGCATAATCAGAATCGATAAGTCGAAAATTGCCGAAAGGTGCAAGGTGCTAAAAACACCTTGCACCTCGACCAACAGCAGTGACACGGCAATAATAGACGGATGAGCTACGGAATCTATGCAAAGAATTCAACAAGACTTAAACCGTTTTCGCCGTATTGTACGAGGACAGATCAAAAAGAACTTACGCAAGTATATGTCGCAAGGGGAAATGATTGGCCGACAGGGTAAACGGGCCGTGAGTATTCCCCTTCCTCAAATTGACCTGCCTCGTTTTCGATATGGGCCTAAACAGTCAGGAGGCGTAGGTCAGGGAGATGGTGAAGTTGGCGATGCGATTGGCAAAGGCGATCCGCAAGAGGGTTCGGGCGAAGCCGGCAAAGATCCCGGCCAGCACATCATTGAGGTTGACATCACCCTGGAAGAGCTGGCCGAAATTTTAGGCGAAGAGCTTGAACTCCCCAACATCGAACCCAAAGGCCAGAAGAACATTGTTGCCGAAAAGGCAAAGTACAGCGGTATTCGGCGGGTTGGACCTGACAGTTTACGCCACTTTAAACGTACCTACAAAGAGGCTCTGCGCCGCCAGGTGTCCAGCGGCCTCTATGACCCTAAAAATCCGGTTATCATTCCCATTCGTGACGACATTCGCTATCGCTCCTGGACGGAAACACCACTGCCCCAGAGCAACGCCATCATTATCTATATGATGGATGTTTCCGGCTCGATGGGCAATGAGCAAAAGGAGTTGGTGCGTCACACTGCGTTTTGGATTGAAACCTGGCTAAGAAGCCAGTACAAACAGATTGAAATCTGTTACATTGTTCACGATGCAGCGGCTAAGGAAGTTGATAAAGAAACTTTCTACCACCTGCGTGAAGGTGGTGGTACGCGCATCAGCAGTGCTTACAATTTGTGTAACAAAATTATCGAAGAGCGCTACCCGCCGGCAGAATGGAATATTTACCCCTTCCACTTTAGCGATGGCGACAATTGGGGCAACGGCGACACGCAGATCTGCACAAAACTGCTGGCCAATGAGATTATCCCCAAATCGAATCTCTTTTGTTACGGACAAGTTCGCAGTTTGTACGGCTCAGGTAACTTTTTTCACGATCTCAAAAATAATTTTGAAAACGAAGACGGGCTGGCGATGTATGAAATCACCAAGCGCGATGAAATTCTCGATGCCATCAAAGAATTCTTGGGGAGGGGTCGGTAAATGAAACGTACGGATCTCTCACCTGAATTGCAGGCTGCCTGGGATGAGATTGATGGTTATGCCAAAGGTTTTGGCCTAGATTATTTCCCCATCATCTACAAAGTTCTCGATTACAAGACTTTGTATGAGATTGCCGCTTTAGGCGGCTTTCCCATTCGCTATCCGCACTGGCGTTTTGGAATGGAGTATGACCAACTATCCAAAGGATACACCTACGGATTAAGCGTAATTTACGAAATGGTCATCAATACGGATCCATCGTATGCCTACCTGTTGGAAGGCAACGAGATGGTTACCCAAAAAATGGTGATGGCCCACGTAACGGCCCACGTCGATTTCTTTAAACACAATATGTGGTTTGCCTACACCAATCGTAAAATGCTCGATGAGATGGCGAACCACGCTACCCGTATCCAACGGTTAATCAATCGCTATGGGTATGAAATGATCGAAGATTTTATCGATGTATGTCTGTCGTTAGATAATTTAATCGATTATCATGCTCCCTATATTAAACGTCCGGAAGCCAGAACCGAAGTTCCTCTCTCATCACCTCTGACCGAAGAGCGAGCAGTTGAAGGGCTGAAGGTTGATCGCGATTACATGCGTCACTACATCAACCCCCCTGAGTACCTGGCCCAACAGCGACAAAAGCAGATTGAAGAAAAACAGAAAGCCCGAAACTTCCCTGAAAATCCTCAAAAAGATATTCTGCTTTTCCTTCTTAACTATGCCCCTCTCGAACCGTGGCAGCACACCATCTTGGAAATAATTCGAGATGAAGCCTACTACTACGCGCCGCAAGGTATGACCAAAATCATGAACGAAGGGTGGGCATCGTACTGGCACAGCAGAATTATGACGGAGAAAGCTTTAAACGACTCAGAAGTTATTAGTTTTGCCGATCACCATGCCGGTGTAGTAGCAACCAGTCCGGGGCGGTTAAATCCCTACAAATTAGGTTTAGAGTTGCTGCGCGATATAGAAGATCGCTGGAACAAAGGTAAATTTGGCAAAGAATATGAAGAGTGCGAGGATATTCAGGCCAAACGGAATTGGAACAAGAATCTCGGTTTAGGACAGGAAAAGCTTTTTGAAGTTCGCAAACTGTATAACGATGTTACCTTTATCGACGAATTCTTAACTCCGGAATTTGCAGCCGATCAAAAACTATTCAGCTTCGATTACAATGACCGGAACGATCTCTACGAGATTGCCTCACGTGAGTTTAAAATGATTAAGGAGAAACTCCTTTTCCAATTGACAAACTTCGGCCAACCCTACATTTGTGTAGAAAACGGCAATTATGGGAATCGGGCGGAACTCTACTTGAAACATCGCTATGAAGGCGTTGATTTGAAGTATGATTATGTAAGAGATACCATGCGAAACTTACACACAATTTGGACGCGGCCGGTTCATCTGGAAACGATCATTGATGACGCCCCGTACATTTTGTCATATGATGGAAATGAATTAACGAAACAAAAGTTGTAATTGGCGCTAGGGTCGACTTCTAGTAAAATGGTAAGACAATATCGAATGTTTAACCAATAGAAAATTTGCATTGTGTCGATATAGAAAATTATGGTCTGTTTTGTACTTATCAGGGAGGTTAACGATGGATATTAAAGAACAACTTATTGAGCAATTAAAGCAGTTTGCGACTAAAGGGCCGGAACACGTTGAAGCCGTAATCCAAAGCACGCCCGAGCCGGGTTATATTTTGGGCGTTTTGTCCGAAACGGATGCGGGTGTTGGTGCCTCACTGAGTGTAGCCGATTACGACCGCTTCAGTGTCGCCCTACGTCACTTAGAGATTTTCAACAAATCAACTACCGTAGATGCGGACGAAGTTAAAACCTATCTCCAGCAAAGTGCTGAGGCTATTGTTGAAGCGCTGACCTACTTAGAAGAGCCGCTAGAGCTGTTAGAGCTTGATCCGGCCGAGGGCATCGCTCAAATACGCAGTAATCCGCCACTAAGCAATGCCGATGAAAATGAAGTAACGTATTGGGAACTGTTTCTGCGAGCAACGCCCCATGCTCATGTTAGGTTGACGCGCTATCACTGGTCTGCCGATACGGGCGATCGAAACATTGTAGCTTACCCGGCCACGTTTACAACGTTAGGTCGGATTGCCGAAGATTTAGCCAATGGACTGGCT
>JAGRBZ010000268.1 GCA_020433805.1 Anaerolineae bacterium
TTCGCGAACGTCGATGGATACAAGATCCGGAGTAAGGCCGGCTTGTTGGCCGTCGATAGCGGAAATGGTATGGTCGAGGGCCTGTTGAATTAGGGCTTTGTGACGGGGGTTACTGACCAGGGGTTCATCGGCCAGAGTAATATGGCCGTTCATCACGATATTTACAATTTCTGTTTCTAGCTGGTCAATTCCTTGTTGCGTTAAAGCCGAGAGATGAACTCGAGCCGCTTTTGGTAAAAAATGAGGAGGCAGAGGAAACGTTGTCGGCAAGTCGTTTTTGTTGATAATTAAAATAACAGGTTTGCTTTGGATCAAATCGGCAATTGCCCAATCTCGGTCATCCAGTTCTCGGCTACTGTCAACGACCATCAAAGCCAGATCAGCGCGTTCCAACGCGGTTTGACTGCGCTGGACCCCTATTCGTTCTACCTCATCAGAAGTTTCCGTTCTAATTCCAGCCGTATCAACCAATACCAACGGGATGCCGCCCATATTCGTGGTTTCCTCTAACGTGTCACGGGTTGTACCGGGAATATCGGTTACGATAGCGCGGTCGCCACGCAGCAAGGCATTGAGCAGACTGCTTTTGCCCACATTGGGCTGACCCACAATAGCGGCTTTCACACCTTGGCGATAGATGAGGCCCTGATCGGCCGTTTTTAACAATTTTTCTAATTCGGTACAAATATGGTGCAAAGGGCCAACAACATCTTGCAGCGGAATTTCATCCTCGACAAAGTCGATACTGGCCTCTAAAAAAGCCAACGTGTCGAGCAGCCTATGGCGTACGGCGGTCACTTGTCGCGATAAACTGCCGCCGAGTTGATCGGTAGCGACACGAAGGGCGGCATCGGTTTTAGCTTCAATAATATCAAGTACGGACTCAGCCTGGGCTAAATCGAGCCGACCGTTGAGGAAGGCCCGCAAAGTAAGTTCGCCCGGTTCCGCCAGCCGGGCACCCAAACTGAGAACCACTTGCAGAATTCGCCGAAGCGCTACGGTGCTGCCGTGGGATTGAATTTCGATAATATCCTGCCGGGTGTAGCTGTGGGGTTTCGGCATATGAACAACAAGGGCTTCATCTAATACTATATCGTGGTGGGGATCGATGATTTGGCCGTAATGCAGCCGATACGGTTGAAATTGGGTGATACCTTTGGCCGATCGAAAGATGGTATAAGCAATTTTTGGGGCTTCCGGACCACTTATTTTAACGATCCCTACACCACTTTGGCCTATTGACGTGGCAATAGCAGCTATGGTATCATCTAGACTGTACATAATTAAGGTGTTTTCTCATCATCAGAGCTTACTTACTGTGTTGGTTATTATACCATAGAGCCAAAAAAGATACGTAACGGTTTTTAACTGGATGGCCCCGAAATTTAACAACTATGGTTTAATCTATTCTAAATTGGTTATTTACCAGTTGAATATCCCACCGTCTGGATTGTGAAGATCATGTTTGGGTGGTTACGTGCAGTAGTCCACTACTTTGCCTCAAGCATCAGCAAAAAAATCATTATCCCATATGCCGTGTTAACGGTTTTGTTAGCAGCAATGGGGATTTTTATTGTTACGCGGTTGGTGGCAACTTCGTTTGAAGATCGGCTCAAAAACCAGCTCTTAGAAGCTGGTCGAGTTGTTAGCGATGAGGTTGTTAACCGCGAACGTTTTCGCCTTGAAGTAGAACGGACGGTGGTGAATACGATTGGTGTTGCCGATGCGGTTGTTGACCGCGATTATCAGCAGCTTGAGGCATTGATTTTCCCCATCATTGCCAATTCTAAAGGCATCGACAGTATTGTTATTCTCGATACGCAAAGTAAGGAACTGCTTCGTTTTCATCGCGACCCCGATGGCTTTGTTATTACCTCTCCTGAACGTCACCTCGATTATAGCGAATGGCCCACCATAAAGCAGATATTGGCCAACCCTGAAGGCCAAAAAGAAGCCCAATTAGCCAGAGATCCCGCTACAGGGGAACTAATTATTTATACGATTGGCCCTATTCAAGATAGCGAGGGCGTAGTCGGTGCTGCTTTAGTAGGTACTTACCTGGATAAAGAAATACAAACATTGCAAAGCTTGGCCCTGGCCCAGCTTGTTTTGTTTAACAAATCCGGTGAGGTTATGGCCTCCACGTTCGGTTTAGATGAGCAAGAGAACGAAGAAGTTTTCAGCATATTTACGCCAGAGCGATATCACGAGGTGATGCGTAGTAGCGAAGAAGTTACGCTATTGGACGAGGTAGATATTGGCACCGGTCAAACATCGTCGCGTACGAATGTAACGGTTAGAGATAGAAATTATAGGTTAGCCTATGCGCCCTTTATTTTGAGAGGACGTGTATACGGTATATTCGCTGTGGCGCTGACCACCAATTTTATTACAGACACCACTGGCCAAAGCCAACTTCTTTTGGTGACGATATTTACAATTGGGGGATTGGCTGTTTTTGGGGTGGGGTACGCTATTTCGCGGGTTATCAGCCGGCCTATCCTACAATTGGCTCGAACGGCGCGCTCGATTGCTGAGGGGAATCTGGAACAGCAAACAGGCGTCCAAGGTGAAGACGAAGTTGGTGTTTTAGCGGCTACATTTGATGCCATGACGGCTGAACTTCGTCGTCTGCTTAAAATACAGCAGGAAGAAGCCAGCAAACTTAACGCTATCCTTAACAGTATTGCCGATGGCGTATTAGTGCAATCTATAGAAGGCGATATTTTAGTAAAAAACCCTGCGGCTCAAAAAATTCTAGACAAAATGGAAGAGAGTAATGCCAGGGTTGCCTTTACAAAAAACAATAAAACAATTAAACAACTTTCGAGCGATACCGACGTAAAAACCTTCCTACGGAACTTTACGAACCTTGAATTCGAGGAAACCGATCGGGTGGAGGTCGGGCGGCAGGTGCTAAGTACACTGTCGGCACCCGTGTTTACGCCGGATGGTAACCAACTGGGGAATGTTGTAGTTCTACGCGATATTACACGCGAGGTTGAGTCTGAAAAATTGAAGGATGAATTTATCACCAGTATATCGCACGAACTCAAGACCCCATTAACCGCCATAAAAGGATACAATAGTTTATTAAAAATGATGTTGGAGATGAAGCCGTCTGAGGATAAGATGGGGCAGAGACAAATGTCTATTGTTAATACGATGGACAAAGAACTGACCGATTTGGACAACCTCATTCAGGCTATGCTTGATCTGTCACAGATCGATGCCGGCGAGTTGGGTGTTGACCGCGAGCCTCTCGATCTAACCGAGTTAATACGAGAAGAGGTCCAAAATTGGAGCGATAAGCTGGAAGAACGCGAGTTGCAGTTGAATAGCCATCTTCCTAGTGAGCCTATTTGGGTAGCGGGTGATCATAACCGACTAACGCGAGTACTTCATCATTTAATGAAAAATGCGCACGATTATACATTACCAGGAGGAGATGTTGAGGTACAAGTTACACGTAAAAACGGCAAAGCACAGGTTCACGTTATCGATACCGGAGTAGGTATAGCCAAAGAACAGCAGCGCTATTTATACACCCGCTTTTTTAGAGCCATTCACGATGAAAGTACGTATGAGGTAAGTGGGGCCGGATTAGGCTTGTATACCAGTAAAGCTATTGTCGAAGCTCACGATGGTGAGATGTGGATGGAAAGTCAAGTTAATGAGGGCAGTACATTCAGCTTTGCAATTCCTGTCATCGATCCGGACGCCAAGGAGCTGGATGAACCCAAAAATACTCCAAACAATGTAGAATCCTCTGCTTAAAAACCCTCAAAAGAAGGATCGGAGAAGCTTAAGTTTACCGTTTTATAAACATACAGACAGGTGCAACTAAGCTTACCATAATTTCTCGTTTTCCTCCTGTATCAATCAATATATATAAAATTGGTTAGAAACTGATAGTAATTTGGTTTCAATATTGAATTATACGTATCTTTTTGTACCTAGAACCGACTCCATGAGTACAAGATATGTTATAATTATCAAAATCTCATTTTATCTTGTTCTCAATATACCGTGAGCGAAGAACTACTTAACACCTATAATAACAATAAAGAACAGCGTGAGGAAAGCCAACGGCGATTTTTGTTTGCCATACTTTTTCTCTTTTTAAGCTTTCTATGTGTCTTTTGCTCATCACAGAGTGCATTACGGCTTATTGATAGAAGTTTAATTCCTGACACGATGCGCTCAAGCCAACGGGCCGATTATAGCCCAGGGGCACCACTATCGCTTGCGCCACTGGATGCAGATATAGCGAACGATGCGCGGCAAGATGAAATTGATCTTGTGGCCTCTCCTCAGGTAGAGTTAGCCGGCGGCATATTTGTGGCCGGGTTACCTCAACCAACCATTCTGCCTCAACCCACTATTGCTCTCCCTACTCCGCTACCAACATTCACGCCTACGCTTACTCCAACCGTATCAACCCGACCAACAGATAACACAGTACCAACAGAGACACTGCCTACCACTGCTCCCACTGCGCTGCCCACAGCTATCTCCACTTCACCAGCCACGGTTGTACCACCGACTACGCCGCCAACCGCACCGCCGCCTACTTCGCCGCCGCCTACCGCACCGCCACCGTCAACAGTAACGCCGCCGACTTCATCTACGCCCACTTCATCTCCGCCTACTTCACCGCCACCGAAACCTACACCTACCGACGATGATGATAACGATGACAACAGTTCGCCTACAGCGGTCGATGATACAGTTACTATCCCGGAGGATAGTTCTGTTGCTATTGATGTTTTGGCTAATGACTCCGATACAGACGGTGCGCTTGTTCTTAGCACGCTTTCACTCGTGAGTGGGCCGGCCAATGGAGCGGCTGTTATAAACACCGGCACCGGTGAGATCACCTATACACCGACAGCCAATTTTAACGGCAACGATAGTTTTGTTTATCGTATTTGTGATGATGACGGGAGTTGTGACACCGCTACAGTAAGGATAAAAGTAAACCCGGTCTATGATCCCCCAATAGCCGTTGATGATCCTTTTCCCGTTACGGATGAAGATACCAATGTTAATATCAATGTATTGGCTAATGACATCAACGTCGATGGCAGCCCCTTAAATGTTGTATCGGTCACGACACCCACAAATGGAGGAACTGTCTCCATTAATTCGAATAATACGGTGACATATGTACCTTCGCCGAACTTCTCCGGCATCGATACCTTTAGCTATACTCTGGATGACGGCACCTCAACCGACTCTGCCTTAGTTACGGTTACAATCAATCCTGTTAATGATCCGCCGGTCGCTGTTGATGATACGGTCACAATGATTGAAGGCAGCACACAATCTATCGCTGTGCGAGATAACGATTTAGATCCCGATACCCCAATAGCGCTTTTAACGGTTATTAGCGTGAGTACTCCAGCGAACGGCACAGCAGTTATTCAACTTCCGAGTGTACGTTATACTCCTAATCCTTATTTTAGCGGTGACGATTCGTTTACCTACACAATCAGCGACGGAGAATTTTCCGACACGGCCACAGTAAGTATAACGGTACTGCCGGTTAACGACCCTCCATTAATTGTAGATGATGTTATTACCACTACTCAAGATACGGCGGTAACCATTAATGTTCTCAATAACGATAGCGATCCTGAAGGACTTGATTTAAACTCAGTCAGTATTGTTACGGCTCCGATAAGCGGCACAGCAGTAATAAACGTTGTCGCGGGGGTTGATCATATCCAGTATACGCCCGATCCTGGTGTTTCGGGCATAGATACCCTTGTTTACCAAGCTTGTGACAACAACACCCCAACACCGTCCTGTGGCACCGCTACGGTTACCATAACCATAATTGATACAATTCCTTCCGCCCCAACCACCCTATCGGCTGCTGCCGGCGATGGCCAAATAAGTTTAGGATGGGAAGCCGGCGCAGCCGATGTTGTGTTGTATCGCATTTACTATAGTGATGACTCAGAAATTGGCTCATCGGTGAACTTGAGTTACCTGGACCAACCCTTAAACAATGGCACCTCCTACAGCTATTACATTCGCGCCGAAGACAGAGCCGGGAACCTTTCGCCCCAAAGTAATATTGCTACGGCTCAACCCTACGCTATTACAAACGCTTACAGTTCAACAGTTACGTGTACCAGTAGTGGGGTTATAAATTGTCCTGCCGGTGCCCAAGGGCCACCGGATGATGATATTGCCGAAATTGAGCCTCCACCGGGAAGTGGAACAATCACCTTCAATTTTGGCGAGGGGACAGGGATCATCAATGGTGCGGGATACGATTTTGTCCTTTATGAAAGAGCCATAGGCAGTGAGGTTCAGCTCGATCTAATGACTATCGATATCTCCGATGGGACTAATTGGCACACTGTTTTCAACTGGGATGGTAATCCGGGCGGTGTATCCGGTACGAATGTTGATTCTTATGCTAACGATAGCGACGGTGAAGTAGACGACGAACCTATTCCCTTAAGTGCCTTATACAATAATACTGCGGGGATAGCCATTGACATTGGCCCTTGGGTCCCCAGCGGATTCTCTTATCACCTTATTCGCTTTACCCATCCCGGTGGTACGAATTCCATTCAAATTGATGCAGTACAGCGGTTAAACTAGTACTACAACGAGACTTCGGTCTGAGAAACCAGGGTTTTAACTTCAGAACTGAAAATATGCGCTTGCGTAAGCCGTTTTTGGACAAAAAACCCTGGTTTCTTTTCCAGGTAATTCCATTCAAATTGATGCAGTACAGCGGTTAAACTAGATCGTCTATTATTAAGGATACCCGTGTTACACTTGGATTATAAAGGCGAAAATCAGAGCATCACTATACAGAGAAAATTATCGATTCCACTGATAAAATTACTTATTACTTTCACCGGTGGAACGTTAGCGACAGGGTGTATATTTCTGCTTTTTGCTATCAACGCTAATAAAGTTATGGCTGCCCCCTCTGCTGCTCCACTATTAACTATCTTTACTGGAACCACCTTTATAGCGCATACAAGCGCTACCACTCATCAAATGCGCGTTTTTGGCGACGGTCGGATTAGCGACCAATTTCTTAACAATGACAATCAAAACCAAATTGATCAGAATGGGAACGATCCGAGAGGGACTACTATTGCTGTGTTGTTTGATCAACACAGCGTTACACCAACCTCGGTTGACGTTGGTGCTCAAGGCGATTTTACTCAGACAACATCCATCACGCTTGATACAGCATCAATTATTCCCGGTTATGATGAAGATAGCCGGGTAGTTTATGCCAGTCAGGTTTTGCCTTATCAAATAGTCCAACAAACGTTGGCAAAGGCTAGTAATAACTGCGTTATCATAGAGCTAGATATTCAGCATACGGGAGGTATTTCTCTCACCGGCGGCAGATTACTCTTTATGATGGATATTGATACGGCTCTTAATAGTGTGGGAGATATTGGTATATTTGATGCTCAACGAAACCTTGTTTATTTAACAGATTTCAATAATAGTGGTGAGGGGGGATACGCCATGGGTGTATCTCTCGTCGAAGGCGCATTTGGAGGTTATGGGATTAATGGAGATGCATACCCCGAAACAGACGCCGAAATCATAAATGAAATCATATCACCCTCTAACACAATTATTGATGGAAACAACGATGTTGTCTGGCTTGTAGCGAACATTCCTGATCTTGCCTCCGGACAATCATCGGAACTGGTGTTTAGCGTATGTGCTACAACCGGTCCTACAGAAGAAGATGCGGACGATAAGCTTAATGACACATATGAAGAGATTGTCAATCTTACGGCTCTAAAAACCTCAACGCCGCCATCGGGTGAAGCGATTTCGGCCGGCCAATCTATAAACTACACCATTACCCTATCTAACAGCGGTGATTTTCCCTTACAAAATCTTGTTTTGACGGATACATTGCCTGTCTCAACCAGTCTTGTGGCATATAGTATAAGTGAGGGCAATCTCATAGAGAACAATGGTATGATCACAGCTACCCTTGATCAACTTAATCCAACCAGCCCTCCCGTAACAATAAATTTATCTATAGCAACTTCCTCGTCTCTTGCATCCGGTACGGTTCTTACCAACCAAGCGTTTATAGAAAGCGACCAACTTATAAAAAGGACAAATATTGTCACCCATATTGTTCAATCGCCGGACTTATCGGTCATAAAGAGCGTAACGCCTGAGATTGTTGAACCTGGTGGTATTTTGAGCTATACCATTGTTACGATAAACAACGGGCAAGTTGATGCAACGGGTGTGACACTCTTCGATCCTCTACCAAACAACACACAATTTCGATCCGGTAGTGTATCCATTACCCCACCCTCTGCCGGCGGGACATCTGGTTCCCCACCTAGTATTGTCGAAGACATGACTGTTGCAGCGGGAGAAAGCGTTACGGTAACTTACGCTGTACAGGTTGACGATGGTGTTCCAAGTGGCACTATAATTTTTAACACGGCATCCGTCACCAGTGCAGAGACTTTAGTCCCTGTTACCGATACAGTCACCAGCACAGTTTTTATTCCATATCCTGCCCTTCTGATGACAAAAAGTGGACCACAGACAGCTCAGATAGGCAGCAGCATTGTTTATACGTTTACGGTAGTAAACATAGGTAATACGCCACTCGACTCACTTGTTTTGGAAGATGGTTTGGTTGCCTCAACCGTCTTGATTGAGGACGGAAATGGAGATGCGATACTCGATATCGGCGAAGTTTGGATTTATACCGCCAACTATACCCTCCCTCTCTTACCACCGGCAACTATCACCAATACGGCAACCATATCGGCCTCTTATTTAGATACTATCGTTACCGCCAGAGACAGCCACGTAGTCGATATTATAGGCTTTGAGCCGGTATTGAGCCTTACCAAAGTTGGACCCTCATCAGCCCGTGTAGGTGATAAAGTATCCTTTACCTTCACGCTCGGCCACGCCCCTACAAGCGATCAAACACCGGTTAAGAATATCGTGGTTACGGACGACTATGCCGGAACGGCCACACGGATCAGCGGTGACAATGGCGACAATATTTTAGAGTTTGGCGAAAATTGGGTTTACACAGCCGACTATGTCATCAAACCAAATAGCCCAAATCCGTTGATTAACACCGGGACAGCCACGGGCTTGGATACGGAGGGTAATCTAATTACAGCAACGGCTACTCACCAAACCGATATCAGCGAATATAACCCGGTTCTTTTTGTAGCGAAAGACGGTCCAGCCGCAATTGGTCTGGGTAAGACAGCCGTTTACACCTTTACATTACTTAATTTTGTCAATATTAGCCAGCTTAAGGCACTTCAACTTGATTTAGACATGAGTTTGTTGGCAGCAATCACACCTGGCGACGGCTCTCCTCTTTCTGTAGTATCTGTTTTTGATAACGTTGTTGGTAACGCTACTTATCTTCGTGGAGACGGCAATAATAATGGTAAAATTGATGGAGGAGAGGCCTGGATTTATACGGCTAGTAAGGTTATATCCTCAGCCACGTCAGACCCGTTGATGAACACCGTTACAGTGACGGTGACGGACCCTGAAAATAATACGATTACAGGGACAGCCAAACACAGCACCGATATTATCCATGAACCCAAAATTAAGATAGAGATCACCGGTCCATCTACAGCTTCCGTTGGAGAACAGATTCTTCTCGATATAAAAGTTAGTCATGCAGAGGATAGCGATGGTTCTCCTCTAGACAGTCTAGTAGTCAACAGTTCCGTTTCAGGGCCGATAGCACGGGCCAGCATAAGCAGCGGCAATACAAACAACATTCTCGAAAGTGGTGAAGTTTGGGAATATAACAGTACCCACACCGTGAAAATCAACGATCCTCAAGTAATGGTAGATGTTATTACGGTCGCTGCTCAAGATACAGATTTACAGACAATTTCCGCATCATCAAGCCATTCGGTTACGCTCTTTGGAACAGTCATCCCTTATTATTTCCCTCTATTGAAAAAAAATAATTAAACTCCATTTTTTCGGTAGCGCAACATTAAACCGTGGAGAGAGGTAAAGAACCCAGGTTTTTGCCTATTGCCCAATTGAGCACCTATAGACGCCTTTACGGGTCTCATGTTCAAGAAAAACCTGGGTTCTATCGCTACCACGATTGTGTGCAGAGCCACCATTTTTTCTGTGGCAAAAAAATAGCCTCCCATTTATCGAGAGGCTAAAGGTTGAACGTGTTTAATGGGTTATCGTTAATACACTACTCAGTTAGTAGCATCATAAGCTTCTCGTTCGACAGCCGTCTGATTATCACGATTGATCACAATTACATCGTAAGATCCTGTCTGAGACAACTGGGTTGCTCTAATAATGGCTCTCAAACTGGATACCGTAGCGGTGTCAGTTTCAACATCAAGTTCAAAGGTTTGTCCTCCGCCAGTAGAACGTTGCAATTGAACTCGGATATCCCTAGGTATGAAGTTCTGTCCCGTAATCGTGAGTGCAACCTGCTCCGATAGTCTGCCGGCACTGGGGCTAACATCGAATATGTCGGGTGGGGGGGGGGTTGGGGTAGGCGTACCTCTTGGATAAACGCCGTTGGCTATATCACTGCGTCCATCAGGGTTTGTAATAATCAAATCATAGGTACCGGGAGGGAGATCGGTAACGAGACTAGCCGCTACAAGCTTAGTAGCCCGTACACTTGTATTGGATGAAGACAGATCGACATCAAGCCGGATCAATGTTGGTCCGGTCAGTTCAGCCTTAAAGCCGGCTTCTCTTGGCCTAAAATTTCTACCAATTGCAACAACAATAATCTGCTGAACATCCGGATCATCAGTAGCGACATCTCTAGCATCAACTTCATCAATGATGGGTGCAATCGGCGTTGGTGTGCTGGGCCGTGTAGACGTAGGATTGGGCGTGGGCGTGGTCGTATTGGTCACCGTAGCGTCGGGGGGAATAAAGGGTAAGTAGATGACCTGTCCCGTCTGCAAAACCGATGATGCCAAACAGTTGATTTGTTGCAAATCTGTTTGGCCGATATTCACTTTTTGAGCTATCGAACTTAACGTGTCGCCCGGCCGAACCACATATTCCACCCAATCTTGGGGCGGCGCACACGGATTTCTTGTCGGTGTGGCTGGAGGTCGAGTAGCCGTCACGACAATAACGGATCGGGTGGGTGTATTGCTCAGCGGAGTTGGGGTAGGTGGGGCGGTGGTATTTGTAGCTGTTGGGATTAAGGTCGGTGTATCGGCGGCTGGCGGTTCCTCGGTTTGAACGATTTCCTGAGGTGTTGAGGTAGGCGTAGGCGTATCTGTAAAAGGTAAAGATGTAGGTGTTAATGTAGCGGTAACTGTCTCTGCTTGTACGACTACGTTGTCTGGCGTAGCTGTCGCCACCGGCGTATCGTCCCCCGATGGTAAAGCCAAAAAAATCGCGGCCGCAACCGTTAACACAATCACAATAAGCGTAGCAGCCCCAATAAGAAGACGCTGCGTAGTAGAGGAATTTTCGCTTCCATTTGACATGAATTATCACTCACTTCATTAATTTTTAGGCAAGCTCTAATGGATTACGTTTGTGAGAGATCGAGAGGGGGAATATCAACTTCTAGCCATGGATTATCATCATACTGCTCGCTGATGGGCAGCAGAAAACGAAAGGTTGACCCATC
>JAGRBZ010000269.1 GCA_020433805.1 Anaerolineae bacterium
AGACGGCCTATTGAACGCGCTTTCTCGACCAAAAAACAAAAACTGGACCAATCTTAGGTCATACTGAGAATTGCTGTTTGCCAACATTTCGACATAAAGTTTGATTGCAATCTTAAAGTCCTTGCAGTACAATTTCATCATAAAAGGGTTTGATAGTTGGGTAGTTGGATGGTTTTATAGTTTGTGGGCTAACCAACCAACCATCCATCCATCCATCCATCCATCTATCTATCCAACCGACCAACTAACCAACTACCCAACCGACCAACCAACCGTCTCCAGGAGAGGGTCATGAGCTTTTCCGATCAATGGCGAGCGCAAATTGATGAATCTCTGATAACGTGTGCCAAGCTCGCTGCTGCGAATAAAGAGGTTGATCTTAAATATGAGCTGCTGATCGTGGGTATCTTTTGGCCTGTCCGTCAGCCCATCCGCGATTTCGATTTTGAGGCCATCGCCTGCGTCAACCAAATTGCCGGAGAGCAGGCCAAACACGTTTTGCGCATGGTTCAGGATTGGGGCGATGATCCGCTTACGGTTGCCCAAGAGCTGCTGGCGCAGGGCGTGCGGCGGGGCGAGATGAGCAGAGCACTCAACCCGTTCGTTATTCATTTCGATGCGTTTACCGCCTTTGCCAAGCAATTGGCTGTTCAAGCCCGCTCGGCGGCGGCTCCTACGCCGGCCCCTGATCCACCCACGCCGTCCAAACCGCCACGCGTATGCGTTTTCTCTTTAAAGGAAGACGGGCCAACATTAGCCGATGAAATTTACCAGCAGTTTCGGGCCAATGGCATCGTAACCTGGCGCGATCTTTCACCGCTCGAAGGCGAACGCACCTGGTGGCAGGCGGTTACGCAGGCCCTCGATCAGGTCGATTTTCTGGTGTTAGCTATGAGCCGGACAGCCCTTACCTCCGATTTGGTCCGCCGCGTGTGGCGCTATGCCCGCCAGCAAGCGGTCTGCATTTATCCCGTCTTCAAAGCCGTAGACCTTGACTTTGGCCTGCTGCCGCGCTGGATTCGCCAGGTGCATTTCTACAACCTCAATTTAGAATGGCCCAAGCTGCTCAACGATGTAAAAGGCACCTGTGCCATCCCCCGTATTCCGTTTATGGTGGAAGAACTGCCGCTCCATTATGTTGCCCGGCCCACTGAGTTCGGGCAAGCCCTCGGCCATATTTTTGACCGAGAACGGGATGAAGGGATACCTAACACGGTTGCTTTGGTGGGTGCCAGCGGCTACGGTAAAACTATGCTGGCGGCTGTGCTGTGCCACGATGAAAATATCCGGCAGGTGTTCGACAACGGTATCCTGTGGGTGACGCTGGGCGAAACTCCCGGCGATTTGAGCCGCTACATCATCGATCTAATCGAAGTCTTGAGCGGCAGCCGCCCCGGCTTTACCAGCCTCGATGCCGCTCTGGTGCGCTTTAACGAGCTGCTGGCTGACCGCGATATTTTGCTGGTGATTGACGACGTATGGAACGCAGCCCACCTCAAACCATTTTTGCAGGGCGGCAACCGCTGCGCCCGTATTATCACCACGCGCAATGCCGAAACCCTGCCGCTGGAGGTTGAAAGCATCAAAATCGGCCCGATGCAGCTTGATGAGGCGGCAGCGGTGTTGGGCTATGATTTGCCCGACGGCTATCTTGTTGAGCGGCGACAGTTGGCCCAACGGCTGGGCGAATGGCCGCTGCTGCTGCGCTTGACTAACGGCACGCTGCGCGATCGCGTTCATAAACAGAACGACTCGCTGTCGGCGGCGCTGCGCTACGCCAATCAGGCACTTGAAAACCAGGGCCTAACCGCCTTTGATGTTGAACACTCGGAAGGCCGACGGCGGGCTGTGGGGCAGACGCTCGATATGAGTTTGGGGCTGCTCAACGCCGCAGAGCGGGAGCGTTACAACGAACTGGCGATTTTTCCGAGTGATGTCAATATACCCCTGGCCGTTTTGGAGAAGCTGTGGGGCGCAACCGGCGACCTCGATGATTTCGACACCGAAGAGCTATGCGCCCGTTTCCACGAATTGTCGCTGCTGGCCCAATTTGATCTGACCAGCCGCTACATCCGGCTTCACAAGTCGATGCACAGCTACCTCCATTTCCAGAAGTTACCCAATCTGGTCGAGCTACACCAACAGCTACTCGATGCCTATACTACGCCTTGGGTCGCTACCCCGCCGACCGATACCTACCTGTGGACTCATCTGTTTTATCACCTGGAGCAGGCCGGTCGACCGGACGAACTGTTGGCCACGGCCAAAGATTTTCTTTATTTGGTCAACAAAATTAAGGCGCGCGGAGTCTACTACGCCGAGAGCGATCTACTCAAGGCCGAAGCGATTGCGCCTGGTGATGCGATATTAATCGTGCTGCGCCGTACGTTGTCGCAGGCCAGCCATATGCTGGCCCGCTGTCACACGCTGGGCGACATCGCCAACACGCTGCACAGCCGTCTGGTACATCTGCCCGAAGTGGTCGACATCCTGTCCGCCGCCGAACCCCGGCTTCCCCTGCCCCGGCTCACGGCCCTGTGCGCCTTGCCCGATCTGCCCGACTCAACGCTCATTCGGACGCTGCGCGGTCACGATGCCGGTATTTTAGCGTGTACCGTCAGCAGCGACGGTGCGCGGTTGGTCTCAGCCGGGAAGGATAGCAATTTGTTTGTATGGGATACCCATTCCGGTAATAAACGCTTTCAACTGTCCATCACCGAAGCGGAAATATGGGATTGTGACATGAGCAGCGACGGGAGTACCGTCATCTACGCGCTCAATGATGGACAACTGGGTATCATTGATGTGTCGACCAAAACCGTCAAAAAGAGCTGGCCGGCCCACGCGGTCAGTATTCTGAGTTGTGCCGTCAATGCCGATGCGACCGTTATCGCGACATCGGCCAAAGACAAAACCGTCAAGGTCTGGGACGCCAAAACCGGCACCGTGCAATTCACCTTTGAAAACCATCAGCGCAGCGTTACCTGCTGCGATATAAGCGCCGACGGCGGTACGGTGGTCTCCATCGCCAACGATGGTGAGCTTAAAGTGTGGGATGCCCGCAGCGGACAGGAGCATTTTTCTACGCAAATACGTTTCCGCAGCGCCGGTCTCGATCAGTTGACCTTTCTCAACCAGCGCGACATTAACTTTAACTGTGCTATTTGTGCCAGCGGTGCGGTTGTGGCCGCCACATCATCGGGCGGAACGGTGACGGTCTGGGAAGTCGCAACCGGAAAAGAACGGATGACATTCACCCCGGACAAACACGGTGCCAACGACTGCGCGCTCAACGCCGACGGCTCGCGGTTGGCCTGTGCCTTAAGCAGCAATGTGCTAAAAGTATGGGACACCGTTTCCACCCAGGAATTGGCCGCCTTTGCCGACCACAACCGCACGGTCAACAGTTGCGCGTTAACGCTCGATGGCGCGATGCTCATCTCAGCGGCGGATGATCAAACGCTTAAAGTGTGGGACTGTCGGGGGCAAACCGTTCATCCGGCCAAGGCCGGCCACCAGCTAGCCGCCACCAGTTGCACCATCGACGCGAACGGCCAGGTAGCGGTGTCGGCCACCGCCGATAGAGTACTGCATATTTGGAGCTTCCCCGACCAGCGTGAAGTGGGGGTGCTTAAGGGCCACACCCACAAAATTAACGATTGCCAACTGTGCCCGCAAGGCAACGCTCTTGTTTCCTCGTCGCAAGACCAGAGTATTATGGTCTGGGATATGGAAAACCTGACCCACCACTGGAAGCTGCTTGGCCATACCTGGTCGGTCAACGGCTGTGCGCTCAATGCCGACGGCACGACGGTGGTTTCGGCCTCCGATGACAAAACGCTAAAAGTATGGGATGGTCATGCCGGAACGGAACGCGTAACCCTGGTCGGCCACAAGCGGGGGGTTAATGCCTGCGCCCTTAGCCGCGACGGCCAAACGCTTGTTTCAGCTTCTGGTGACAGCTCGCTCATATTGTGGCACCCTACCCGTGGCGATAAAGTGGCGGTGCTAACCGGTCACACCGCCTGGGTCAACAACTGTGCCATCAGCGCCGACGGAGCAACCATCGTCTCGGCCTCGTACGATCAAACGCTCAAAGTGTGGGACACCCGCCGTCAACAAGAACGGTTTACCCTACAAGGCCACGACATGACCGTCACCGGCTGCGACATCAGCGCCGACGGAACGACCGTTGTCTCTGTGTCACGCGACAAAAGCGTGAAGGTTTGGAGCGCCCGCACCGGCGCTTGCCTCACCACTCTCTTTGTTGATGAACCGCTGCTCGACTGTGCCTGTTCGGCTGATGCCTCTTCCATTATAGCGGTCAGCACCGCCGGTACGTATTTCCTCTGCTACAAGCGGTAACCTTCTCTGAAAATAGCAGTTAGCGGTTAGCCGATAGCCGGTAGCAAAAGATTTTCATTTTAAGACCCTTAAATTCTTGGACATTAAGTTAAGTTCGACTATCATAAGAGTAACCTTTCATTCCAGGAATAGAGACTATGGCTTTTCTCGATACGTGGCGTACCCAGGTAAACAACGCGCTGGCAAGCCTGGCCGAGACAGCGGCCGGAGCGGATACGGCTTCCTTCAAGCACGCGCTGCTGGCCGCCGGCATCTTATGGCCGCTGCGTCAACCGGTTCAAGAGTTCGATTTGGATGCCATCGAAGCGGTTAACCAACTGTTAGGTAGCCGGGCAAAATATGTGCTGCGCAGCGTGCAAAGTATGGCCGATGACCGTCCACAAGCCGCCCGTGAGTTGCAAGCCGAACTGGCCCAGGATAGCGAACTCGCGGCTGCCGTCGATACCTTGATTGCCCACTTTGAGGCCGAGCAAGCCCTTATATCACCAGCCTCAGAACCCACCGCTGTCGAGGCAGCGAACGCGGCGTCATCAAGCCCGGATATGGCGGAGCAACCCCCGCGTGTCTTTGTCTCTTACGCCCGCAAGGATGCCGAGGTTCTGGCCCGCGACCTGACAAACCGGCTTGAAAAGGAAGGCATCCCGGTTTGGCAGGATAGGGTTAAAATGGAAGGCGGACGCGATTGGTGGCTGCAAATTGTCGATGCGCTCGACCAAGTGGAGTTTATGGTACTCATCGTCACCCCGGCAGCAATGCAATCGCCCGTGGTTAAAAAAGAGTGGACGTATGCCCGCCAGCGCGGGGTGTGTGTCTACCCCGTATGGGGTGCTACGCCGGTTGACCTGACAGCCCTGCCCCGCTGGCTGCGCGACAGCCGCTTTTACCATCTCGATCAGGAATGGCCGAAGCTGGTTGAGGATTTGAACCAAAGCTGCGCGACACCGCGCGTGCCGTTTATGGCCGAAGAAGTTACCGATGACTTTGTTCCGCGCGTTGACCAACTGGCCCATATCGAGCGCTGTCTGCTCGATGGTCAGGGAAATCCTTCGGCAGACATTGTGGGGCTGTACGGGACGGCCGGCTACGGCAAAACGGTTCTGGCCAAGGCCGTCTGCCACGATGAAAATATTCGGGCCGCCTATGATGATGGGGTTGTCTGGGTTACGCTGGGGCAAAACCCCGGCGATCTCACCGGCCGGGTTGTCGATCTGGTGGAGGTCCTATCCGGCGAGCGCCCCTGCTTTGCCACCGTAGATGAAGCCCAAACCCGTCTGGTGCAGCTTTTGGCCGATCGTGACATCTTAATGGTTCTTGATGATGTGTGGAACGTAAGCCATCTGACCCCCTTTTTGAAAGGCGGTTCAAAGTGCACCCGTCTCATTACCACCCGCAACGTGGCGGCGCTGCCGCCCCGCACCAACAAAATCGAAGTGGCGGCTATGGCCGTCAGCGAAGCTGTTGATTTGCTCCGAACCAAGCTGCCGGACGGCCCGTTGACCGCGTTTCAGCATTTAGCCCAGCGTTTAGGCCATTGGCCGCTTCTCATCAAGTTGACCAACGGCACGCTGCGCGACCGGATTTACAAGGCCAACCAATCACTGGACGCCGCACTCAACTACGTAAACAAGGCGCTCGACAAGCGGGGTCTCACCGCCTTTGATATTCACAACGCCGCCGCCCGCGACCAGGCCGTGGGCCAAACGCTCGGTCTCAGCCTGGAGCGGCTCAATGAGATGGAGTCCGGCTGCTTTAACGAGCTGGTCATCTTCCCCGATGAGGTGAACATTCCGTTTGATGTGCTGGAAAGGCTGTGGCAGGCGACGTCCGGTCACGGTGATCTAAGTGTTGAGGCTTTGTGCGAACGGCTGGCGCAGCTTTCGTTGCTGGCCCATTTCGAGCCGAACGAGGGCTACATCACGCTCCACAAAATTGTGCGTGGCTTTTTGGCCCAATCGCAGAAGAGCCGCATCGCCGCTCTGCACGCTCAGTTTCTCACGGCGTTAGCCCAAGAACTACCCCATCGTGAAGATGGCCGCCCCGATTGGGCCAAGCTGCCCCACTCGGAAACATACTTGTGGTCGCACCTGGTACACCATTTGCTCGGTGCCGGGCATGTCACGGATTTGGTCGATACCGTCAAAGACGTGTTGTATCTGGTAACGAAAATTCATCTGGTGGGGTCCTACGCAGTTGAAGCCGATTTGCTGGACGCCCGGCGGGCCGCTCCGCAGGATGTCGTATTAACCCGACTGCATCAAAGCATTTCTCAAGCCAGCCACTTGCTCAACCAATGCACGACCCTGAGCGAAATCAGCAACACGCTTCACAGTCGCATTGCCCACATCAACGGCCTCGAACCGCTGGCGTCCGTTGGCGAGACCCATTTGCCTCGACCCCTGCTCACCGCGGCGCGACGCATGCCCGACTTGCCCGATGCGAGCTTGATCCGAACGCTTGCCGGTCACGGGGTGGCTGTCGTCGCGTGCGATATTAGCGCTGATGGCGAGACGATTGTGTCGATGGGGCAAGACGCCCGCTTGAAAGTGTGGGATACCGAAACCGGCGAAGAGCTACACACACTGAGCGGACATAAAATTATGGGCAATAGCTGCGCCATCAGTGCCGATGGCACGGTTATTGCGTCGGCCACCTGGGACGGAGTTCTCAAAATTTGGGATGTCGAAAGCGGGCTGGAGCGCTTCGCCCTTAAGGCCCATTCCGGCCAAATTTTTGGCTGTGCCATCACTGCCGACGGTCGTACGGCAGTAACCGCTTCGAAAGATAAGACACTCAAAGTGTGGGATGCTTATATGGGCCGGGAGCGCATGACGTTAACCGGCCACGAACGGGCTGTAACAGGCTGTGCCATTAGCGCTGACGGGTCTCTGATTGCCTCAACCTCATCAGACGGGACGGTGAAACTGTGGGATGGCGGCAGCGGCCAACTGCGCACCACGCTTCGCGCCTACGACGACCTCGACATGCACAACCCGGTGGCTAATTTAACTTTCACTACGACTAACTCGGCGCTGTTGCGCTGTGCGATAAGTGTTGATGGTTCGTTGGTCGTCTCATCGCTGCCTGAAGGTGAGCTAAAGGTCTGGGATACGCGCACCGGCAGCGAGCGCTTTACGCTGCGCGGCCATACCGGCTGGATCGAAAGCTGCGCCATCAGTGCCGACAGCCGCTTTATCATCTCAACCTCCAACGACAAAACGATTAAAGGGTGGGATGTTGCCACCGGTGAGGCGCTTTTTACCATAGACGGCCACCAACGCTCGGTAACCGGCTGTGCCATCAGCGCCGATGGTTCGCTGATCGTCACCGCTTCTCAGGACAAAACGCTCAAATTGTGGGACACGGCCGGCACCATTGAAAATGCCAAAACCCCCACCGGCCTATGCCACACCGCAGCCGCCCATTGCTGCGCCGTCAGTAGCGACGGCCAAACCGTTGTTTTCGACACAGTTGGCAACGGCCTTAGCGTCGTCGATTATGAGTCCGGCAGCGAGCGCCTAGCTTTGAAAGGACATATGCGTCCGGTGACCGGCTGCGAGATCAGTTGCGACGGCACGACTATCGTATCGTCGTCGCAGGACCGCACGGTGAAGGTGTGGGATGCCGCCAACGGCAGCGAACGCGCCACCCTTATCGGCCATATGTGGGCGGTCAACGATTGCGCCATCAGCCCGGACGGCAAAATAATTGTCTCGGCCTCGGATGACAGTACATTAAAAGTGTGGGATGTAGCGTCCGGCAAGGAGTGGTTTACCCTAACGGGTCATATTCGGGGGGTGAACAGCTGTACCTTTAGCCCGGACGGAGCCTTCGTAGCTTCCGCCTCAGCCGATCAAACCGCGAAAGTTTGGGACATTGCCGCTCAACGTGAAGTGCTAACATTGCAGGGACACGGCGGACCGATACATAGCTGTGTTTTTAGCCCCGATGGGACGTTGGTGGCGTCAGCCGCCTATGATGCGACGATTAAAGTATGGGACAGCCAAACGGGAGATTTACGGTTGACGTTGGAAGGCCATACCGCCTTGGTTTTTCAATGTGCCTTTAGCCCCGACGGACGGCAACTGCTCTCGATCTCGAAAGACGGTACGGCCCGGCTTTGGGCCATACCGGACGGCCAACAGGTTACCGCGCTTCGCGTTGACGGTACACTGGCCGGCTGCAAATGGTCCTCAGATGGCGGCCGGTTGATCGCTGTTGGAGCGCGAGGGGTTTATTTCCTGGCGTTGAAGTAGCGGGGAACGATACCTATAACCTATTCATGTCATTTCGAAGCCGCAGGCGAGAAATCCTTACAACGTTCGGTTGCAAACGCTGTTCTGGGGGGATTTCTCGCTCCTTTAGCCTGCCCTGAGCGTAGTCGAATGGGTCGCTCGAAATGACATGGAAAGTATCAACTGCGAAACTTACGCTCCTCGCTCCCGATAAATCGAAATGCCTACCGAGCGTGCAAAGCGCAGGGCGCTCGGCTTTTCAACCGACATCTCCACCGCCTGAACCCGATCATTGATATCAAAACAAAGCTGGGCCAGCTCGGCCACAAGGCGTTCAACCAAAAACGGTTGGCCTTCTTCAACATGTTTTACGATAGCCTTCGTCACCGTTTTGTAGTTAACCGAGTCGGCAATATCGTCACTGCTACCGGCGGCGCGGGTATCGACCCATAGGGTGAAATTGACTACGATATCTTGTTTGTTAGTGCGCTCATCGGCATTGACGCCCAGAATGCCTCGAACCAGTAAATCTCGCACAAAAATTTTGTCGAGCGAACGATCCATTGTATTCTCCCATAAGCAAACGGTTTGAAGTTGTGTCGTGCAGCCCCTGCTTTTTAGAAACCAGGGTTTTGACGTCTCATTGATACCCTTTTGGGGCAAGAGATGTTTCTTTTTAATGCTAAAAACCCTGGTTTCTTGTCGTAATACTTTATAGTGGTTGTATCGTGCAGCCTGATTATGGTGGAAACCATCCGGCTCGTCAAAAAAACGAACCGAAGCGACGATGAAAATAAGGAGTTAGGAATCAGGAATTGGGAATTAGCCTTTCCCTGATTCCTAATTCCCAATCCCTAATTCCTATTTTTAGGAGACACTTATGCCTTACTCTATCAGCGCCCTTTGGCTCAACCCCGGCCTGCTGACACCCGGCACCAGCTTGTTCTTCGGCGGTTTCTTTCTCATTGTGGCCGTGATCTTTTACCTCATCCTGCGGCGCACAGACGACAACGACCACGAATTGTAACCGCATCACATCCCCCCGCTCACTCCCGGCAAATCTATTTGCCGCTCTAACGCGCGGCCATCCGGCAGCGAGGCTTTGACGATAACGAACCAATCGCCGCCCATGGTAAATTCCAGCGGTGCTTCATAATGGCCCGGCTCGGTCTCCTCGGCTTGCGAAAAAACCGGCGTCATACCGGCGTGGCTCATATTGCCTTCCAACTCCAGCGCTGCGCCAGAGATAGGCTCACCCTGCTCATCGGTAAGCGTGAGAACCAGCGTGGCCGGACCAACCGTCGGCGGGTCGGGCGATACGCTCAGGTCGATGCCGATGGCGTCGATGTCGCTGGTTTGGCCCCGTCCACAGCCGACCAGCACCATCACGGTCAACAGCAAGACGGTTACAAGTAGCCCTCTATTACGCTTCACTAAAACACCTCTTCATTAGTGTAGTATTTACGCAGTTCGAGACCCTAAAGGTTTCCGAAGTCATCTATCAAGCAACATTTTGACGCAATCACGCTTGTACTTTGTCCTAAAGTCGACTTGTAAAACCTTTAGGGTCTGATTTTTTCCAACTGCGTAACTCATACATTGATTAGAAGCTTTCTCTGTAACCTATTGTAGAGGGATTAGCGATTTAGCCAAACAGAGACAGGTATGGACCGGGGGTGACAGCGATAGGTGAGATAAAATAACCGTAGGACAAACTTAAGTTTGTCCTACGGTTATTTTAAAGAAAGGTCAAAGGATTCACCCCGGCGAACGAAGCACGACATCACGCGCAACAGGCCACGGCACGCGCTGCTGATGCAGGACCGCCGCCGCCACCCGCAGGCCGCCCATCGCCACTGCCGCCGTCGACTGGCCGGGGAAGATACTGTCGCCGACCATCCACAGCTGGGGAGCCAGCTTCGGTGCCCAGGTGCGGAACAGGCTGGTTTGCGGAAAACCGCCGACCCAACCGTCGACCCGATGGGTAAAGCGTTGAAAGGTAACGGGCGTACCGGGCATGATAAACTGGGCGGCCTCGCGCAGGGTGGGCAGGGCGCGTGCAGCGGCGTCGAGCAGCCGGTCGGCGTATACCTGCTTGCGGGCTTCGTAGGCGTCGCGGTCCTGTTCGAGCAGTTGCCACCAGTCAGCCAGCCGGGTGTGGGTGCTGAGCGTGATGACGCGCTGGCCCGTCGGAGCGCGGCTGGTGTCCCAGGCCGGACTGAGCGAGAGAAAGACGGTGTTGCCTTCGGCCATCGGCTCTGCTGTGATAACCTGGTGATGCAGCGCGAAATCGGCCGGCACAGCCGAGGCGTCGAGGCCGACGTACGTTACAAACGCACCCCAGCCTGCCTGCGGGTGGGCGGGCAAACGGCGCAGCGGGCGCGGCGCAGAGTCGCCCAGCAGTTGGGCGATATTCCACGGCGGCAGGTTGGCAATAACGATGCTGGCCGGGAAGCTTTTTTTGCGCTGGGTTTCAACCGCAACAGGGCGATTTTGCTCGGTCACAATCCGCGTGGCCTTTTGCTTGTAGAGGATTTGTCCACCGTGCTGCTTAACCGCCTCGGCCAGCGTGGTGGCGATGCCGCCCATTCCGCCCTCCAGATGAACCACCCCCCGGCGCGGCAGGTCGAGGGCCGAAGCGCCGTACAGGGCGTTAGCATAGCGGCTGGTCGTTTGAGCCGCGATGAGCAGTTGACCATCGACAAAGCGACGCAGGCTGTCGGGCGCGTGGGGCAAGTGCGCGGCGACCGGGCGAAAGGCGTCGAGGGCCAATCCGGGCCGCAGGCGGCGGGTCGGGTCATCACGCAGCCAGCCCAACCCATCGCGCCCTAACTTGACCGTTTCCTGGAGGCTTTGCGGGGGCCAGGGCGGCAGGCGCAAAGCCAAATCCCACAGCGCATCGGCGGTTTGCTCTTGCCACTGCCAGAAGCTGTCGCTGTGCGGGCCAAAAGCGTTGCGCCGCTCATGGTGACGGCGCTCATCCGTCCAGCGCGTTACGGCTG
>JAGRBZ010000026.1:0-7030 GCA_020433805.1 Anaerolineae bacterium
GAATCGGGCCAGATCGGTGGCACACTCGGCCAGAACGGTAGCGGACGGCTCATCCGGCAGCAGCGGCAACAGCGCTTCGATGATGGCGTACAGATCAAGTGCACCGGTTACTAGCTCACCCTGGGCAAAACCGGTGGCACAGGTATCAAGCTGTTGGGCCAGCCGCTCTTGCCGGGCTGAGGTCATCGTTTTCTGTAGGGCCAACACCGCCTGAGCGGTAGCCGTGGCCGGACTGCCTTTCAAGGAGGGCCAATGCTGCATGTAGTAGGTTTCTTCGCCGGCAATGCGGGCCAGTGCTAGACCAATTTCGGCGCGGTAGGTTTCGTTGCGGGTTTGGCGCAGTAGGCTGAAGATATCGGGCACGGCCTCGGTTACACCCAATTGGCCCAACGCCGAGACATAAGCGATTTTCAGCACCCGATTGGGTTCGGCCTGGAATTTTTCCAAAATGTGAGGCACGCTGTCACGGTCGCCCAGCATCGCCAGGGCACGGGCAGCGTTGGCTTCCAACAGGTGGTAGCCGGAAAAGAGCAGACGGCGCAGCGGCTCGATGGCCTGCGGATCGCCCAGTCGGCCTAGCGAACGGGTAATAACAAAACTCAACTCCGACTTGCCTTCATCCAGCGCTGCCAACAACGCCTCGACCAACTCCGGTTCCGGCGGCATGCGGCCAATTGCGTGGATAGCTTCGTAGCGGACATTAAAGCTGGGATCTTTCAAAGCCTCGATGAGTTCAAAGGTGCTGAGGGGGTTGCCGGCGTCGCCCATACGTTCAGTGGTGGCCATCCGTGTATCTTCGCTCGCGGCAAAGTTGTACTGTACCAGCGACTCCAAGGCGCGGATGGGGTTGCCCCGTAAAAACATCCCGGCCAGCCGTCGAAAAGGCGTTGCGCCGTCGCCGCGCAGGCCGCTGATTGTGCCTAAACCAGAGAGCAGCAGCAGGAGACTTAACCCAAACACCGGCGTATAAGGATCGATATGTAGCAGCCCCAAATCGCGATCTAACTGGCTTGATAGGCTCAAGATTTGCCCTACTAACAGTGGTCCCAAACCGCTAACAAAGCCAAACCAGGCATAGTAGACGGCTGAGTAAGGTGTGGTATTTTCGGGCGGCATCACATTGACAAACAGATACCGCACCCAACTGATTTGCCAGGCCAGAGTGCCGATACCGGCCACAAAGGCGATCAAAAACGCAATGGGCAGGCTGTATGCGCTATGACGCGGCATCAATAGCCAACCCACCGGCAGCAGCAGCAGAACCAAAATGCTAAACTGCATAATGGGTTGGCTGCCATAACGGTCGGCCACCCAGCCCCACCAATAAGAGGAGACCAACGCTCCCAGATAGGTCCCCACGCTAATCAACACCACGTTACCGTCGCTCAGGCCGATTTGTTCGGTCATAAAGAGCGGCACAAATGAAATGACGGCCGTAGCGCCCACGGTAACCAATCCCAAAGAGATAAGAAAACGCACAAAGTTACCGTCGCGTATGCTCTGTTTCATGCCCTGCATGTGGCCGGTGCTATCGGCGCTCGGTAGTTTCTTGGCCCCGCCCGGCACCTGGGCATAGACCCACACCGAAATCAAACCGATGATGATGCCGGTGGTCATCAACGTCATAAAGCGGCTCAGGCCATCGCCGGTATCGATGACGTAGCTAGCCCCGACCGTCACCAGAATCCCGGCCACGGTGGTGCTCATACTGTTGAGGGCGATGAACTTGCCCCGGATGGCGTCGGGTATCGCCTCTTTGCGCCAGGGATAGCTGCCGGTTTCGGCGATGGCCCGGCACAAAGCAAAGACGATGATGATACCGGCTACCCAAAAGAAAACCTTTTGCTCACCAAACTGGGCCAGAATAAGCGGGGTCAGCAGCATCAGGGCAAAGACAAAGTTGCGAATACCCCAAAAGGTAATGAATGTGCGTTTGTAACCGTATCGCCCTACCCAGGGAGCCATAAATGGCGCAACAATGCCGACCAGCGGCACCAGCGACAGCATTACCCCAATTTGGGCAGCATCCAGCCCTAATTCATTGAGAAACAAAATGAAGACTGTCCCACTGAACGTAAGCAGAAAAAAGGCGGTGTTGAGCGAATCACCAACGACCAGCCACGGCAAGCGGCGGATTTTTTCAACATCCGTTAAAGGTGCGTTTTTAGGAGTCATAGGAACTACCGATGTATTAAAATGTAAAATTCCCGCATGTAGGCCGGTTGTGGTGAGGGGAGATACTTTAGGCTCTTTTGGAACTCAGGGGGTTGATAAGCTTGTAAAACGTGATGCGTAAAACGTAATTCCTTTTTTACGCATCACGTTTTACATTTTATGATGTCAACCCCACGAAATCCTGTTGACCATACTTTATATCCACAAAGCATTAAGCAAGTAGCGAGGAATTAACTATACCCAAAACTGACTGTCCGCGCCAGAAGTAACTGATGAAGTTCAACCTTCAGCCGTATTCCGATCGGCGGGTACATCGGGCAATCTCACAGGTTGGGTATTCTCAGCCCTCACAGATTTAGTTACAGACGGAAAATTTTTATCATGCACCATTCTGTTTCGCTCCTAAAAACTCACCCGCTGCCAAAACCGCCCCACCGACAATAAAGATGCAGGCTAACCCCAGTACCCAGGTCGCTTCGGCCAACCCAAAGCCGATCAGTAGTAGCGTTGACAGCAGCGGCGCGGCATACGAGAACGCCCCTAGAACCTTGATGTTGCCGCGCTTGACGCCGTAATCCCAGGTGAAAAAGGCGGCCCCGACCGGCCCCAAACCAAGCAGCAGAATCGCCGGCCACTCCAGGCCGGTAGGCCAAACGGTTTGCTCAAAAAAGAGGTGGCAGATAAAGGCCAGTATCGCCGTTGCTCCGCAAAAGCCGCCCACGGCATCGGTCGGCACAGCACCGAAGCGTCGCGACAGCACCGAGTAGGTTGACCAGGTCAAGGCACAGACCAACGCCGACAGATAGCCCAATGTGTATTGGCTGTCGAAGCTGAGCGATTGTCCTTTAGTGACCAGTAAGCCCGCGCCGACAAATCCGGCTAACGCACCGACGATATGAAACCAGCGCAGCTTCTCGCCGGGCAGCAGCGCCGAGAAGACCACGATCAGCAGCGGCCACAGGTAGGCAATCAGGCTGGCCTCGACCGCCGGGGCGTGGCGCAGGGCCATAAAGTAAAAGAAGTGGTAGCCGAACAACCCGGCCACACCCAAGATCCAAACCGGGGCCGGTAGTTTGAGATTGTACCAGATATTTTCTCCTTTGCGCCACCACAATCCCAACCCTATTAGAAAGGCGATGGCGAAGGACATGGCTGTGAGTTGAAAGGGCGGCACCGCGCCGCTCAGGGCAGTAAACAGCGCCAGCGTGGCCCACATGAGTACGGCGGTCGAGCCGATGAGGGTGGGTTTTATTTGGTCGGCTTGGGTGGGGGCAAGAACTTTGCTTTGGATGGACATTTGATGCTCCTGGAAACAATATTGAGATAATGGTGAATTGTGAATAATTAATAATGAATGGTGAATGAAAACAGACTCATCAGTGTAACTGCTCAGATAATAGAGAGCGATATGAGTAAGCTGAGTTCGATAATGAAAGTCCCATATGTCATTTCGGAGCCGGAGGCGGAGAAATCCCTCAGACATTTCAAGATATGAAGCATTCGCCGGGAAAAATTAACGTTGTTGCTTCAAATTATCCCAACCGCACACCTTGTTAGGTCTATTGTCACAGGGATTTCTCCGCTGCGCTACGAAATGACACCGGTATGATTTTTTATAGTTTAAGGGATCGAACGAAAAGTTGCTTAACCAATCTTCGGCGGTTACTTAGCCGAATTTCGGCTCTGTTGGCGAAAGGCCGAGGGGGAGAGCTGCTCGTACTGCCGGAAGAGGCGCACCAGCGAGGCGTGGTGCTCGTAGCCGACCTGCTGGGCGATGTGGGCAATCGGCAGATCGGTCTGCATCAGAAGCGTTTTGGCTTCTTGCAGGCGCAGGTGGTGAAGATACTGTGTAACGGTTTGGCCGGTCTCTTTTTTGAACCACCCGCTGAAGTAGGTGGGGTTAAACCCTTCTATCGCGGCCAGGGTCGCCAGGTCGAGCGGTTCGTGGAAGTGGCGGTGTAGGTAATCAATCGAACGCGGCGTTTGGGCTTCGCTGAGCAAGCTGTGATAAGCGTATTGAAAGAGATGGGTTAGCGGTTGAGCATTGGTGGGCCGGTCGCCGACTTCGTGCAGCAGCAGGGCACGGAATGCATGCCACCGCGCATCGAGCGATAGGCTCAGCCCACCGGCTAAAGTGCTCGGCTCGGCATTGGACACGGCCCGGCCTGGGATATCGAGCACGAGGAAGCGATTGTGGGTTGTGCCAAAGAAGGTGTGGCGGCAATCGGGCGGCAGGAAGAAGATGCGCGTCTCGTTGAGATCAAAGCGATAGCGCGGCGTCTCGATGTGCATCGCGCCCTGTAAAGGAATGATCAACTGGGCGTAGTCGTGGGTGTGGGTGTCGGCTACGCCGGAATAGGTTCTTTGTTCGCCAAGAATGGTGGTGAGGCTGCTCATCAATCGGCCTTATGATTGTTTATTGTATAGGTGATAGCATTGAGGCCGGATTGGTTCAACTTTGTTTTGATTGGGGCCCCTACATGCTATAATATTTGTATAAATTCTTGTACAACTGGAGGCTCCAAATGACAAATAAGATGATGCCGATTAGTGATTTGCGCCGTAAAGTGAGCCAAACTATTAAAGAACTTCAGCATGCCGCCCAAGATGAGGCGGTTTACATCACCCAACATGGCCGACCCCAGGCTGTTCTGGTCAGTTATGAACATTATGAACATCTCTTGGAGCAGGCCAGGCATAAGATGACGCCGGCAGATATTGAGGCTATTCGCCAAGACCCGGAGTTAGTGGCTCTGGTTGAGCACATCAAGACCACTCCCCCCAACCCGGCGACTGTTCATTCCGCTACTGCCTCGCTGGCTGAGCTTTTGCAAAATGCACCGGAAGAGCCGGACTTCGATCTGGAAAGCTGGACGCAACAATGGCAAACTATAGAGTCTGAAATGAAGGCCATTGATCGGGCCGATGACATTGCTGAAGGGCGTGGTTGATGGTTAGCTATTTGATGGATACAAACCATCTCTCACCGCTAGTTACACTGCACCATCCGCTGCGCCGCCGTTTCTTGAAAGCCCAACAAAGTGGGCATTCGTTTGCTCTAACTGTTCCGGTTTTAACCGAAACATTGCTGGGGATTAGCCTCGCGCCCCGATCCAAACAGAATCTGGCCGAATGGCGACGTTTGATGCCCGGCCTGAATATGTATGATCTTGATCGCATCGATGCTGAGCAAGCTGCTAATTTGCAGCTTCATCTCCGTCGCCAAGGCTGGCAACTGGCTACAGTCGATGCGCTGATTGCAGCCGTAGCCTTACGTTACGACCTTATTCTACTGACCACAGATAGAGATTGTGTGGCTATTCCTGCCCTCACTCAAGAAAATTGGTTAATTGAAAACTAGTTGAGAACAGTTAGTTCCGCAACTGCGTGTTCCAAGTTTTTTCTTTTCCTTGCGCCTGAATTTCCAGACCTACGCTTCGGGGCAGTTCTGCTTCTAAGTGTGAGATTAACGGAGCAATGCTATCCTTAGACCATTGCCAACTGGCCGGGTGGTGCAGGATAAAAGCCGCTGTCTCATAAGCCTTTGCTTGCTGGCCTACGGTTGCCAAAAGTCGAGCCAATCCGGCCAGGGCATGCAAGGCATAGGGCGGTGTCCACGCTTCGTTGGCTGTCTTGATCGCTTCGTGGAAATAGTGTTCCGCTCGCTCAAAATTACCCAACCCCAAATGAACTTCGCCCAGTACGGTGAGGGGTTTTGCTAATCCCTGACAGTGGTCTAATTTTTTACACATGGCGAGGCTTTCCTCGGCCAACTGTTGGGCCTCGGCAAAATCGTTGGTTATAACCGCCAGATGCGCTAAAAGGGCCAGCGTATCGGCTTGCATGCCGCGTAAACCCACTTCTTGGTAATTTTTTAGACTGTTTTGGAGCAGCTGTTTGGCCGGTTGATAATCGTTGAGGGCAATTTTGATACGGGCTAAGTTGATTTCGATAGAGGCTGTCAAGCTTTGATAGCCGACGTTGTTAGAAACGACCAACCCTTCCTTGCAGGTCGCTTCCGCTTGCTGGTAATCGCCCAAAGCCCAATAGACATAGCCCAGTTCATCGAGGCAGACCCCTATCACATCTGAACGGCCCAGCTTTTGCAGGTTGGCCATACTATCTTGATATAACCGCTTAGCCTTGTCGTATTCGCCCAATTGGACCGCCACCATTCCCAGCCGGTACAGGGTTTCACCCGTACCTCGGGTATCATCAAATTCTTGAAAAATGGGTAATATTTGTTGATACAGATAGCGCGTTTGCTGCGGGGTAAAGCCAATGTGAGCCAGGTAGCGCAGCAGATAAGCTATCTCTCTTCGAGCTCCGGTCTGGCTCAGAATGTGCAGTGCATCGCGACGTGTTTGGCAGGCATACCAATCATTGCGGGGGGATTCGCAATGAAGACGGGCATAGCGCGCCAGAAGTTTGCCTCGGAGCAGATTGTGATCGAGAGGATCACTCGGGGTTGTTTTGGCATTCTTCAGCAAAGTCACAACTTCATTGTACAACGTGTCCATATCCGGCAATGCTTCCGGCGAGTCGAATCCCGCCCAGCCCATCACTTCCAAGTCGGGCGGATAAAAGTCGTACGCTTCTCGCAGAAAGCCGCGAATACGATAGTATTCACACAGACCTTCCATCGCGTCATTGATGGCGCTTAACTTCTGGTGCGTTATGGCCCACTGCCAGGCCCTTCTGATGTTATCGATCTCAATACTGATTTCCGTCAGAGTCCTATGCAAATCTTGCCCGTCCAGATGGGGTTCTCGCTGTTTGAGAAAGGCGGTATAGTACGCACAGTGACGATCACGAACGGCTGTCTCCCGTTCGGTCGATGCCGCCAAATGTTCAG
>JAGRBZ010000026.1:7040-37887 GCA_020433805.1 Anaerolineae bacterium
AAATTGTCGCAGGAGCTCGTGGATGTGGTATCGGCCTGTATAATCGGGTTGGATGAGCGATTTGTTGACCAGCGTCATCAGGTTTTGCAGATTTGCGCCGGTAATCTGTTCTGCCGCCTGCCGGGTAAAGCCCCCTCGAAAAACGGACAATTGTTGAAAGACGTCTTTATCATGATCAGCCAATCGCTGCCACGAGGACTCAAAAACGGAGCGGATGCTTTGATGGCGGTCCGGTATATCGCGCCAGTTAGCCGTTAGAAAGTCCAAATTCGATTTGATTTCAGCGGCAATTTCCCAAGGCGTGAGCAGCCCCATCCAGGCTGCGGCGAGTTCGATGCCCAGCGGCATGCCGTCAACCAGTCGGCAAATGTTGATAATGGCATCGAGATTATCAACGGTTAGCTCAAATGTGGGTTGCGCCCGCTTGGCACAGTTAACAAATAACTGAATGGCATCATGACGGTCAATGATGGCCCGGACATCTTCGCTCATTTTTGTAGGCACGTGCAGGCTGCCAATCGGATAGACGGTCTCGCCGCGCAAACCAAGACGCTCACGTGAGGTGACCAAGACCTTTACATCACACGCCGATTGAAGGATGTCGGCAATAAACGATATCTCTGCCAGCAAATGTTCAAGATTATCGAGAATTAGCAGTATGTGTTTGTCACGTAAATAAGCCAGCAGTTGATCACTTTCAGAATCATTCTCCCAGCGTTCACCTTGATCCCGGATGTGGAAGGAAAAATCGATTGCTGTGGCGATGGGGGCGGCGATCTGGTCTGGAGCATCGACAGACGCCAGCGACACGAAATAGACGCCATCAGCAAAGGCATTGCTTTGCGCTTGCGCGGCTTCGACCGCCAGCCGAGTCTTGCCGATGCCGCCGGGACCAAGAATGGTCACCAGCCGGGTGGTGGGGTTGTTCAAAAGGCTACTTATTTCTCTCAGATCACGGTGCCGGCCAATGAAGGGGGTTGGCTGGAGGGGCAGTTTCACGGTCGGGCGGAGGCGCGGTTGCGCGGTTTGCGGCGGCGGGACAACTTCACCGGTCGTCAGGCGTTGGAAGAGGGTTTGGGTCTCAGCCGAGGGTTCGACGCCTAATTCTTCATCAAGCGCCTCTCTACAGCGCTGATAAACCGTCGCGACTCCGGTCAGGTCGCCCAATGCTGCTTGAGCGGTCATAAGAGCACGGTAAGCCGGTTCCGGTGTCAGACCTTGGGCGATCCACTGCTCGGCCCATTCACGGGTCTCCCGCCAGCGGGCGGCCTCGACCAGTCGCGTCAAAAGCAACTGTAACCGATCCTCATAGACGGCTTGCAGTCGCTCCTGCTCCAGCGTGACCCAACTATCATAAAACCCCGGCAGCAGCTTGTCTTCATAGACAGCCACCATTTGTATTAGAGTCTCAATTGAGGTGTTGTCGTCGATGTCGGCTTGGAGCTGTTTCGCATCAAGCCGGTAATCGGCTTCAGTATTAAAACCGACCGAGACTTTATCGGTCAGGAAGAATTCTTCCCCCAGCGACTTACGGAGCCGCCATAGGGCCTGACGTAAATTGTTGCGAGCATTGGTTTCGTCAGATTCCGGCCACAGCAAACCGGCTAGTTTTTCACGGCGAAATGATTTGTGGGCATTGAGGATGAGGTAGGCTAATAGAGCCTGAGCAGGTCGTGAGGGGATGTCGATATGCTGGTCATCCAGTTTTGCTTCGAAATTTCCCAGCAACTGAACTTCAAGCATGGTATCTTTCCTCAGACTAAAACAACTTTATTTAATTGGTAGTCAAACAAAGCGATTTTACGATTATAGCATGGGGATGGTGCCAATGCAATAGGCAAAAAAGTAAGGGTGCGTTTCACTTTGGGGGCAACCGGCGCTCATTGAAACACTGAAACACTGAAAATGATGATGTCACTGAATTCTGCCGTTCAATGCGTGGGATCTCTTGACAGTAGATTGATGAGAACACGGCCTGGAGCGGTTCAGTGGCCTCATTCCCATCAGTAATTCAGTGTTTCTCTCTCGCCCCATAACTGAAACGCACCCAAAAGTAACGTTTTTTCAGAATAGACAATCCATTAACGATGCAATAGACAGTGCCATAACGGTGGGCTGTTAAACTGTGATCAAAATAAACGATAAATAAACCAACGCATAAAGCTATAGGGAGGCAGAAATGAATCCGATCATAAATCACGAACTGGGGAAAGCGCTGCACAAAGAGCGAGAGGCCGAATTTGCTCGACACTGGCACTTTCAAGTGAGTGAAGATGCTCCACAACGCTCACCCAAGAATTACCACGTGCTGACGGGTTTGGGCAGCATCATCATGAGCGGGCTGACTATTGTTCAAATGTGGCTGTTTTAAGTCGTTCGAGAATAGCCTGCCTTGATGTTTGTGAGATACTGCCCACCGGCGAGGGCAGATCGAATTAATCGTGCACCTGAAATGCAATACACAAAATAGTCGTAACCGAAAGGAACAAAAAATGCCTCTGTTTATGGATGTTCACAAAAATGTAGAAGGATTGACGGCTGAAGGGGCCGCCGAGGGCCACGCCAAAGATCTTGAAGTTCAAGGCAAGTATGGCGTGAAGTATCTACATTACTGGATCAACGAAGAAGAAGGCACGGTCTTCTGTTTGTGCGAAGCGCCCAGTAAAGAAGCGGCTGAAGCCGTTCATCGTGAAGCCCACGGCGGCATCGCCGATGAGATCATCGAGGTCAAAGAGGGTTATTAACCCTTCGACCGCCCCCTGTTAGCGCCGGATAACAGGGGGCTTTTCACTGAGTCCGGTAGAATTCAATCAGAGAAGCGAACCACATCATGCCTCAATATGTTATTGAAAGTGAAATGCCGGGAGTTGGACGTTTATCGACAGCGGAGTTACGGGCTGCTGTCGAGCACAGCGTTTGCGTGCTAAATGAAATGGGGCCAAACATCCAATGGCTACAGAGTTTTGTAACCGCTGACAAGATATATGCCGTCTATACCGCCCCCGATAAGAAAACGATTTTTGAATACGCGCGTCAAGTTGGGCTTTCGGCTGATCGGGTATCCGAGGTCACCATGATGCTTGAGCCAAAGATTGCTGAGGGATAATAAGTCATTGAACCAAAACCCGAACAGCATAAATACCGTCACTTGTTGCCGCAATAAGATAATCAGGGCGATTGGGATCGATAAGTAAATTGTAGACACTGAGCCTCTCTAACCCGGCAAACTGCCACGTTGTGCCGTTGTCGCGGCTGAGCCACAGCCCGGCACCCTCCGTTCCGGCCCACAACCACGATTGATCTGCGACGGTTACTTGCCCCGTACGCAGCACCGTCGCCACCGGCATCGACTCCGGACGCTGCCAGGTGACGCCGTAATCTTGGCTGGCCCACAGCCCATCGGCTGCCCCGGCCCAAATTGTGTTGCCTTCGGTTTGCAGGAGGCTGGTGATGGTTTGGTTGGTCAGCAGACCGGGTAGTTTGAACCAGCTTTCGCCGCCGTCGTCGGTGCGAAACAGTCCCTCAATTGTGCCGATAGTCAATTGCCCTTCTTTGGGATGCCACAGCACATCGAGCACGCTCAATGTCTCCAACCCGTTATGAAGTGACCGAATTGACTGCCCCCCGTCCTCGCTGAAGCCGAGATCGTTGCCCCAACTGCCGGCCAACACGATATCTTCTTGGGTAGGATGCGGATCGATGTTGAAAAAGAGGGCCTGTCCTAACCCGCGCGTTTTCTCCCACGTAATGTCATCTTTGCTGAGATCATCCGTCCAGGAAATGCCTTGATTGCGAGCCACAAAGAGTCGCCCTTGTGGCCCGAAGGCCATGTCCCATACTGTCCACGGTGGACTAACCCAATTCCAGCTTCGGCCGCTGTCCCGGCTGAGGTAGACGCCTGTTGGTGTTCCGGCCACGGTGAAAATTCGTGCAATTCGTGGTTGAATTTATCCATTCGTACGCAATCCCATCTTGCGGACCCAGTGCCTGATGAAAATATGGGTTCGGATTTAGGTGAAAACATATTCAACTTTCCACAAGGTATTGAGTATACCCATAATCTACTGAAAACCAAGCATGGGTCGACTTTTGTGGGAGGCGATTTCGACGACTCAGGTGAGGGCAATTGTACCGGTTGCATCAGAAATTCTCGGTACGAGACGAAATTTTGCTTTGAAGTTCATCAAGCAAAGAGGAGCTGCCGGCCAGAACCGGCTCAGGTGACGATTGACCATTGAGCAGCGCTGTATAATCGAGCGGATGGCCGGAAAGGTATCGCACAACACCGCCGGCCGGAGCTAAGAGAGCTGCTCCAGGGACTAAATCCCATAAGCAAGGTTTTGGCAGAAAGGCCGCAGCGGCGGTGCCGCGAGCAGCATAGACTAAATTGACACCTACGCTGCCTGGCGCACGGGTGCGGGGTATATTCAGATGATAGTTAGCGTGAGCGCTGGCGGTAGTGGCGACAAATCCTTTGTGGCCCCAGTTTTGACGTACTGACCACAATAAAGAGCGTCCAAAAATGTCGCATACGTGTCCATCACGGCCGGTATAGTACATCTCCTGGGTTGCCGGCATGTAAAACATTCCGAAAACGGGCCGGCCATACATCAGTAAACCGATGGCAATGCCCCACTCCGGCATCCCCTGGTTGAAAACCGTGGTACCATCTAGGGGGTCGATAGTCCAGATCATTTTCGTTGCCGCGTTGTCTTTAAATGGACCATGTTCTTCACCTATAACACAATAGTCAGGGTAACTGATTTGAAGCTGACGGGCGAGATACTGCTCAATTTCTCGATCGGCCTGACCGGCCGGGTTTTCATCAGGCGAATGGGGGTACAGTTTTATTCGGTCGAAATAATGCAGCGCTATTTTACCGGCGTAAAAAACCCAGTGGCAAAGTTCTCTTGTATTAATCTCGATTGAAGGGTTGAAGAGAGGCTTCATAAAAATGTCTCCTATTTAGATCGTCGGAGTCGATCGACTATTTTATAGCTGAGTTCGATAATTACCAGCAGAAACCAGGTTTTGTGTAGAAATGGATCGAATGGGCAAATCGACCTCCATTGAGGACCGCAACATCTGTCACGTAAGCTAAAAACCTGGTTTCTTGGTGTGGTCTCAATGATTTTTCGAACTTAGCAAACCACGATGCAAGGTATTGATCTTACAGTAAGGAAAAGGGCGAAATTGGGGGAGCTACCCCCATGCTCTCCGGCTTACGACGTTTTCCTTAGCAGGTATTTTATTGTCTATAGTTTAGGGTAGCTGCGGTGATTTTACTTGAGGAGAATATGAGATTTAGTTGATATTTAGATGAGGTTAATTTTGAGGCGAGCCATCCGGGTCAAAGTAGTAACCGTCGCCGCGTACAGTGACCAGATAGCGGGGTTTGGCCGGATTAAGCTCTATTTTCTTGCGTAGTTGGCGAATAGCCTGTTGCACGGTTTCGTTACTCACGCCCCCGGAGTACGTTTCATTTTCATCCAACCAGGCTCCCTGAATAAGTTCATCGAGTGAGCAAATTTTTTGCGGATTATCTACTAAAAAGCCCAATAGCTGCCGATCTTTTCGAGCCAGGTCGGCCAGTTCCTGGTCGCCTTTATAGAATCGCTGTGTAGTCGGGTCGCGCCAAATAATGCCGGTACTAACGCCTTCCATCATCATCACATAGCGTGCGAACAGCGGGCTGAACAATCGCCAATCTCCGTCTCGATTAAGACACAATCCTTTCGCCACCAGCCGTTGCAGCGTCTCCCGGTGTTTTTCCTCAATTTGACGCAAACTATCATTGCGATCTTTGCCCGATTTGATCTCCAGCGCGCTTTGCAGAGCAAATAGGGCAGCTTCCTCCGCGCCGGTTAATCCTTGCCGCAAATCGGCCAGCCGGTTTTGAATACTCTGTTCGGACGATAGAATCGTCTCCCATGTAGTTAGCTTTGGTGTATCGCCGTTGCGCTGCTGTTGTGCCAACCATAAGGCCGCGGCCCGAAGCAGAGCCGGGTAGCCGCCGGTCAGCTCGATGAGCCGCTGCCGGGCTTCGTCGCTAAAACTTTGGCCGGTCGCCGACTCCCTCTGGCCAATAACCCAACGCGAGTCGCTGTCAGACATTGTGCTTAACCAACAGCGATGGGTGTCGAGAATTTCGTACAGCTCGCTGGTTGCAATCGATTTAATCAGGTGGGGGAGGTCGGTACGAACGCCGGCCAGGTAAGATAGTGTCGCTTTGAAGCCGTCGCGCAAGCCGCGTAGATTATCAAGCAGTTGGAGTGAAGCGGTCTGGCAAAAGCGATCAAACGGATCAAAGACTAACACCAAACGTAGGTCCTGACTCTGGAAGTGCATTAAAACTTCTCGCAGCGCGCTTTGAGGCAAAAAGGGATCGGTCTTTTCCTCCACCTTGCGATACAGCCGCTCAACCTCATCAACCAGGGCTGTGTCTAGCTCGCGTAAGCGCGGTGCAGCTTCAAAGAGCGAACGCAGCATAACCCGAAAAAAGGTACTCAAATCATCGCCGGGCATGTTGTTGAGATCGACCAGAACCAGCGCCAACCGGGGCGCATCATCCGGTAAATAGGCGTGAACTACGTCCGGCCGCCGGCACAGAAAGTTCATAAAGTTCGACTTACCCGCCCCACCCAGGCCAATAATCGAGCCGCTTTCACCGGCCTGTATCCACTGCGCAACCTGAGCGACTTCTTTGGCACGGTAGTTATTGGGATAGGTCGCGTACTTGGATTTCGTGCTCATCGTATCTCTCCTTATGGAACCGAATATTGGGACATTCACGGGTGTTCTTTGCCACTGATCTTTTTTGTTACTCGCCATTCGTCCATTGTTTGCTTTTGTTCAAGCACTTTTCAGCCAAAACTCAAGTAATTGGCTGGTAAATCAGTTATTCTAAATGAGTGAGTGAACAACCGGGCCGACCGGTTGTTCACTCGATACCGGTATCACCTCAGCCTTTGTGGAGGCAGGGGACACAGACACCCTAAATTAAAAAACGTGCTTGTTGGGGATCGCGCGCGAACCGTTCAATAACGGACGGTGGAGGCCCCCACACTCAATGAGCCTCTTATGCAAACGGAGGTTTGTTGAAATGTTGAAGCAACGTATTGTTAAGGTTATTATCGGGTTAGCGCTGTTAGCAGCCGTCGCCGGTTCATCCGGAATCGTCGCTGACTTGTTGGAGTTGCCGCTTACTACACCGGCGTATGCGTGCCAAAATGGTAGTGGATCCGGCGGTGGATGCTAATTTATAACCATTTAAACTAGTTTTCTTTATCCCGCCGCAGTCTTCATCACTCCGGTGAGAAAGGCTGCGGCGGCTTCCTAAACCTCACGAACACGCAGCGAAGTAGCCTGTTTTTCACCCAAACTTTTATTCAAATGGTGACGATATTGACTCAATCTTGGCCGAAGATGGCGATAGGAACTTTGCTCGGGAGATGCGCTTATTAGGTGCTCTACCTCGCTTAGCCGCGCCGAGGCTAGGGATAGATTTCCTTGCGACAGTTCACACTCACCAATATCCAACAATACTTCGATTTCTTCAAATTTTATCCCTAATCGACGCCACAAATTTAACGATTTTTCTAGATATAAGGTTGCCTCGCTCCACCGCTCTTGATAGAAATAAATCAATCCCAAACCATTCCAGGTTCTAGATAATTCTGCTAAATCTGAACAGGCCTTAAAGATAGCTTCCGCTTTCTTTGTATAGGCTTCTGCCTGTAACCAATCCAACTGCAACCTAAAAGCTTTCCCCATATTGATATATACTCGCCCAACGGCTATTGTTTCTTTCGTTATCTGAGCTTGATGCAATGCTCTTTTTAGATAAATTAAGGCTTGATCGGGCTGTTTGCCATCAACATAAGATAATCCCAAATTAAGATACCCTCGCATCAACCCATGCTCATCCCCCATTGTCTGCCAAATATTACAAGCTCGTTTCAGGTGGTACTGCGCTTTCTTCCATTGATGTTGTCGCGTATACAGAAACCCTAGATGATTCTCTGTATGCGCCCGTCCGTGGTCACTGTCGAGCTTTTCGAAAAGATGGAGGGCGTGGCAGCATAATACCTCAGCTCTCTGCCAGCGTCCTTGCTCGGCAAAGTGAAAGCCCAAATTGGTGCAGGCACGGGCCTCGTTAAATTCATCTCCTACGCGGCGAGCCATACGAATAACGCTTCGGTAGGCCCGTATCGATTCTTGGTGACGGCTCTGCTGAAACAGCAGTCGGGCGGTCAGGGCGGCTAAGGTTACTTCGGCGGCGCTATCGTGGCGGCGGCGGGCGGCTTCGAGAGTGTGGCTAATGGCCCAGTGGTCGTCTTCCCACCGGCCACGCCGTTCCAGCAGGGGTGAAAAGCCGGTCACAAGCTCATAGAGCAGCGGCCAGGCTTCGTCCAGGGGCAGGGCCATCTTCACCGCCCGGAGAAAATTATTATGCTCTTCGGGCGGCAAATGATCCCCATCGGTGGTTAAGCGGGTCTGCCAGTAATACAGGTTGCGCATTGCCCCCGCCCGAAAAAAAGCGGTTCGCTGTTTGTTATCGGTTAGGGAAAGGTGGGCCATTCAATTGCCTCGTTGAGCAAGAAGGTTTCCGTTAAACGATGGATAGTATAACGCCGCGTCTCTAAATTCCCGCCTACCTGCACCAGCGAGAGCGCGGCTAGCTGCTCCAGAGCCTCCGTTAGGTCAGCGATATCCAGTTCGCTCAACGTTAGCAGTTGGTCAAGCGTGGGGGTTTGGGCCAACGGCATCACCAGCAGAGTCTGGCGGCTAGCCGGCTTGAGTAGTTGCCAGGTTTGCCAATATATAAAGTTGTAGAATGCCTCAGCCCTTTTGCCCCGCGCTTGTTTGAGATTGTCTAGCACGACGGGCAAGGGTAAAACAGACAATTGTCCTACCACCAATTTTATGGCCAAAGGATTGCCGCCCACGACATCGTAAATGCGTTTCAACTCTGTCTCGGCGGCCTCAGCCAGCAGTGGCAAACCACGGGTGGCTGCCTCGTGGCGTATAAAGGCCAAAGCATCCTCTGAGTTAAGCTCGTCCAGCGTGCAGCAGAAAACATCGGGCTGGTTTTTTAGACTGTGGCGGCTGGTGAGTAAGAACTTGCTGGGAGCCGCCAACTCGCGCAGTAAAGGCAGCAGGGTTTGGTAGTCGGCCACCGTTTCCAAATTGTCGATAACGATCAGGTGGGGTGTTTTTTTGAGATGATGGCTCAAGAGGGTGCGCTTTTGTGTCGGCGACTGGTTAAATGTCTGGTCGGGGGCTACCTGATCGAGCAGATGGTCGATCAGAGCCTTGTGGCTGAGGGCCGGCGTTTTTGTCTGCGCCCGCTCGAAGTCGGGTAAAAATTCGTGCTGCTTGGCGCTGACCCAGGCTACCGCCGAAAACCGATTACTTAATGCCATTTGTCGAATGAGACTGTTGGCTAGCGCTGTTTTACCGATGCCGCCCAAACCTTCAATGGAGAGCAGCCAGATTGGCTCTGTAGAGAGCAACCGGCTGCGCAACCGCTCCAAGGGATAGTTGACGCCAAACAGGTAGGCTGCCGGTGGTAAGTTGAGTTGTTTTTCCAACTCAGTTTGATAGACGCTTCTCAGGCGAATTTCTTTGTCATACAGAATGTGAGTCAATCGAACCAGTGCTTTCTCCTGACGGCGATAAGCGGTGGCCTCGCCAATGTTGAAGCACCCGGCAATAGCGTGCATCACCAACCCATCCAAAAAACGTTTGCGCAGCAGGTCGGCACCTTCCTGGTGAGTTACAGCTAACTCGTCCAGTGCTTCTAACAAAATTTGATTCGTCGTCTGACGGGGATCGATCCCGTGGTGGTGTTGATGATTTTGTTGAAAGAGTCGCAGATCGCTAAAGGGGCTAGCCTCGCGGCCGGCTTCATGCCAGGCCTTGAGCGCTTGGTGGATGCTGTCTTGTAGTTTATGAAAAGAGAGGTCAGGCTGTGGCATAGGCGTGTCCTCAAGGAAGATAGGTTATTTATTAGCTGCGGCATACCGACGCTAATCGTTTGTAATGTCGTTTAGTAAATGGATACAGTCTCGAATGCTTACCTAGGATAGCACAATTTGAAAATATTAACAAACGGTTGATAGAAAAGCGAGAGACAATTGAGAGGATTACGGAGGATTTTGAGAAGAAATTGATGGAATACAGGCGCGGTTCTCCATTATTCTATGGTTACGTTTACTAGGAGTGCTACGAGATTTTGACATAAGCCTGGGAAAGACACCAGGGTTTTCGGTGAATTCGATCAATTTTGCGCCAAATACGGCTCACGCAAGCCCATATTTTCAGTTCTGAAGTTAAAACCCTGGTTTCTCAGATCGAAGTTTCGTTGTAGTAGTAGGAGTACCAACGATGTCGCAGGCGCGCGGTTGGATCGCCGTTTTATGGGGCGAAAATTTTGATGAAAAAGCAGCTACTATTTTTGTAACCGAACTCCGTGCCGCCGGTTTGTGGGTGAAGATGGTAGGCCTCAACCCACTGCCAATTAGCGGTTCGCACGGAATGGTTATTGTCCCCGATTTCACCCTTGATGAGGCGCTAGCCGCTGCTCAAGAGGTGATTGGCGTTATTATTCCTTATGCTTCGCCGGGCATCAAGCGGCTTAGGAATGACCCGCGCTTGCGGATGTTTTGTGAGCGGGCGGCCAAGAATGAGGCCGGGTTTGTAATTGGTTTATTGGATGAAGGCGACATTGACGATTTAGCCTTATTTCCCAACGGCACAAGCAATCTGGTTAGTTATCCCATCCGTGAAAACCTGGTTGAATTTGGGCGAGATTTAGCCAAGATGTTCGGCGCTTTGGTCTGAATTGAGATATATTTCTCAAACGAGAAACGAATTTAAACGATAGAGGAGGCCGCTTCAAGTGGCTATCTTGCTGGACGGGTAGTTCCAGTTAACTTAATAACCGCTTGGGTAACGCTCAACTCGGACTCAAGTGAAGTGAAGTTGGGTGTAATACAGTGGTAAAAGTTGTTGGCGACAATCAACAAAGCCTGTCTCTCTGAAAATAGGGGTAGGGTAATGAGATTATTAATGGATAACCTCATTGCCCATCTCCTGATTACCAAATTTTTATTGCCGGAGTCGTTTCATTACTAGAAAGAGGTAAGATAACAAATGGCAAAAACAAATCATCGTACTCATGCGCGACTAATTTTAATAGTGGCCACCCTAGCATTATTTGTTTCTCTCATAAAGAATGTTCATGGCGATACACCCTCCCCGATATTGGAGTATCAATTTGAAGAAGGCAGTGGCTCTACTACTGCTAACACAGGCAGTTATTTAAATGCCGATGGCCTGCTAGTTAGTGGTGCATCATTTTCAACCGATGTGCCAGCCAATATTGGTTCAACAGCTTCACTGGCGCTGTTAACCGGCACTGCCAATACCGCCGTTCATATACCGGACAACTTTAACTATACGGTGGATGGTTTAGCCGGTAGTCAACGGCTGGGACAAATAACGGTAGAGACTTGGGTAAAACCCACTAATCTACAACTCCAGGGCGAGGATAATCGCCCGGTGTGGGACGATTATGGTAATCCAGGCGTATTATTGACCTTGAAGTCAGATGGGGCTGTTGGCTTTTCTGTTGCCACCCCCTCAGATCCAACAGGTTCGTTTGGTAATCGAAGCGGGCATGTAACCGTCGGCGCTTGGCAGCATATTGCAGGCGTATACGATGGGACAGAGCTGCGCGTGTTTATCAATGGGCAAGATACTTGTGAGCCGGTATCCAAAACGGGGCTTATCATCGATCAAAGCACTGCTTTCCCAGGAGCCCCCATTCGTATTGGTAATACACCGGGCGACATTAAATCATATGAAGGTTTTATCGACGATGTCCGAGTTTATTCAGTTGCCCTTGATCGGACGCAGTTGGCTAATGGGTTTTTCGCTAATACCCCGGCTGTCTCTTGTGATGATCTCGACGGAGATACGATCCTTGACGACTCGGACAACTGCCCACTCACCTCAAACCCGGATCAGGCTGACTATGATAATGATGGTCAGGGCGATGTCTGCGATCCAGACGATGACAACGACGGGATAGATGATGACGTGGACAGTTGTCCGTTTGAAGATGCCACAGGCTTTGATGCTGATAATGATGGCTGTATCGACGATACCACGCCGCCGGTAATTACCCCCAACATCAGTGGCAGTCTTGGCAATAACGATTGGTATACCAGTGACGTTAGTCTAAGCTGGACAGTCGCCGATCCGGAGTCGGGGGTTGCCTTTTCTTCAGGATGTGACCCAACTACGCTAACCACCGATACAACAGGGGTTACGCTGATGTGCTTGGTCACCAACGGCGCAGGTTTGTCTGACTCGGTCTCGGTGTCGGTCAAACTCGACAAAACTCCCCCTAACGTTACCATCACTTCGCCGGCCGATGGTTCAACTCCTCTGCTCAATACGGTTGTGACCTCCAGTTACAACTGTACTGATTCAACTTCAGGCGTCGTTACTTGCAGTGGCCTGATACCGTCCGGAACCGCTATCGACACCACTTCAGTTGGAGCCAAGAGCTTTACCGTGAACGCTACAGACCACGCCGGTAACAATGCGGTGGTCACCCATAACTACAACGTTATCTACGATTTCAACGGGTTTTTCCCTCCCGTTGATAATGCCCCAATCCTGAACGCGGTTAAAGCCGGGAGCGCCGTTCCAGTGAAGTTTAGCTTAAGTGGCGATCAGGGATTAGCGATACTTGCGAACGGTTATCCTAAGTCGCAGCAGATTTCGTGTGACAACACTGCCCCACTCGACGACATCGAGGAAACAGAGACTTCTGGTTCGAGTAGTTTGTCGTACAGTAGTAATAATGACCAATATAATTATGTCTGGAAAACAGAAAAAGGTTGGTCAGGCACCTGCCGCCAGCTTATCTTGCAGCTTAATGATGGTGTCACTCGCTTAGCCAGTTTCAAATTTAAATAGGCAGAATAATTGCTCTGTCTTCCAATAAAGAGTTTAAAATCCCGGAACGATTAGTATAGACACTTGATAATACTTAGAACTTACGCAGTTGGTGTAATGAACAAGGTGACAGTCACTTGTGTGTGATAAACTGGCCTATTTGGGCTAAACAGACGTTCATTTTCGGTAAAAAGTGACTGTCACCTTTTGAACTGCGTAACTCATAAATTATGTGAATCAGGAGTCCGGCGAAGTGGCTTTTATGTAAGGAAAAGTTAACAATGTAGACCTACTGATAAAAAAGAGGAGAGAGTTTAATGAAGGATCAACCTGACCAACGAGAACCTATCTTATCACGCCGCACGGCCCTCAAGGCGCTGGCGGCGGCAAGCGGAGTCACCGCGCTCGCTACAGTACCAAACAACTGGACCCGGCCGCTGATTGAAGTCGGCAACCTGCCGGCCTTTGCCCAGGCCTCGTCCGTTTCATTCCCCTTTTCGAGCGATATTGTTGACCTTGACCCCATCGATGCGCTGATCACAATAGACCAAGGCTGGTTAGTTTTTAATATTGACAACGGCACACCTTCGGCTGCCCTGGCTGCGGTGCGGAAAGAAGTGGCTCCGATAATAGCCCAGACCATCCCCTCTAGCCGGCCGTTCCCCTCTTCTCCCCCAACCTGGCCGTCCACCGCCACTATTACGATTCCTTACGTCTTTGTCTCTTCCTCGGATGTGTTGCCTGAAGATGGAACCGTAGTTTGGCTATACGGTGTATCCGAAGATGGGCAGTTCGCAGGTGCCATTACCAGAGAGGTGTCAGATGGCGAGGTGACTTTTTCCTTCCCTGTTCCGAGTACCTACACCGGTCTCTTTTACCTCTCGGCCCGATTTTTCGATGAACTGATTACGTTGACCAACGGCCGGCGCATCGATTCAACCTACTACGCTGACGAGGGCATCTTTGGCGACAATGCCGGCCAGTCGCCGCCGGGTGGAGGCGGTGGTGGTGGGGGGCAGAAAGACTTTTCAATATTTACGACGGGAACAATGAGGCGAACCCTTAGACCCGATGTTAACGCCGGCCAAATCATTAAAGTGACAATTCTGGCGGATAGTGGCAGTTGGACCTTGAACTTATTGGACCCTGATCTGGAGACGGTTCAGCAACTGTTTAGTTCTTCAGCTCCTAAGATTCTTCAGGACACGGCAGCCAAATCAGGTACTTATAAACTGTCACTTAAAACAAATTCCATCTCTGGTCAGTTTGCCAACGTTGTTGGATTCTACGAAATTAATTAGATTAGAAAGAAAAGAAACATGAGACGACTTAATAGAGTTTTATTGTTCTTCGCAGCTTTAACCTTGTTCACATTATTAGACACCAGTCCGGCGCAAGCCGACGAACCGGTTATTTTTACCGATATTTTATCGTCCCCAACAGGAATCACAACAGATGCTGCCGGGAATGTCTATGTTGCATCTTTGGTCGGTTTTCAATCACGTTTAACAAAATTTAGCCCAGACGGAATCGTCATCTGGGATATAACCTACACAGGAGGAATCCTATCGCAACCGGGAAAAGCGTTAGTTACTGATCCCAATACAGGCTTGATTTGGAATTTATGGGGCGACGGTAAAATCTACCTGGTTGACCCACTTACCGGTAACCAAACTTTTTTACTTGATCTCAGAACACTTTCCCTGGATACAAGTGAAATGCAAGATATTCAAATTGGTCCAGCCAGCCAATTTGCCGGGCAAATTATTCCCAATCAAACATATTACGTCGATCTTGCTTTGCAGCAACGAAACGATGGGCGGTTAGATGTTTTTGTGACAGCAAATTCCAGCCCCAGCAAGCTGCCATATATATTTCGTGTTCGTCTTGATTCTTTAGGTGTAGTAGAGTCGGCCAAAGTTTTGTTAATTTCCATAGCCGGGCGGACCGAATTCGATAACCAAATGGGTGGCATCACCACCAACGGGGATTTAGTATTTACCACGATTTATCGCGGCCCTCCCCCCAATGTTCCCCCAGAATTGGCCCAAAGCTATCAGATCCCGATCTCTTTTTCACCCGATTTCCCGGAAGATAGCAGCCGTTTTGCCATTCAACTCGATGGAGTTGGTTTAAACACCCGAGGTATGGCAACTGATCTGAACGGTAATTTTTTCATGACAACCGGTACTATAGGAAACACCCTATGCGGCTTTACCGGACGGGAAGCAATGGTAGTTCTACCTGCAAATTTGAATGTCGATAATATTAATTTTGCCCCTCGCTTTTGTGGTCGAGTTACGGCGGTTCCGCCTGGCACCGTTACCATCAATACTCGTAAGGTCGCCGTATCTCCCGCTGGTGATTTTGCTTATGTAACGGAAAGTCCAATTGCAGCACTACAGAATCGTAATTATGTTTGGCGATTTTCGTTTCCCAATGGCGTTACATTTTCGACAAGCGCATTCCCGAACCAAACCTATTTACCTCTACTTTTAAAGTAGTCCTTCGCTGACATCCTAAGTTAGTTCATACAGGAGAGATGATGAATTCTATAAAAAAACAGAAACTGTCTCGCCGGGAAGCATTAAAAACGCTGGCGGCTTTAACCGGAGCGTCAACGCTAGCCCATCTACCCGGCCATTGGGAGATACCAAAAATTGAAGTTGGCTCACTGCCGGCCCATGCGCAAAGCTCGCCCGGTCCAATTACTCTTTCTAATTTATCTGTCGATGCCTTTGGAACGGCCAATAACTGTATCAGCGCCGACTCTAGCCAGATAGGAACTTTGTATGACACCAGCTTTAATTATGAAGCACTGGATGGCGGAATCATTGCAGGGAGCGGCGTTGTCATTCGTCAAACTAGCCGATTTTCAGACAATTCCGAAACCAGAGAGATTACCACCGGATACGCTGTCCAAGGGAACGAGTTTGCGGGTACCATTTTTTATTCGACCTGCGTTCATTTTGGTAGTAGCAGCGATATGCGAGTGGAAATATCCCTGACCACCCCCGACGGCAGGAGCAGCAATTCCCTCTCCCTTACCGTGTCGGCGCTGCCTGGCGCACAGGAAGAAAATCAAGATGAAGGCTCAAATACGCCGGAGTATGAACCGCTGTAGCTTAGTTTAGTGCTGGCGCTTCCAATATGGCAGTGATCCAAGGTTTGATTGATGCTGCCGGGCTGACCGGCTCTCCTGTCACTGTTCAGCTTAACCGGCCCTGGCTATGGCTCCAGGCATTGATTGCGATGAATAAGATTTCGAGGTAACCTAATGATAACTGTTTACTCCCAATTCCCAACCCTCAGCCATTGGATTCTATTCCTTAGCGCGGCGCAACCAGATCAACCAGGCCGAAAATCCGTCCCCTTGGCGGCTGATCCCTATCTGCTCACCACCGCCGAATATCATGGTCTAGCTCCGCTGCTTTACACCCACCTGCGAGAGGCTGAAGACCGACCCGCGTCGTACATAATGCAGGGGCTGCAAGCGCTCTATCTACGCCATCGCCATGCTAACCAGGTCCGAACGCGGGTCTTGATTGACATCTTAACCCACTTTCGAGGCTGGCCGCGCTATTCGCTAGCCCAGCAGCGACATAAAAGCCGCCGGCAGATTATCGGCGACACTCTTTGGCCGTCGGAATGGTGGCTGGGGTTGTATTATGGACTGCGCCGCAAATCGGCTCTGCTTTGGTATCGCTGGCTTGGTCATCCGCTGCGGATGATGGGTTGGATCGGCCAACTGCTGCTGGAAAGGCTCAGCCGACAAAATTTAAGAAGAATCTTTATGTAGGAGAGACTCATATGGAAACAGAGAACATTCAAAATCAAAAACCACCAACGCAAGAAGATTCATCCATCGAAAATGTTGATACGGTTGCAACGTTAGATCTCAAACCCGAAAATATTTCTCCAAGTGAGTCAGTGGTTCATTTAGAGGCAGAACAGGAATATCACCAGGAATCCCAAGAAAAAGACACCTCAATTAATGATACTACCGAAGAGTCAGATGATAAACCATCTAGCACACCTCAAAGTATTGATAACACAATTACTTTGTTAAGAGATCAAATTGATACGTTACAGATCAAATTTGCAGAACGTGGAAAGCACTGGTCTCGAGAACCGTCGTTAATCATTAGTGTATTAGCTCTGAGTATTTCCGTTGTCTTTAGTATTATAGGATTGCGTCAAACTTTTGCCGAAGATATAGAAGGTAAACAGGAAACGCTGAGACAAACAGTTGTTGAACTTACGGAAATTCAGAGCGAAATGGCGCAAATTGCTCAACAGTACTCTGGCAATCCACTATTGTATCGTGAGGCGAATGTCAATCTGAATACGAGGCGAGCTGTTCTGCTCGATACAGCAGAAACTTTAGTCGAGGAGCTTGGTGATAGTGTTGATCCTTCTACACTCCTTTCTCTTGCTTGGCAATTTCAGATTGATGGAAGACTTGAAGAGACGCGAGAATTTGCTAATAAAGCTTTTGATTTATCTAAGTCAGTCCTACTTCAGAGCGCTGCACTAAAAGGAATAGGGTCATCATATATGACGACTGGAAGTCCAATCCACGATTTGGAACAAGGTAGAGATGCTCTGCGACGATCAACAGAACTTTTTGAAAGCCGAGATAATGATCTCGATAGATTTAATCTAGCAGACAATTTACTGTATTGGGCTAACCTTGAAAGGATGAATGGCGAGGAGCAGATGGCAGATGATTTACTTGAGCAAGCCACCAATGCAGCAAAGGGTATAAATATTTTACATCCAGGACGCCAGACAATTTTGATGCAAATCCAACAAGCTCAAAATAATCAAATATCTCAAGATTTTTTGGATCCAAGGGGAGAATGGCAGTTAACTTTTGCAAATGACTCATCTAAAAAGGGTAGAGTTCTAATCAGATTTGAGCAGCAGTCTCAGGGGTATTTTATTAACATGCAGGTTTTTAGCAATGGAAAACTGTTGGAAAATCGTACAGGTAGTGCTGCATTTTTGGGTTCAGGCAAAATAATATTCCAATGGCAGGGTATCCGATATAATGAGCAATCGCAAACCCCTCTACCTTCCTCAGGTGCTTCTATTCTTGATGTATTACCCGATAGCGAAGAGTTACAAGGCACAGATTCTGCTGTAGGCGATGAAGAAGAGAACATTATACTCAAACGGATATCACCGTGATGGGAACACCGTTATGCAATTTAAGATATATCTTGATTTTTCTATGCCGGATGCAGTGGAGCCTAGATGTGCAGATTTGGGCAGTATTGGGAACAGCAATGCGTAAAAGAGGAGGAACTCAATATGGCCTTATTAACTAGGCCCCAACAAGTTTCTGACTATCATCTGGAGGAACTCGACGGTGAACTGCTGTTATTTCACCCCGGCCAAACAACCATTATCGCCTGCAACCCCACGGCCTCGCTCATTTGGCAGTTGTGTGACGGGCAGCGCACTACAGCCGAGATTGTTGCGTTGTTACAAACCGCCTTTCCCGAAGCGGCTGAAATGATCCCGGCTGAGATCGACGCCTTGCTACAGCAGTTCAACCGGCACGGCGCGCTCGATTTCGTTTAAGTCCCATGGCCATCTAACGCTATCCAAGCATTCACCCGGCCTTTGAGTCTCAAAAAACCGGCTCGGGCGGTCTTGAACCGTCGTGTTGATTTTGAAAAGCACGGTGATAACATTCTCAGTTTAAGCTTTGTTGATCTTGTTCCATCAACGTTGTTCGCCTCGACGCGCTGTGGAGCGATCCCGCAGCGGGCGTTATCCCATCGAAGTTTTGGGGATACCCCTCACGCATTAGCGAGGTTCACAGGATCAAACGTCTCTATGGAGTTGAATAAATCCCTTATCATTTTCCCGCGTTATCAGCGACACAGATCCTTTGAATGTCATTTGCTCTCTAAAGCTCGGATCGGGTTGGCTTTGATGGAACATTTGATTAATGCCTGTAACCTGCTGGGCCATGGCTTGGCCGAAGCGGCCCGCATTGCCGGTTGTATTCCGGCCTACCGTATGAACTATTTCAGTTTTGAACAACTAATCCATAAATTAGGATGTGATATGTTTGAGACATTCGAGTAAGCTCACTTTTAGCCATCGCTCAAGAAATTTTCAACTCAGGCTCAAGTAGCCGGATTGGAAATGGTTTATCCTGGAGATTAGTTATAACTCTACTTCATTGTTGCCTATTTTGTTCGACCCAAGACAACTGAGGGTAACTAATAAAAGGAAAATGAGCGTGAAGACTTATTGGAAATTTGGAATACATCTGTTTCTCTTAGTTTTGTTGGCCGTTCTAATGAATCGCCCGGTGGTTGCTCAAGAACCGTTATTCACCCCTACCGATACTGTAACTATCACAGAAAATAAGCCGGGAGTAATTCGTTCTCGATCAGTTGCGGTAAATTTCGAGTTGCTAGGCGGGCCGGATGTTTCCAACTTGGCGCAACCGGCTGTCGGCAGTAAAGTCACCCTCAATTTATTTGAGGATGAGCAATTTATAGCCGTGTTGGATAAGATCGAACGCAATCCATCCGGTAGTTATTCATGGATTGGTCATATCGAGAACAGAGAATATAGCCACGTAGTGTTGGTGATTAAGCAACGCATGTTAATTGGGAATATCAGTACCGTAGATCAGTCTTTCAATATTGGCTATCGAGGTGATGCGCAAGTTATTTCAGAAATTGATTTCGCTGATCTGCCTGATGATAGGGATGACTTGTTATATCCAGACTCCCAAGCCAATGATGGGTTAACTCAGCCTTCGGCCTTAGCCCACAATAGCTGGGTGGATGACGGTTCAACCATAGATATTATGGTCGTCTACACTACAAATGCACGCAATGGTGCTGGCGGAACAAACAAAATCAATGGAGAAATTGAGTCAGCAATCAGTTTTACCAATGAAGTGCTGAAAAGAAGCGGAAGCAGCCCCCGATTACGGTTGGTTCATACCGCCGAGGTGAATTATGCTGAAACCGGAGATAAGAATACAGATCTGAAGCGTCTTTTAAACCCGAATGACGGCTATATGGATCAGGTCCATACATTAAGAAACCGGTATAGTGCCGATGTAGTATCCATTCTTGTTCAATACTGGGCGGGTGGAATTGCCGCGCATGGGAACCGGTATGTGACGACCCGTGCCGATGACTTCGCATTTAATCTTTCCAGCCGCGCTCCGGAAAGTAGGTATTTTATCTTTGCCCATGAATTTGGGCATCTGATGGGGGCTAACCACGATTGGTACGTCGATAACAGACCCCAACCATACCCGTATTCGCATGGGTATGTGGACCTTGTTGGTAAGTTTATAACAGTTATGGCCTACTATGACCAGTGTGAGGACAATAATATCTCCTGTACAAGAATCTTCTTTTACTCAAATCCTGGTCTTAAATACAATGGCCGGCCCATTGGCTCTTTTGGGGCCAAACCGGCGGACAACCACCGCTCTATCAACAATACGGCTTTGACCGTCGCCAACTATAGATTTTCATCAAAGCCAGCGGTCGCTGGTGGCCCGCTGCAATTTGATAGTTACAGGCTATATAACTATCCGGTGCAAGCCACGACCGCTTCTTGCGGGCATGTGGAACTCTACGCCAATTTACGAAATCAAAGTCTGGCAACGCACACCGGCGTTAGGGCCGTCATTAGTACCGATGACCCGTATATCACGCTACTCTACAATACCGACAGCGTGTATCCTGACCTCCGCCCTGGAAATATCGATGACAACACCTATGATTTCGACTTTTTCATCGACCCTGATACGCCCGATGGCCATGTTGCTTCATTTAATCTGGCTATCAATTCTAATTATGGAAGTTGGCGAGACACGTTTACGGTCCCAACTAGGTGTTTCAAAAATAAAGTGTATCTGCCGTTAGTGATCAAGTAAGCCAATAAGGCAGTTCCAAGAAAATAATCACCCAGACATTGGGCAGCCAATAAAACGTAATGCGTAAAGCGTAAGGGTTTTGGCAAGAACCATGCTTTACGTTTTACGTTTTAGTCGACTTGGATTTGGATGATTTAAATCTTGGAGTTGCCTAAAGCCTCGAAAGTGCTTTAGAAATCAATTTGACCGGCCATGTTTAGCTCACGTACCGTAATGATTTGGCTAAATAGATATTATGATTAAAATTTGCTCAATTAATCTGCTATTTGTTATATAACCTGGAGAGAGGTTGATGATAAACCCTAAACGACTCAAAAAGTTTGCCTTTTTTACGATGCTACTATTTTCCTTCTTAACGCTTGCTTCAAGGCCCTATGAAGCTCACTCGCCGGAACAGCCTTTCATTTCCCCAGAGCAAGCTGTAGCCTTGGTCGTAAATCAATGGGCCGATACTGCTGATGGCTACGAACTGCGCCATCCCCAGTACGCTACTACCTTTGCCCCGACAGGCGTTACTTTCACTCCTCGCCGGAACGGTGTGTCTCAACGGTGGCAGTTAGGCGGCGTATTGGCCGGCGATAAATCCATGGCCGGAGTTGACCTCGGCCCAGTTGAACCACTGCGCGAGGGTCGAGATGTGGTGCGTTATCCTCGTGGTGGGTTGGTAGAGCAATATGTGACTGAGGCTAACGGTGTCGCTCAGCAATTTATCATCCCCGATGCTCTACCTTTATTGGGGGCCGACCTGGTAATTACCGGAACAGTGGTCAGCACCGATTCTTTCAAGGCGGAAATAGAGGCGTGGCCTTGGCCGATACGGAATGAAAAGAAGGCTTTTGGTCAAGCGCGGACTTTTGATGCCGCCGGATTGGAGATCCCCACTAAGTTGGCAATGATGGATGAAACGGTACAGGTGGCGGTTGATGGACCTGCTTTAGAGACCGCTACCTATCCAATTACCATTCAGGCTCAAGTTGGGAAAAATGATTTTCGGATCAGTGATATGGGGCCGGATGGAGACTTTAATTTTAATGCTTTCGACCCGGCGGTAGTTTATAACAATGTAACGAATGAATATTTGGTAGTATGGCATGGTTACGAGAGTAATTTAGCTATTGACGAGGCTGAAATCTACGGGCAGAGGCTGAATGCAACCACTGGGGCAGAAGTTGGTACTAATGATTTCCGCATTAGCGATATGGGGCCGGATGGAAATACAAATTACGATGCCTTCGAACCGGCGGTAGCTTATAATAATATAAGCAACGAATTTCTAGTTGTTTGGCGAGGTGACGATAATACGGGTTCACTCGTTAATGGAGAAATAGAAGTCTATGGGCAGCGGCTTAATGCAGCAGGAGCCGAAATCGGAACTAACGACTTTCGGATTAGTGATATGGGGCCGGATGGGGACGAGGTCTTTGATGGCTTCGCTCCAGCGGTGATTTATAATAGTTTGGCTGATGAGTATCTCGTTGTCTGGTCCGGAAATGACGGAACCGGTTTGCTTGCGGATTTAGAGTTAGAAATTTATGGCCAACGCCTCAACGCGACAGGCATGGAAATCGGAACTAACGACTTTCGGATTAGTGATATGGGGCCGGATGGGGATGAGGATTTTCAAGCACTCTACCCCATTTTGGCCTACAATAATGTTACTAACCAATATCTGGTGGTATGGTGGGGTAGTGATAATACTGGTACGTTGATCGCTTATGAATATGAAATCTATGGGCAGCGGTTGAATCTGATGGGAAATCAGACAGGTGCTAATGATTTTCGGATTAGTGATATGGGACCAGATGGAAATGTAGAATTTGGAGCCTTTTATCCGACATTGAGTTACAACAGTACCACCAATGAGTATCTCGTAGTATGGTATGGTAATGATAATAATGGGTTGGGTATGGAGGAGACCGAAGTTTATGGTCAACGACTGAACGCAATAGCAAATGAAATAGGTGCTAATGATTTTCGGATTAGTGATATGGGACCAGATGGGGATGCCAACTTTAACGCTTTTTATCCGGCGGTGACTTACAACGAAACGGCCAATGAATATCTGATAGTATGGTTGGGTGATGATAATATCGGCACTTTGGTTGAAGGAGAAGATGAGATTTTCGGGCAACGATTGAATGCTGTCGGAGGTAAAATTGGAGTTGATTTTCGCATTAGCGATATGGGGCCGGACGGCAATACCTTATTTGATGCATATTATCCGGCCCCAGTTTTTAATAGTACCGATAACGAATACCTCGTGGTTTGGGATGGTATTGATCTTATTACCAATCCTATCAGCATTGAGGCCGAAATCTTTGGGCAACGTTTATTTTTTGAGTCTGAACTCAACCCTTCTAACATAAATGTGTTTTTGCCTATTTTAATAAAATGAGCCGACAAAAGTTGGTTGCTAGTTTCTGGTAATTAGTGGCAAATACATGAAAGGGGATACGTAAGGCTTGCGAGGCTCAGGCGTTCCGCTCAATGGGCACAGTAAAACGTTGGCCAAGTGATTGGGTGATGCCGTATTAACCGCGACTTGGTTCTCATTTATCATTTCTGACGTCAGCGTAATCGACCATAATGTGATACCTTCTTTGTTAGTATCCACCAAATAGGCCGGTATCTGACCAACTGTCGGAGGTGGCTGTATACCCATCGTCAACAACCACATTTCTAAGGGGTGATCACCAGACGGTAATTGGATCGTGAATTCCTCCATTTCGGTGTTAATGCCAATGGCATTAAGGTTGGTAGCCCACAAATGAGTATCACCGCAAATTAACGGGATAGAAAGAAGCTCAGGCATCCAGCCCGGTGTCCCTGATATGTGTGGGGGCGATGATGGGAAGACAGTCCCCATAGCCGTGGGAAGTATAGGGTTTCCAATCGGGCGAGTTTCTGAGTATAGAGTCAATTCACCATCTGGATAAGGATATTCAGAACATACGGATTCCTCCTGTGTTACAGCTTGCAATTGGGCCGGAATATATTGAGCCAATTCGGTTTGAGTAAGATTACGACCAGCTTTACGACAAATTTGCTTCCGCCACGATGTGTTTTCCACATCCCAGAGAATGGTGCTAAAGTCACTGCTGCCAGAAGCTAAAGTTTGTCCATCTGGACTGAAAGCTATGCTATTTACCACATAGTCATGTCCGTTAAAAGATGCCCCCAAAGGTTGAGGCGGTTGATTACGTACATCCCATAGGGTGATATCACCATTAGCATAACCAGATGCTAACGTCTCTCCATCGGGGCTGAAATTCACACTCGCCACTCTGCTATTAGACTCTGGGCGAAGCTGCACCAAAAGCTGAGGCTGGTATGGATTCCCGACATCCCATAAAATCAAGGTGTTATCGGCGCTGCCAGAAGCTAAAGTTTTTCCATCAGGACTAAAAGCTAAACTACTTATTCGACTTGTATGCCCGGTGAGGCTCTGCCCGATGGGGCGGGGCTGTTGGAGGTTTTGTAAATCCCATAAAATAATAGTGCTGTCTCCCAGCCCAGAGGCCAACAGATGATCGTTTTTTGGATTAAATACTAGACTATAAATAACACTATTGTGATCAAGTTGGGTCAGATACTTTGGTGCCACCGGGTTATGCATACCCCATAGAATAACCGAGTTATCGGCGCTGCCCGAAGCCAGAGTTTGACCATCCGAACTAAAAGCTAGACTCGATATTGTTTCAGAATGTTCATACAGAAGTTGTCCTAAACGCTTAGGGGCTTGTTGATTCCGTATATCCCAAATGATGATTGATTTATCGGTTCCCCCTGAGACTAATAGCTTCTCATCTGGACTAAAGATGACACTATATACATCGCCTGTATGTCCATCAGGAAATTGCCCTAGAGGTTTAGGTTGTTGATGATTTTTCATATCCCACCAGATGATGTCTGTATGGGTCCCGGTGGCTAAAGTTTGCCCGCTTTTTGGGCTAAACGCTACACTATTTACATTGTTTGTATATTGGGTAAGACGAATTCCAAGAGACTGCGGTGGTTGTTCCCTGCCTGTCTCCCACAAGATGACGGTGTTATCCCAACTCCCAGAAACCAATTGCTTCCCATCCGAACTAAAAGCGATACTCGTCACCTGATTGGTATGTCCAGTCAGTGTTAAAATTTCCTGCCGCTTTTGCACATCCCATAAAATAATAGCCTCATCACCACTTCCTGAAGCCAGGGTTTTTCCGTCGGGGCTAAAGGCCAAGCTGTAAACATCATCCTGATGTACTTGGAACAGTTTTTGGAACTGCTGCGGATCCGACATATCCCACAAGATAATCGTGCCATCAGCACCGCCGGAGGCCAGCATTTGCCCGTCTGGGCTGAAAGCGACGCTCCAAATTACACTGTTATGCTCGTTGGGAGACTGCCACAATTGCTGCTGGCTCTGCACATCCCACAGCCTCAATAAATTATCAGTACCCCCCGATACCAATGTCCGCCTATCCAAACTGAAAGCTATGCTTTCCACACTGCCGTGTCCTGTCGATAGCTGGCCTACCGGTTGGGGTTGTTGGCCGGGCTGCACTGCCCACAAAATAATTTCCCCATAGCTGCTGCCGGAAGCGAAAGTTTCCCCATCTGAGTTAAAAACGATCGTGTTCACGCCACCGTCTTGAATAATATGACCTATTTTCAACGGCCGCTGCGGGTTAGATACATCCCACATTGTAATTTCGCCATCGTCACTTCCCGAAACCAATATCTCACCCCTGGAACTATTAAAGGCAAGGCTTTTTATGGTTCCGGTGTGGCCAGTAAGGGGTTGGCCAATGCGCTGTGGCGGCCCATCTGCTTGCATTTGCCACAGGATAATCGCGTTGCCGGCTCCAGCGGAAGCCAGGAGTTGTCGTTTCGGGGCTACGGCCACGCTCTCCACCGGGCTGGCGTGATCATGAAGTCGGTAACTCAAACGAGGGTAGGTTTGCAAAGCGGTCAAGAGTACATCGCGAGCTTCGGTCGTTTCGGCGATACGATTGGCCTCCAGAACCAGCAGAAAAGCCAGGGTTGGATCCTCCGGTAGAAGCGTTAGAGCCTGCGCCGCCAACTGGCGGGATGTATTCAACCGCTCTAATCTCTCGGCTTCTGTTAAAGCGTCACTGGCACGCTGCTCAGCATCTTTTTGGGCTGCTTCAGCCGCCTTCTTCGCTTGTTCAGCGGCCTGGCGTGCTTGCTCAGCCGCTAAGCGATTAGCCTCGGCCTCGGCCTGGGCCTGCCGTGCTGCTTCAGCGGCCGTTTCTGCCTCAACTTGCTGCGTTTGAGCTGTGGCCTGGTTGGCTTGAGCCGTTTGCGCGGCCTGTTGCGCCATGTCTTCGGCTGACTCAGCTGTGGCCTGTTCGGCAAGCGCGGTTTGTTGCGCTATTACGGCTTGTCCTTCATTTTGCTCAGCCTGGGCTTGCTGGGTTTGGGCTATACGGCGAGCCGCCACGGCGGTTTGTTCCGCACTTACGGCCTCCTGGCGGTCTACGTTAGCACTCTCTCTAGCAGAGTCAGCCGTAGCCTCCGCCATCACTGCCTGCGCCTCGGCTGTTTGCGCCACTTGCGCGGACCACTCCGCCGTACCCTGCCTCTGTTCGGCCGCCTGGGCAGCACTTAAGGCGGTCGCCTGGCGTATATTGGCTTCAGTGGCCTTAACTTCGGCGACAGTTAGAAGGGCTTCAGTTGTAGTCCAAAATCGGAAAAAGATAACCACACCAAGAATAGCGAGAAGCAGCATGACAAGTGCGGTGCTTAACGCGATAGCCCGGCGACGCAGTTTGCTTGCGGCTTCGCTTTGTTCTTCAGCCCGTCGGCGTTCCGTTTCAGCCAGGGCCTGCGCTTGCCGCAGTTGACGTTGCTGATCGGCCTCGATCTGTTCGCGTAAACTCATGCTGCGCAGAATGAAATCGTGTTCAATCCCGCTCAAGCCGGTCTCACGCTGGCCCAGCCACTCTTCGGCTTCGGCCAGGGGCGCACCGCGTAGAAGACCGCCTTCATCCTGTTCAGTGCCTTGCCACTGGTGGATCGCTGCCCGCAGCCGCTCTTGCCAGGCGCGGAAGGTGCGGTCAGTCGCCATCCATTCGCGCAGGCGCGTCCAATGTTGGATGAGCGCTTCGTGTACGACCTCGACGACCTCGTCGCCGGCCGCATTTTGATCGGTCACAACCAACCGGGCACCCGCCAGATGCTGAACCAGCGGCCAGTCGGTTTCCAGTTCGGTTCGGCTGGCGACACGACGGGTGTCCTCGGTGCCGGCACCGGGTTGTACCAATTGGGTGAAAATGTGGCGGGCCTGGCTCTGCTGTTCGTCAGTTAAACCGGCGTAGACCTGGTCGGCGTAATGGGTCACCGCGCCCTCGACTCCACCCTTGGACTGATAGGCCTCTGCGGTCAGTTGCCCATCGTGTTGATCTTGCCACAGGCGCGTCAAGGCGAATTCCAGCAGGGGGAGGCGACCCGGCTCGTCGCCTACGTCGTCCAGAATGGTTTTGACCAGGCCCGGCTCAAAAGAAATACCCATCTTCTCGGCCGGATATTCGATGGCGCGGGCCAGTTCTGCACCGGTCATAGCGCCCAACAGCCTGACACCCGGTTGGATAGCATCGGCCAGGGGCCGGTAGGAGAGTGCTCTACTGAGGAAGTCGGTGCGGAGAGTTAATAGAATGGAGAGTGGAGAGTAGAGACTGGAGATTGGAGACTGGAGATTAGGAGATTGGGAGATTGGGCTTTGTTGGTCGTCTGTCTCTGCTTCCTGATCCCCGATCCCTGGCCCCTGGCCCCCAGCCAGCATGGTGTCGATGAACCGGCGGCGCATCTCGATATCGGGGCAGAGGGTGTAGATCTCCTCAAACTGGTCGATGATGAGGAGTAGGCGGTTGGCGTAAGGATGGAGGTCGAGCAGTTGGGCCGCCAGGTCGGGAAGTTTCGACCGACTGTGCCGGAGCGCGTCGGCCAGGGCTTCGGCATTTTGGCCCAGCGGTTCAGCCAAAATGCGGGCCAGTTCTTTAAAAGGCGCAGCGCCGGGGCGGAAATTTAGGACAAGCCAGGGACTCGGGCTGTGTGCTTTTGATTTTTCGCCGGTGGTCGGCTGTGGTGCTTTCAACCGGGGAACCAGGCCGGCAAAAACAACCGATGATTTACCGCTGCCGGACGAACCGGTCACAGTGACAAGAGGCTGTTGCTTGACCGCATCGACCAATTTATCCACAATCTTCTCACGGCCAAAAAAGAGGGGCGCGTCGGCTTCCTGGAAGGCGTGGAGACCCCGGTAGGGATTTGGCGGCTGAGGCCGGGCTGTAGGTTTACGCCATAAGTCGGCGGTCAGGGCGGCTGCCAGAAAGGTAAGGCGTTTGGTGAGATCACGCCGTGGTAAATCGGTTAGATCGATTTGCGTGAAAGCACTAAGCAGATAAAGGGTTAAGCCCTGATAATAAATAGCCTGATTGTCCCATTCAGGAAACAGCCGGGCAACCTGTCGACGAACGGCAGCCAAGCGTTCAAACGGCTGAGTCAGCGAGCGAGAGAGCGATTTGGGGGATTGAAACTGATGCAACTCCCCACGCATTGCCCGATGAAGCCGCTCGTAAAACAAAAAATGAAGGGTCTCCGGCGGCAGACCCGCTTCGTGCAGCGATTGCGGCAGTAGACCCATCACAATCCCGGTTTCTAGCCGCAAGAGCGTGTGTAAAAGATGCTCGTCATGAGGGAGAGCCTCGATATCGGCAACGGTTATTTTAGCGATTTCGCCTGATAAAGCATCTAGATCGAGCCGGCCATGCAGGGTTGACAAATCATCCGCTAACGACGGGGCTAGCAGGTCAGGTAGTTTATTGAAAGGATTGGTGACTTTAGTTCTTCCGTCGGGCAGGGTGATGGTAGGCGCGTCCGCATCAAAATCCGACACGCCCTGAAGTGAATGGGCCAGCGCGGCGGATAGGGATGTGAGGCGCGGCGGCGACGGCAGCGCTTGTCCGGCTGCTGCCTGCCACAGTGATACGGCGGTAGCTGCACCTAAAAAGGCGAACTGTATCGGCAGCGGCGCTTCCGGAACCGCGTGGAGATTCTTATATTTCAACGCCCCGAGCAAATGTAAGGCCAGGCCGCGATAATATTCGCCCCAATCGTCCGGTACGGCTAGATAGGAACGGGCTTCCTGGCGAATGGCGGCCAGGAATGCGTAAGGTTTTTGAAGGAGCGGGTGCCATAAGCGAGGTGATTGGAATAGGTCTGTTTCTCCGGTTGCGGCCTGGTGCAGCCGTTCAAAAAAAAGGAGACAGATATGCTCCGGTGCTACCCCCAGTTCAAGGGCCGCCTGGGGCAGCAGGGTGATGATGACATTGGTTTCCAGGTGCAGCAGGTCACGTAGAATATGATCCTCACTGGCCCCGGAAAAATCAATGAGGGTGACATCGCCACTGTCCGGATCGACCAAGATATTTTGCAGGTTCAGGTCGCCATGTAAGGTGCCGATATTGACCGCCGGCCAATCGTGCAGCAGGTCCGGTAGTTGGGCCAGCGGGTTAAATAACTTACGTCCGCTCGGTAGTGTTATCATCTGGCCGGTTAGATCAAGGGGAGAGATAGATTTAAAAGCGTAATTAATTTCAAATTGAAGTCGTTCGCGGCGAGTCTGTGTAACCACCCCGGTGGTAGGGGAGAGAATGTCGCCCACGTTAAAAGCGGTGACGTCGGTTACCGGGTGCAACCGCAATCGATAGGAGCGCTTGGAGCGGCCGGTTTTTTCCGGCAGGTCTAGCGTAATCTCCTGGGTCCGGGCATCGATTTCGATTACCTCAAAACCTTCCAACTGCACTGCTGCGCCGGTATCCAGATAATCGTCGTCGAAAACGGCCGGCGTCAGGCGGTAGGTTGTTGTGTCGGGCTGGAGCGCTTGCGGTTGGATAATGAGGTGAACGGGCAGCAGTAGATCGTAGGTGCCGCCCAGATAAGGCGTGGTCGTTGGGCGGGCATCGCGCCACAGCGTTTCGAGACGTTTGAAGAGACGGCCGGTGACCACATTTACAAGTTTTTGGCTGCCGGTTTGGTTGAAAAATTGAGCCAAACTTTCGTGCTTGAACTGACCGTCGCCGGCCAAGCGGTAACTGAGCACGCCCCAATCGCCGGCCAAAGCCGCGTCGACCAGTTCGATGCGGCCGGAGAGCTTATCGCGGATGTGACGGCGGTAAGCAGTTTGCTCTTGGTCAATCAGCCAGGTGGGGCCAACTTTGACCACCAGCGGCAGGACCGCTCTCCCTCCTCTGCGTTCCGGTTGGAGCACAAATACTCGGCTCTGAGTGAAACCACCGCCCAATTCTTGAGTCACCGTTAACCGATCATATTCGGTGAACAGCGATTTTAGCACGGCTACGGCGTCAGAAGGTAACGCTTTGATTCCGGTAACATAGTCGAGTTGCGGTTTATCAACCCGTTTGTCAGCACGATTATCTCCGGTTGGTGACATATGAGGTCCCTATGATCTGAGGTTACACTTCCATTTGAGAGTTAGAATATGAAGATGATTGGTCAAGCGGAATGGAGACGAACGTGTTGTGGTGGCAGGAGGAAGAGAAGTTTAGCTTTTGTTAAAACATGCTCATTATACAACTGATCCTGGCTATATGGACTAGTCAGAAGTGGTAATTGATCTATATCCTTTGGCGAATATTGATGGCGTAGGGTATAAGCCAAATGGCCTAGTACTACGACGAGATTTTGACATAAGCGCGGGAAAGAAACCAGGGTTTTCGGTGAATTCGATCAATTTTGCGCCAAAAACGGCTCACTCAAGCACATATTTTTAGTTCTGAAGTTAAAACCCTGGTTTCTCAGACCGATGAGCCAAATAGCGTAGTGGCGGTGAGGCTATCGGCAGTATCCGGTCAATTAGGAAGAAGTCACTACAACGGATTAAGAAATCAATGGATTTGTTAGTGTCTTAGAGTTTTCGCC
>JAGRBZ010000270.1 GCA_020433805.1 Anaerolineae bacterium
GAGATTAATCTCGCTATGGATTATTATTGTAGAGGATTATCATCATGTATGATGTTCATCCTGTCAGATTACAGGAAATGCGCCTTCCCCGGAACTATAAAAACAGAAACAAAGAGTACCCTCCCGGGTTTCCCATTGAAGCTTTCAGTCGTCCACTTCTAAAAGTTTTAGAAGAGCCACGAACTGTTGAGGCAACGGGTATCCCCAGAGATTTTATTAGTAACCTGGCGCTAAAAATAATCTATTTTAACGGCACAATGAAGGCATGGCAGGTTGCGCAGACGCTGCGGTTGAACTTTGCCGGAGTAGTTGATCCGATTCTTCAAGAATTAAAAAGTCAACATTTACTGCAAGTTACAGGCAGTAAAGATTTAAGCTCGACTTCGTTTCAGTATGCAATCACAGAAAAAGGAAGTCAACGCGCTAGAGAGCTTCTTGAGCGAAGTCGCTATGTAGGGCCGTGTCCAATAACCCTAAAACACTATGTACAAGTCGTAAAGCTTCAGTCGCAAAATCGGCCTAAAGTCAGAGAAGATGATGTTAGGGTAGCATTGAGTGGGCTGGTTTTATCAAAGGAGATTCTTGACCGGATTGGCCCGGCGGTAAATTCATTTAAATCCGTTTTTCTATACGGCCCGCCTGGAAATGGTAAGACCAGCATTGCCAAAGCCATCACGCGTAAGTTGTTACCCGATAATATTATGATCCCGCATGCTATCTACGAAGATGGTCAGGTTATTAAGGTTTACGATGCCGAAGTTCACCCCCTTATGGAGGATGAAGCCTCTCAACTGATCGAAGCAAGCGGCATGGACAAGCGCTGGGTTCGCTGTAACTCTCCCGTAGTTATCACCGGCGGTGAGCTGACATTGCAAGATCTTGACCTTTCCTGGAGTGAAACGAACCGCTTTTATGAAGCGCCACTTCAGTTGAAAGCCAACAATGGCCTGCTTTTAATCGATGACTTTGGTCGTCAACAAATGGAGCCACAGGAACTGCTCAACCGTTGGATTGTGCCTTTAGAAGAGCGAATCGACTTCTTAACTTTTCAAACGGGTAAAAAGTTTGCAATTCCTTTTGAAACGCTCATTGTATTTTCCACCAACCTCAATCCTGAATCGTTGGTTGATGAAGCCTTCCTGCGCCGTATTCGCCACAAGATGAATATTGATAACCCCAATGAGCAGCAATTTTACCGTATATTTGTGTCGGCTTGTCGGGAGCGCGGTATAAAATTTGATAAAAACGCTTTTATCTATCTTTTGCGAGAATATTATTTTAGTGCAGGACGCCCCTTAAAGGCTTGCCATCCGCGCGATTTGCTTGATCAACTGGTTGATTTTGCTACCTACCGTGGTAAACAACCGCTCATGAGTACCGAACTGATAGATCTTGCGGCTCGATCATATTTCGCCGATCTGATGTGATAGAATTTTTTGTAAATGCCTGATAGTAAAAAGCCTCCTGCATATTACGCAGGAGGCTTTTTTACTTCGTGAATTGTATGTTACTCAGGTCTGCTCGTAATTCCACGTCGGGATGGGCGTAGAGTAGGCCTCTGAATTCGGATTTTGGCTACGGGATGGAGACGAATTGAGGGAGCTAATTTGTTTTTGAGCGACTTTTTGGTAGCAATATGAGGACGTCGTCCAAATAGGATAACTGAACCGAGTAGAAATAAAAGCCCAAGCCCAATAATGGCTAGAATAACCGCTCCTCCGGCAATGAGCCAAGGCTTAAAGGTTGTTTCTTCGATGTTGCTCCCGGAGGTATTTACAACCACCGGCGATTGCGTTTCGTTTTCAGTTGATGCGATAACTTCCGATTGACTTGGTGTGCCAATTTCTAAAGGAAGAGTTTGATTGGGGATTGCCTGAAGGGTAGAGGCGACCAGTTTAGCCTTTTCAAATTCAACGGTTGCCGGGCCATCTTGCAATTTATCAAACGTAACCGTTGCAATGGTGCCTGTGCCATTGACGGGGGGAGCCGGGTTGAGCAATGTTATAGCATACGTAACTGTGCCGGCTTCGGCATCAACTTGGTTAGCGACAATAAAACCCTGATCTACAGGGAGAAATTCACCGCCTGTTATTTGCACGCCTTCTCTGTCGGCATCGTCATCTTGGACGGCCAATAGGGTAGGATCATACTGAAGTTTTACTTCAGCCCCATAGAGATCGGCTACATCCTTTGCAACAATATCAACGGTAAGTGTGCCTGCTGATGACTCTGATGCTTCGAGATAAAGTTGGGTACCCTCCTGTGCTGAAACATATGATGTTGTTAAAAACATACTGACAATAACGAGATAGATGATCTTGGTTTGGTGTTTGAAAATGAGCCTCACTTATTTTCTCCTGGTGACTAGATTTGATTGGTTAATATTAAATCTAGTATAAGCCTTAAGAAAACTTGTGTGAAGCGTAAAAAATTCGTGGATTTTTAAGAAAGGAAAAAACAGGCTTTTCTAGCCTCGTAAAAACTACGTGGGTAGTAACATAAGAGGAAAAGATTAATTATGGCGATGTGTTGACCTGGGAGGCTCGACCGGATGCCTCAACCTTGTTACCTGGTGTAGCCAGGAACAGGAATTGAGCAATACCGGCGAGGATCAACACATCGCCAATGCTTAGAGCGTTTTTATGCCCTAAAAGATTGATGGGAATAACATCTGTCAGAAACCACAAATTGGTGTCATGCTGCTCTAGCATAATCCCTTTGCTGGCCGGTGCTCTGGCTTGTAGCTCAACATTACGTTCGGGACGGATAGATTGATAGGTTTCAGGCGTAATCGGCATCCAGCCGCCGTTGGCAATCATAACCACCGTATTAAGAATAATGCCTAATGCAAAGAGTTTTGCCCCCGGAATATGGTGGTTGAGCAAAAATAAAAGGGCCAGAAGTATCTGCGAACCGATGACCACGAACATCTGGAACATGCTTTGTCCGGATACATAAATAACCAACCCCGCCTGTAGTAGGAACAACCCCAAAACAAGCAGCCCCAATTTCCAACCGCCTCGAAAAGAAATCTGTCCAATAGCGCTAAAATCACGCCGAAACATTATAGCTACAAGACTTAGCAGGATAATGGCATAGATTAAAATCACGAGGCACCTTCTCTATGTATGTGTAGACAGACGTAAAGTTAAAAGCCACACAATGTGGAAACAACAGAAATGTATTTAGTGGGTAGATTGAACGTTACTCGTATTTTTTTCGAGTCTGAAACCCGGTTCGCTCGATGCTGTGTCGCACTTGGTGAGCCAGACGCTTCCAGTAAGCATGCCAGGTTTCGTCCGTGTCTTTGAGCTCGTTCTGGATTAGTATTAAAAGCAGCGTGGCATCGTGTTCGCTTAATTCAAGGGTAACCTTGCGCTCGTTCAGATTCATCTTCTCTAACTCGTCAAATAGAGTATAACTACGACTTGTTGAATGCATAAGTACGGATGCCATTCTATAAGTAGCGAAAATACAACGTTTGAAAAATCTTTTGGCTTATTGGTGATAGTTAAGAATTAACCTGGTTTTGATCTGGCGTGCATACTCTTCAAGCGTATGGGCCCGAACAGTCGTTAAAATCTCTGTATCTTCCGGTGATAGATTTAACCCTAAAAGCGCTTCAGATGGGTTCGATAAGAGCTTACTTCTGAAAACCATATTGGCGCTAGCCCTGATCAGGACATCAGAAATTGCGGGACGATTTTGAATTGTGCTCATAAGGTAAACTCCTATGATTTAGTAAAAACGCAACTCACAAGGAGCGATCATCCACCACTGTCGTGGGGTGCTCCACCCGCTAATGCTGCAAGGATCATAAGACCTACGATAGCACCAACGCGCACTTTTTGATTGTTGGTGATTTCAGCAACGAAAAGTTTAATTCTTGTAATCATAGTAAAGTCTCCTTCTTAATGAATAATTTGTTCGTAATCAACTCTCTGTTATCTTGACTTGAGTGTATCAAAGGACCTCTGACATCTCTCAGCAATACTATACGAAAAAAAGAAGGGTAACGAAAAAAGGCCTTGTAATAAAGATCAGAGCGATCTTACTACAAGGCCTTTTGCAGATCTTGTGCTGAGTAATTTGTTAGCCGGCGAACTGTACCTGTTTTTTGGCTATAACCTGTTCGTATAAACGAACTGTTGTTGGATCGGGTGGGGCATTAAATTCCTGCTTTAAGATCTCACGTAGGGTTGCATAATGCGTTTGCAAATGATCGTGCAAACCCAATTGAACGTAGGCTTTAAAGGCAGCACGATGCAGATCTTCTCTAAAATAATCGTAAGCTAGTCCTTGATGAATGACCTGTAAAGCCTCCTGCGGTAAACTTTGGTCAAGTAATCGTTCGCTGGTCAGTTTTACGGCTTGCAGGAATTTAGTTTCATACCACGTCCGATATTGCATTCCCCAATCTTCTAGTTCAAAACCGGCCAAAAATTCACCGCGATATAAAGCAATCATCTCCATTTGCAGCGCCAGCGCTTCTTCAGCTTCAGCTTGGGGGATGCGTTCAAGTAGTTTTTCGAATGCGATTATGTCGCACCAATCCAAATATTTAGGATTGATTTGGTAATAATCATCTTTAACAACGATATAATCGGGCGATTCAAACATGGTGTCGCGGAGCCGTCGGAGCGTTTGATGAAATGTTGACGAAGCCTTGTCGGGGTCTAAATCGGGCCATAATGCCGATGTAATCTCGCTCCAGCGGCATCCGCCGTCGCGGCCCTCTAAAAGTAGATAAGCAAGAAATTCAGGCATCTTGCGAGAACGACCGCGCTGGCTAAATAATCGCTGTTTGTCTTTAACTAAGAGGATAGGTGAGCCAAGCAAAAAGGTTTGTAACCCATATTCGTCCGAAGGCGTTATGTTTCTTACATCTTGCTTTAGAAGCATCCGGACATTGCTTTGAAGTTCAACCGGGGCATCCGGGCTGTAGAGAAAATGGCGCAAAAGCGATTTTATTTCAGATATAATTAAACTTAATCCTGGTGATGCTTCGTTGAGTCGCATCGCCAGCTTGAGGCTTTCTTGCAGTTGCTTTTGTGCTGCTGAAGCCCGCAAATCGAGCAAGAGACCATAAGACCACAATAAACTTACCTTGGTTTGTTCCAATAAACTGCTTTGAGAGAAACAGTCAAATGCTTCCTGAAACAACGCAAAACTGGCCTTGTATTCTGTCTGTCGCATATAAATTTTAGCTTGCAGGGTTAAAGCCAGTCCTCTTTCAAAACTTAAACGGGCTTCCGTAGTATACTCTTTGGCCTGGATAGCCAGTTGCAGTGCCTCAACAAAATCATCCTGCTGATAGTGACATTCACCTAATCGAATTAAAACATAAATTTCTAATGAGCGCACACCGGCATCTTGGGCATACCCAATTGATGTGTGAAAAGCACGTATGGCTTGGTCAAACTGCTGCTGCTCTAAATAAACATCGCCGATACTGGCTTGGGCAAACGCCGCGCGTCGACTGGCTCCAATTTGAAGGGCAATATCAAGACTATGGCTAAGATACTCAAGTGCTTCGTTGTATTGTCCTATCGTATATAAACAAACACCTAAACTGTTCAGCGTGTTCGATAAATCGCTGGCATTACCTAACACTTCCCAAATACGGACAGCTTGCTTAAAGTGATATACAGCGCCGTTGATATTGCCTTCGCGATCGAGACAAACCCCAATATCGTGATGACATAATCCAACTTGATGCGTATCTCCCCAAGACTCATACAGTTCTAAAGCGCGACGTAAGTCTGTTAGCGCCGCCTTTAAATCCCCTAAAAAACGGTGAAAGATACCATGATTTTGGAAGGCAAAGGCAAGTACGCGTTCATCGGCGCCCATGGCTTCCAGTTGCTCTACGCCCTGCTTAGCCAGATCAAAAGCCTGCCCTACATCGCCCTTCATGCGCATGCCAACCGATTGCCATACTTGCGCCTCTGCTGCGCTTACGAAGTCATCTTTATCCTTAAATTTAAGCTCGGCTTGTTGAAATAGCGCTATCGCCTTATCCGGCTCTCCCAGATCGATATTTAATATTTGACCCCGTAGTAGTAGTAGACGCGGGTGCTGGCTTAGAATTTCGGCGGGTATTTGAGACAGCCAGGCGTTGAGGGTCATTGCTCGTCCTGTGTCATAGAAACTTCTGCCTTGTTTTTCGAGAAGCGATGTCGCCTCGTTCCAGGCTTGAACTGAAATGTACAGATAAATTGCCTCATCATAGCGAGCGTAAGTGGTGAGTATCTTTGCCGCCCTCATAGAAACCTGACGATGAAGTTCTTCCTCCTCAGCTAATTTCATACGTAAAAATTCGGCAAAGAGATCGTGGTATTTATAACTATCGCCAATTTGGGTGATGAACAAATCCTTATGAACCAACTCATCAAGACAATCTTGGGCTTGAGCGGTTTCAAAGAGATTGCTACACAATTCGGGGGTTAAATCGGGCAAAATTGCCGTGTACAGCATAAATTTTTGCAATTTAGGCGACTGCTTGCCGAAAACTTCTTGGGCCAAATAATCATAAATTACCTGGCGATCGTTTCCTAAGCGACGCTTGAGGTGTCCGATAAGACGGTTGGCATGCATCATGTGCCCGGTTAGCAATACTTGAGCGATATTGCCATCTGTTGCCTGGGCAATTTCTTCGGCTTCTTCGATGCTGACTCGACGACCAAAACGTTTGCGCATGACCAGCATGATTTCGTCGCCGGTAAAGCGTAATTCTTCTTCTGATAAACCGGTAGCACGTTCGCTTATCAGTAGGTCAATAATCTGGCCTGTATCCAGCGTCATATCGCCGCGCGCAGCCACAATAATGGTGCTTGTCTCAGGTAGTTGGGCCAGCAGCCTGTTGAGAGCCAGCGTCATTCCGGCGCTTACGGCCTTGTGGTAATCATCAAGAATGATGATATGCGAGTCGACGATTTGCAACAGCTCGGCGATGCGGCGCACGCTGTTTTGCGTGTCGCCACGCTTTACCAGTTTAAGAAGGCTATTTGGTTCTATCTCATGAAAACGATCGATAATACTATAGGCTAAGAGGGTAAGAAAAGAGGTTGGGTCCCGGTCTGTTGGCTCTAACGAGCACCAACAAATTGGCAAATCGGTCGTTTGGGCAAAATCAGCTAACAAGATCGATTTACCGTAGCCGCCAGGCGCGTAAATAGTGATTAATCGCCGTCCGTCTTGCGTAAATTTGTCGAGCAAATTTAACAAACGAGAACGACGGTGAATTAAATTAAGGTTGGGAAGTCGAATGCGATCTTCTAACCCCATGGGTCTCTAACTCTGATCGGTCTTTTTAAGTTGCGCTTAAAACGTACATCTATTGAACACTAAAACGAGAAAAGGCGTTGAAATTTTTGGCTTGGATGTGAAGGTCGATAATGGCGTGAAGTAGTTCTACGTTTACTGTAGGCTGAATAGTTGATAATTGCAAATTTATGGCGATGCAATGTTTCGTTTCAAACTTTTTCTTAATTTATTTAAGGGGATCGCACGCCAAATGACAGCCATATCGTTTTGTGATAACCCGCCAACCGCTGCCAATGCAATAAAGTACATTGTCGTGCCCAGTAGTAATGTTGCTAAAAAGTGAATATCACCGACAAACCACAGCGATAGCCCCATAACCGCTCCGGCAACGGCAGGTCGCCACACGATATCAAACCAGGGAACCACACAAAGATGGTTGCGGATCATCAAATAAAAAGGGATAAGTAGCGACCATTCAGAAAGAATGGTGGTGATAGCTGCGGCTCGATACCCATACAACGGGATGAAAATGAGATTGGTAATGGTATTGAATAAGACCCCGATCACAAAGGCCCGAGTCAGTTGACGCTGCTGATTGATGGCGATCAAGACATATTGGGTTACCTGGTTGATAAAGCTGAATGGCAAGAACCAAATCAACAGTTGCAAGACGATGACCGAGTCGGGCACAAATTGTTCACCCGCTAGAAAAAGTATCAACTCTTCGGCTACAAAAGGTGTGCCGACTGCCAAGGGAATGGCTAGCAAGAGAAGCAAGCGTAAGCTCAATAGATAGGCCCGAATAAGCGACTCCCGCGAGTCGGCGGCGAAGCGGCTCATTAAAGGAAAAATAGCCAGGGTAAAATATTGCGGAATAACGTTAATCCCATCGATATATTTGTAGGCGGCGCTGTAGTAGCCTACTTGGGCGCTGCCCCACACCGGCTTTAGGATGAAGACGTCGATACGAAAGAAGATCGTTGACAGGAGATGATTAATCATAAGCGGGAAACTTTCACCCATCATCTCACGCTGTAAAGCCGGATCGGTCTCCATATGAGGTCGATAAATGCGCGTGACCATAATGTAAGCCAAAACAGCGAACGAGGTCAGATTGGCTACCAGAGAGGCCCCGGCTAAGCCAATAATGCCCCAGCCCAGCAGCAGCACCAATGCCCCCACCGTTACCCGTACAAACGTGGTGATGGCCGACACCCCGGCCGGGTACTCCGCCTTTTCATGCGCATAGAAAATAGCCGTCAATCCATCGGATAGATTGCTGAAAAAGGTGCCGATAGCGAAAAGGGCAATGGTGATCACCACTTCAGAGGTTATATCCCCAAATGCCACATAGAGGGCTAGGATGACGCCCATAACGGGAAGTGCGACCAGCCATAAATAGAGTCGCAAAACGGAGACATTTGTCAGGTAGCGATTGCGCTGATTCAAATCGGCAGCCACATCGCGCGTAACCAGTGTGCCTAATCCAAAACGGGTTAAGATTTCCGCCATGCCGATAAAGGCCACAGCAAAGGCATACTGACCGGCTCCTTCCGGCTGCAAGATGCGCAGCATCAGCAGGGCAAACGCTAAGTCGATTAACCGGTTGGAGAGGGCCATCACCATCGGCACCAAACTGTTTTTGGCAACGCGCTTAATGGGTGAGTCGTCGTCACTTTCACGATAGAGCCGATTCCAGGCCCAATAACCGGCCAGAAATACGATGAGGGCTGCCGTCAAAAATGAGCCGTATATGCCTAATTGAAAAGTGCGTGGACTATAGCGAAAACGGACATCCCACACTCCCGGTTGCAGATACACCGCCCGAAAATTACCGTTAGCGCGATGGATGGTGAGTTCGGTTTCCGGCAGTGGGGTAGAAGGTTCGGAAGATTGAAGATTTGGCGATTGCGAACTGCTGCTGGCTAGCGCATTTGAATCGTCGGGAGGTAACGATGGTCTGGCGTAGGCACGCCAGCCGGGGAAATAGGTGTCGGCCAGTACTAACCAGCCGGGTTGATCCACCTCAACCGTGAGCCGAACTTCATTCGGGGTGTAATCCGTAATCTCGACAGCCGATGTGTCCGGGTTTGTGGGGGCAGCATCATCACCGGTGAGATCTCGTCCCAGGTGGTTACTTTCGCCATCGAGGATGATCTGCTCTCGCGGATTAAGGCTGCGTAGCGCAAAATCAAGGTCGCCATCAACGGGCATTTCTTCATAGACGAGGAAAGCGCGTGATAGAGCATCGCTATTCTCGTAGACACGAATTTCATTATCATAGACTAAATCATAACCGGGATTGCCGATATCAACGGTTGTTAAAATGTAGCGAACACCAAGTAGGTCAAGCAATGCTGAATCAAGGGCGGCGTAGCCATCATAGTAAATGGGGCCAACTCGATTGAACAGCAGGTCACCATTATCTTGAATAAGATGCATAAAACGCGCGTATTGGCCGGGAATGATGCTATCGTAGCCGCGCACATCAAAAAGTTGATAGGGCATACCGGCGTTGGCTAAAAACAGTTTGTTGCCCTGTCCCTGCGGCGTATCGAAGCTGTTGATGCGGAACAGTGGATCACTGGCTTGTTGTTCTTGAAGCCATTGGACGACTTCCGGTTTGAAATCGAGTAAAGCCGGATCGACAGCCGGGTTAAACCCAGCGCCCGCCAAAATCAGATCGAGCGCGATGATGATCACAGCCAAAGGCTGCCATGCGTTCAGTCGATCCACGTTCTTGCGACGTGAGAAAAGAGGTGGCACAAAGATAGGGCAGCGCGTAATTCGCAGCACTGCTCCTGAAGCCATCACCATCAAGAAAAACTTGAAGAAGTTCGGCCATTGGTAACCAAAAAATTGGCGACCATCGGCAAAGGCATTTTGGGCTAACCCAGATCGATCAAATATGAGCGTTGCACCCTGGATAAAGGGTTCCGGCACAACAAGAGCAACCAGCATTATGATTACACCGACCAGTCCGCTCCAAAACAGCCCCCAGCCCAAAAAATAAACCAGCGAGCGCAAAAACGAGGGTTTTGACAACACATATGGCTTTTGCTCCGCCTCCGTTTCCGTTTTGGCCTCATCTTTAATCCATCGAGCACTTACCCAATTATCCAAATACGTCGTACCGATCCCGGCCAGCACCGCTACGCTTAATGTGAAGGGAAAAATCCAGCGAAAGGGAGAGTGTAGCTGGTTCCAACCCGGTAAGCCGTAGAAAAGAAGAGCGTAGAGAGGCGTTCCAAAGGCAAACAAGAGAGACAAAACGGCCAGGGTGGCAAAGATAAAGACTACATTGCGCGATGGTCCGGCAGCCGGGGCGTCGGTTGCTTCGGATTTTGAGCGCCGGTCATCGAGCCATAATCGAACAGCTTGGACGGTGGCCAACCCGGCCAGAATCAGGGGTAGGATGCCTACGTAAGCCCCCGCTTCGACAGCGCTTTTCGTGTCCCAGCGAGTACAATGGGCACAGAGCGGATTGATCTCTCCAGCGGCATTGAGACCAAGCGGCTGCCACTGGCGAGTCACCACATCAAAGTAGCCGTGATGCGTCGGATTACCGAAAAAATCGGGAATAATAAAAGAGATGCTGCGACGCAGCGGCAAAGCCCAACCCCGTACTTCGGCCAGGGTAACCGAATTGTCGCGGAAATTTTGGGTAACAACTTCATACATCGGCACCAGTTGCACGGCTCCAAGACCGATACCGAGAACGACCATCACCATCAGCCAGCCGCTAAGCGCCAGCGCGTAACGGGGCGTGGTTTGTTTTCGCCATAAAATCGCCAATCGACAGGCCGCATAAAAACCACCAACCAGCAACGTATAGTAGGTAATTTCAACATGGCCGGCCAGAGTTTGCAACCCCAACACGATCGCCCCGGCAGCGACGTAGGGGATAGGCGAAAAGCTCGTTGGACCTTTTTCTTCTTGTTTGCGGATGATAATCTCGATGATCGCCAGAAACAGGGGCAGCCAAACCGCGCCGGCAATGATCATCGTAAAAACGACGCTAACGATAAAGAAGGTGCTAAGGGAATAGGTTATGCCGGCTATCAAAGCACCAATGCGTTTGGCCCGCAGCACGCGCATAAAGACGTACATATTGAGACCCGCCAACCACAGTTGGCTAACGGTGAACCAACCATAGGCTTTGCTCAAGGGCAGAATGTAAAAGAGCAGGGTGAAGGGGTAAAGCGCGGAGTGTTGCCCATTCGCCAAAAATGGGTGACCCGACAAAATGTAGG
>JAGRBZ010000271.1 GCA_020433805.1 Anaerolineae bacterium
GAATCGGTGGTTCTGTGGGATAGAGCCACGGGCCAACCCATCGGGCCATGCGTTATCTGGCAGTGCCAGCGCGGAGCCGATTTTTGCCAGGAGCTAACCGACAAAGAACTTGAGCCGATGCTGCGCCAGCTTACCGGCCTGACCATCGACCCCATGTTCTCGGCCAGTAAAATGCGCTGGCTGCTGGACAACACCCCCGACGGTCGCCAGCGGGCCGAGGCCGGTGAGCTGTGTCTGGGGACTATCGATAGCTGGGTGCTGTTCAACCTGAGCGGCGGGCAACTCCACGCCTGCGATATGACGAACGCCTCGCGTACGCAGCTTTTTAACTTGCACAACTTACAATGGGACGAGGAGTTACTGGGCCTATTTGATATTCCGGCGGCTGCACTGCCGCAGGTCAATCCTTCCAGCTACATCTACGGTGAGTCGGCGGCGATGGGAGCGCTTCCAAGCGGTATTCCTATCGCCAGTTTAATTGGTGATTCCCACGCGGCGCTCTTTGGTCACGCCGGTTTTCAGCCGGGCGCAATTAAGGCCACCTACGGCACCGGCTCCTCGTTGATGACCGTTACACCCGAACCCGTTATTTCCAAGCACGGGCTGTCGACAACCATCGCCTGGGCCACGCCTGAAAAAGCAACCTACGCCTTAGAAGGCAATATCTACGCTACCGGAGCCGCCGTGCAGTGGCTCGATCAACTGCTCGAACTCAACGCCCGCCGACAGAATATCGAGACGCTGGCGACCAGCGTGCCGGATACCGGCGAGGTCTATCTGGTGCCGGCCTTTGTCGGGTTGGGCGCACCGCACTGGAACACCCGCGCCCGTGGTTTGCTCACCGGCATGACGCGCGGCACGACAGCGGCCCATCTAGCCAGGGCCACGCTGGAGTCAATCACTTATCAAGTACGCGATGTGTTCGATGTGATGCAGGCTGAAGCAGGCATCGACCTAACGGTGCTGCTGGCCGATGGGGGGGCCAGCACAAACAACTTCCTTATGCAATTTCAGGCCGATATCCTGAGTTGCCCCGTGCAGCGCAATCTTTCCACCGATGTTTCGCCGCTGGGCGCGGCCTATCTGGCCGGACTGGCAGTGGGGCTGTGGCCAACCGAGGCCGATATTGCCGCCTTGCCCCGCAGCCACGATCGATTCGAACCCAGTGAAGCGACCGACCGGGACACGTTGTATGCCGGTTGGCAAGCCGCAGTGGCGCGTACACTGTTTGATACGGAGGCATAATCACGTTTGTTCGCATATCTATTAAGGGAGATGGATAATGCCTCGACTCAATGAGTTACGGATGATCACCAACGTGGCCCGGCTGTACTACGAGCAAGAACTAAGTCAGACCGAGATTGCAGCGCGCCTGTCGCTGTCGCAGTCGACGGTGTCGCGTTTGCTTAAGCGAGCGCGACAGGAAAAGATCGTGCGGACAATTGTCAGCGTGCCGTCCGGCATCTATCCGCAGTTGGAAGACGGTTTGCAAGAGCGTTATAACCTGCAGCAGGCCATCGTTGTCGATTGTACCAACGACAGCGAACCCATCATCGTCCGCGAGTTGGGTGCCGCCGCCGCCTATTTTTTGGAAACTACGCTCAAGCAAGGCGAAGTCGTCGGCATTTCATCGTGGAGCGAAACGCTGTTGGCGATGGTCGATGCCATGCACCCTGTCACCCGCCAGACCGAGTCGCGGGTCGTGCAGATCTTAGGCGGGGTCGGTAATCCCGCTGCCGAAGCCCACGCGGCCCGCTTAACCGGCCGGCTGGCCGATTTGATCTATGGGCGCGTAACCCATCTGCCCGCTCCCGGTGTAGTTGGTTCGGCTGAGAGCCTGCGGATTTTGCTGGAAGACCAGTTTGTGCGCGAGGTCCTGGCCTTGTTCGATCAGGTGACGCTGGCGCTGGTGGGTATCGGCACGGTGGAACCGTCGAAACTGTTGGCCAGCAGCGGCAACATCTTCTCGCCGGAGGAGTTGGATATGCTGCGCCGACAGGGTGCGGTCGGCGATGTCTGTCTCCGCTTCTTTAATGAAGCGGGGGAGCCGGTTCTCAGCTCGTTAAATGAGCGGGTTATCGGCATGAAGTTGGAACAGTTGCAACACGTCAAACGCGCCGTCGGCATTGCCGGTGGTCAACGCAAGTTCGAAGCCATTCGCGGGGCACTGCTGGGCGGCTGGATTAACGTGTTGATAACCGACCGTTTCACGGCAGAGCGGTTGGTGGCTTGAAGATAACGTAGTGCGCAGTGCGTATTTCGTAATGGTTAACGCAAAACAATACGCACTACGTACTGCGCACTACGTTACGATTGGGGAAGATGTTTATCCTCATTTCTTAAACATTCAGATCATCACAATTTTTTGTAGGAAATTTTTTGTAGGAGAAGGTGTTCAATGAAGAGACAAAACTTTTTAACGGTGACCTTAGGCATGCTGGCGCTAATTTGGCTGGCGGGCTGTACGGTCATCACCACGGCTGAGGCCACGGCCATTGCTCAGGGCGGGGCGTTTGATGCTGAGACGTTCGCTGCCACGAAATGGCCGGATGTATTAGCCGCCGTTGAAAACAACAGCGTCGAGCTAGCCAACGTGCTGTCGGCCATTCAAGTGAATGGCAGCGGCATGGCTACAAAAGATAACCTGACTGAGGTCGGCAATGCGTTCGGGCTGACGACGGTTGGGGAAGCCCACGGCTTTATGGTCAAAGGCACCGGCACCGTGACCGAGGTCGATAGCGAGTCGCGTACCGGCACGATGACCATCGACGTGGACGGCTACGATGGCCCGATTGCACTCAAACTGTATTTAGGGCCGCGCATCCCCAGCACCGAGACCGCGGTACGCGATGCCGTCGGCTTCATTCAGTTTGGCGATTTCCGCGAACAGACGGAGTACGGCAAGGTTGGCCGCGAGTTGAACAAGCGGGTGTTGGATGACGTACTCGGCAGCCTGGATAAAGAGAACCTGGTGGGCCAGTCGATTTCATTTGCCGGTGTGTTTTTAATTCGCACCTTTAACGCGCCGGGCGACATCGACGTAAGCGAGATTGTGGTGACGCCGGTTCAAGTCACGGTGGGAGGCTAGCGTTATGACGGTTACTGCTGTTAAAACGGGCGCAGCCCCTCCGGCTGCGTCGCCTGAAGTTGTCCTGCGTGCCGAAAAGATCACCAAAGTATTCCCCGGCACGGTGGCGCTGGACAATGTTAATTTCAATGTGTATCGCGGCAAAGTGAATGTGATGGTCGGCGAAAACGGGGCCGGAAAATCGACCCTGATGAAGATTATCGCCGGCGTGGAGCAGGCGACCGAAGGCAAGCTGCTGCTCAACGGCAAGCCCATCAAAATCAAGTCGGTTCTGGATGCAGGTCGGCACGGCATTGGCATTATTTACCAGGAACTCAATCTCTTTCCTAATCTGAGCGTAACCGAAAACATCTTCATGGCGCACGAAATCAAAAAGAGTGGAGTGCTGATTGATGAGGCGTCGCAAAAAGAACGGGCGGCGCAGCTAATTGCACGGCTGCGACAACCTATCGATCCCAATGACATCGTTGGCGATTTGCGCATCGGCCACCAGCAGATTGTGGAGATTGCCAAGGCGCTGGCTTTGGACATCGAGATTTTGATTATGGACGAGCCGACCAGCGCCCTGAGTGCATCAGAAGTAGAGGTTCTGTTTGAGGTCATCAATGAGCTAAAATCGCAGGGTGTAGCCATTGTGTACATCTCGCACAAGATGGATGAGCTGATGCAAATCGGCGATTACATCACCGTGCTGCGCGACGGCAAGCTGCGGGCCGAACGCCCGATGTCGGAAATCGACCTCTCCTGGATTATCGAGGAGATGGTGGGGCGCAATCCGGCCTCGCTCTTTGCCGACCGCCAGCAGACGTTTGGCGATGAACTGCTGCGGGTCGAAGATATGACGCTGCACCGCGTGGGCGGCGGCTACATGGTTGATCACGTGGCGTTGACGCTGCATCATGGCGAAATTTTGGGCATTTATGGCCTGATGGGTGCCGGTCGCTCGGAGTTGATGGAGTGTTTGGCCGGGCTGCGGCCTGAAGCTAGCGGCAAGGTCTGGTTAGATGGCGAGCCGGTGAAAGCTAACAGCGTTAAAGAGCGCATCGACCTGGGGGTGGCCTACATTCCCGAAGACCGGCAGCGCGATGGGCTGGTGCAAACGATGTCGGTGGCGGATAACATGCTGCTGGCCAGTCTGCAACGGTATCTGTCGGGCTTTTTGCTGTCGAAGAAGAAAGAAGCGAGTAACGTGGAGCGGCTCATCGGCGAACTGTCGCTGAAGGTGGCCGACCCCCAGCAGATTATCACCTCGTTGAGCGGCGGCAACCAGCAAAAGGTGGTCATCGCCAAAGGGCTGCTGACCAACCCCAAGATTTTGCTGATGGATGAGCCGACGCGGGGTATCGACGTCGGTGCGAAGTCTGAGATTTTCGATATTATGGGCCGCCTGGCCGCAGAAGGGCTGGGGGTCATCTTTATTTCATCAGAATTGAAGGAAGTTTTAGGCATGGCCGACCGCATTTTGGTCATGTCCAAAGGTAAGATAACCGGCGAATTTAGCCGGGCTGAAGCCACGGAAGAAGCATTGGTGTCGGCATCCGCCATCGGACACGGTGTTAAAACATTGGAGGTAGAACATGAGTCAAGCTGAAACTGTAGCACCTATAAAAAATTCTCGAAAATTTACAATGACCGATTTCCAGCAGCTTTTGCTACAGGCACGGGCCTACATTGCTCTGGTAGTGGTCATCTCCGTTTTTTCCTTTTTATCAGAAGCATTCTTGACCCCGGCCAACATTATTATTGTGGCCAGCCAGGTGGCGATTAACGCTATCCTGGGCATCGGGATGACATTTGTTATTTTGACCGCCGGTATTGACCTGTCGGTGGGGTCTGTGGCGGGGCTTATTGCTATGATCGCCGGCGGGCTAATTAACGAAGGGCTGGTACTGCCGATGTTTGGCATCATCGTCTATTTTCAGGTCTGGGCGGTTATTCTCATTTCGTTGGCCTGTGGAGCACTGGTAGGTGCTGTTAACGGCATTATCATCACCCGTTTTAATGTGACGCCTTTTATCGCCACGTTGGGTATGTTGTACGTAGCCCGAGGCCTGGCCCTGCTGCGTTCCGACGGCAACACCTATCCCAACCTGGTCGGCAAGCCGGAATTTGGCAACGAGGGTTTCCCGCTGCTGGGTTCAGGCACCTTTTTACCATCAGACGTGGTTAACGGCTGGATGCAAAGCATGTCCGGCTCGATGCCCAAAATCCTGGTCGACTCGCTCACCTTTCTGGCGTTGCCCTACTCCGTCTGGATTATGATTGGCTTCACCATCGTGGCCGCCATTGTTTTGACCAAAACACCCTTTGGCCGACAGGTATACGCCATCGGCGGCAACGAACGCGCGGCCAAGCTGTCCGGCATCCGCGTCGACCGCGTTAAGGTGATTGTCTATATGATTTCCGGCCTGTGTGCCGGGATGGTTGGCTTGCTCATCGCCTCTAAACTGGTAGCCGCCCACCCGGCGACCGGCGTTTTCTTTGAACTCAACGCCATCGCGGTTGTAGTCCTGGGCGGCACCTCGCTGATGGGTGGCCGTGGCAACATCGGTGGCACGATCATCGGCGCGTTTATTATCGGCGCGCTCAGTGCCGGGATGGTGATGGTCGGTGTGTCATCCTTCTGGCAGCAGGTCATTAAAGGCTCGGTGATTGTACTGGCCGTTATTGTCGACCAAATTCAAGCCCAAATGCAAAAGCGCGTTGCCTTACAGCAGCAGCAGCGGCTGGAGTTAGCAACGCAAGAGTAGGCTGTAGCGGTCAGCTTGTCAGCAGTCAGCCGTCAGCCATCATGTCACGTGTATTCGTTCCGACGCTCTGCGTTGGAACGCCCTACGGACGCTGAGTGTCCGAAAGAGGCGACAACACAGAGCATTGTCGCCAGGGGAAGTTCGCCACTTTAATAGCGTAATCAATGAACTGAATGCTGATAGCTGACGAGCTGACCGCTCAAAAAAACTCGCCTGAAAGGAGGTGAAGTTTCGTCGATAGATCAGCTTATAGAATGTCTCAAGCAGTGTGAAACCTATTTAAACCTTTATCACGATTTTTAAGGAGGAAGTATGACCAGCCGAAGATGGCTAACTATTTTATTGATAACGATGGCGTTGGTGTTTACGGCATGTAGCAGCCAGCCTGCTCCCGCACCCGCGCCGGCGGAAGAGGAACCGGCCGCCGAAGCTCCACAAGAAGAAGCTCCAGCGGAGGAAGAAGCAGTTGCCGAGACCGAACCGGAAGCTGAAGCAGAAGCGGAAGAGGAAGCTCCCGTCAGTGACGGCAACCTGATTGTGGTCATTACACCGCCGCACGAAAACCCCTTCTTTGGCGCGATGGCCGATATCGCCGTGGCCCAAGCCGAAGAACTGGGCTACGAAACCCTGTCGCTCGTGCACGATGACGACGCCAACAAGCAAGATGAGCTGTTCGATACCGCGATTGCCAGCGGTGCCTCGGCCATCATTCTCGACAATGCCGGGGCCGATGCCAGTGTGACCGCTGTTCAAAAAGCGAAAGATGCCGGTATTCCTTCATTCCTCGTTGACCGCGAAATCACCCAGGAAGGCGTCGCTGCGGCTCAGATCGTCTCCAACAACTACCAGGGTGCTACCATCCTGGCCGAGTACTTTGCCGAACTGATGGACTTTGAAGGCCAGTACGTTGAGCTAACCGGTCGCGACACCGACACCAACGCCCACGTTCGCTCGCAAGGCTACCACGATGTCCTCGATGAAATCGACGGGCTGGAAATGGTGGCCCAGCAGACCGCTAACTGGAGCCAGACCGAAGGCTTTGAAGTCATGGAAAGCATTCTGCAAGCCAACCCCGACATCAAAGGCGTGATCGCCGGTAACGACACGATGGCTCTTGGTGCGCAAGCTGCGCTGTTGGGTGCCGGTCGTGACGACGTGATTGTCGTCGGCTTCGACGGCAGTGATGATGCGATCCAGTCCATTATAGCCGGTGAGTTGAAAGCCACCTCACTGCAACCCGTGGCTGAGATGGCTATCCAGGCTGTGACCCAGGCTGATGAATACATTCAATCGGGTAGCTCTGATATGCCGGAAAAACAGTCCATCGACATGGTTCTGATTACGCCCGACAACGCCGACCAGTACGAGCGCTTTGCGCCCAAGTAAAAGGTTCTTGTCCTCGTTATAAATAGCGGGGCGCTGTCAGCGTGGCAGCGCCCCGTTGATTGTTTAACTAAAGTTGCCACCCGTCTACTGAAACGGGGAGTAGGGAGTAAGGAGTAGGGAGTAAGGGGATAAAACACATGTCATTTCGTAGCCGGAGGCGGAGAAATCCCCTAAACATTTCAATACGTGGAACGTTCGCCGGGAAAAAAGCGCGTTGTGGCTTCAAATTGTTCCAACCGGACACCGTTTCAGGCGTAGTGTCACATGGATTTCTCCGCTGCGCTACGAAATGACATAAAACACATTACTTTCCGAATTCAGGTTATGAGACTCCCTACTCCCTACTCCCCGCATCTTCCGGGAGCAACTTAGATTACTTAATGAAAGGTTGAATGATGAACAGAAAGATAACATTAGGCGTCATCGTCGGAAACCGCGCTTTCTTTGCCGATAGTTTGGTGGGCGAAGGACGCAAAAAAATCCTAAACCGGCTGCACGGCTGGAACATCGACACGGTGGTGCTGGAAGAAACCGATACCAAACTGGGCGCGGTCGAAACCTGGTCCGATGCCCAAAAATGCGCCGACCTGTTCCGCCGCAACCGGGACATCATCGACGGGATAGTGGTGACCCTGCCCAACTTTGGCGATGAAAAAGGGGTAGCCGATACCATCCGGCTGTCGGAACTGAACGTGCCGGTACTGGTGCACGCCTTCCCCGATGATGTATCGGAGTTGACTTCGGCCGGTCGGCGCGATGCCTTTTGCGGCAAAATCTCCGTGTGCAATAACCTGTACCAGTACGGTATCCCCTACACCATCACCGAAAGCCACACCGTTGACCCCGACTCGGACGAGTTCAAAGCCGAGATGACCAAGTTTTTGGGGCTGTGCAATACCGTGCGCGGAATGCGTCGCGCCCGGCTGGGTGCGGTTGGTGCCCGCCCCAACGCCTTCAAAACGGTGCGCTACAGTGAGAAGCTGCTGGAAGCAGCCGGTATCGACGTCAACACGCTGGATATGTCGGAAGTGTTGGGCGCGGCGGAAAAGCTGGCCGATGATGATGGTCGGGTTAAAGCCAAGCTGGATGAAGTCCATGCCTACGCCCAATCGGACAGCGTACCGCCGCGCTCGATGGTCTTGATTGCCAAACTGGGCATCGTGCTGTCCGACTGGATGAGCGAGAACGACATCGACGCCACGGCGCTGCAATGCTGGGAATCGCTGCAAAAGAACTACGGCGTCAACGCTTGTACGATTATGAGTATGATGAGCGACAAGCTGATGCCCAGCGCTTGTGAGGTCGATATTGCCGGGACGGTGTCGATGTACGCCTTGCAGTTGGCCTCCGGCACCCCGGCGGCGCTGGTCGATTGGAACAACAACTACCAGGATGATCCCAACAAGTGTATCTACTTCCACTGCGGCAACTGGGCCAAAAGCCTGGTGTCGGAGATTAAGATTGTCTCGGCGGAAGTGTTAGGCTCGACCTTAGGTTCGGAAAACACCTGGGGCGCGGTCGATGGCCGCACCAGCGCCGGGCCGCTAACCTACGCCCGCGTTGACACCGATGACCGCCTGGGCCGCATCCGCACCTACGTTGGCGAAGGTGTCTTCACCGATGATTACCTATCGACAATGTCCGGCACCAAAGCGGTTGTGGAAGTGCCGGGGCTGCAAAAGCTGATGCGCTACGTCTGCCGCAACGGCTTTGCTCACCACTGCGCGATGGTTCAAGCCAACGTCGCCGATGTGGTCGCCGAGGCGTTTGAGACTTATCTTGATTGGGATGTTTATTATCACGAGGGGTAAAGCTCAAGGGAACAAGGTGCAAGGTAGCAAGGTTGCAAATAACACCTCCGTAATGGGCGACCTTGTTACCTTGTTTCTATACCTTTTAGGGAGATAGACTTGCGGCGTTTTTGTTGTATACTATTTAAAGTTATCAATAAAAACAGATGATAAGGAGAAAGTCTATGCTCCTCAATTATATTCAAGAAGCCTTAAATAGAGCGAATTACGAAATCATAGAAGATGACGAGCCATTTTATGGCGAGGTGCCGGATTTAGAAGGTGTTTGGGCAACAGGCAGCACGTTAGAAGTATGTCGTTATAATTTGGCAGCAGCCATTGAGGATTGGTTGTTAATTAGTATTGCTAAGAATCTACCAATTCCAACCTTGGGCGATATATCTATCCGTTTGCCTGAGAAAGTAACCCAGTAGATGGCGCGGTTAAGCCCCATAGCTCGACGAGAGCTTGTCCAACGCTTAAAAGCTCTGGGCTTTGAAGGGCCTTACTCAGGTGGACGACATGAATTTATGCTACGTGAAACAACCCGTCTTATTCTTCCCAATCCCCACCGCAGCGATATTAGCGCCGCTCTGCTGTCACGACTACTGCGCCAAGCCGGTATATCTCGTGAGGAATGGGAAGCTGCGAGGTAGCCGGGCCACGGGTGAGGCAATCGGATTGGAGCCGTACGTTTGCTCCCACCGCTCGGGCAGATTGCCTCGCCCCTACGCTACCCAATGAGAGCGCGATCACCAACGCCCTTGTTTTCAAACCTGAAAATCTTTTTATTTCAGTCTGAAATCGTTTTTACTTTAGGCTGAAAACATTTTTATTTACGCTTGAAACCAACCGAGTTCAGCCGGTCAAACTACCCCTTCCAGCCGGTCAAACCAGGAGTTCCAGCTGGTCAAACTACCCCTTCTAGCCGGTCAAACCAGGAGTTCCAACCGGTCAAATGCGGGTTTGTCCTTGGAGCAGATCCCTTTTACAGCGTGAAAAAGCGAATGGTTTGCGGCCCAACGCACTACCGTACGGATGGAATTCATCGTATGCCACAACCGCCCCGCTGTCATTCCTCGCCCGGCGGATCGAGTCGAGGCCTGTCCCAAGCGTAGTCGAAGGGGAGACTTCGTTCTTACTGATGTACCGATATAGATGATTTCCGGCAACCCTCCGGCGATAGCCAGGGCAAAGTCGGTGGTTGTGCTCTCGGTGGTTTGGTCGATACGGTTGCGAACGCTATGATAACTATAAAGCGGATAGCCGACGGCTAACCGCTTATTGGTAGCACAACATCAAACCGTGGAGCGTGGTAAAGAACCCAGGTTTTTGCTTAAATGGTAAGCATGTTGCCCCATTTAGCCCCCATATAAGCCTTTGCGGGTCTCATGTTCAAGAAAAACCTGGGTTCTAACGCTACCACGATTGTGTGCAGAGCTAACCGCTTTATAGCTGATTATAATATTGCAGATTGAACCGGAGACGTTATAATAGCCTATGTAGATGTAAAATTTTTTATGGAAAGCGTAAGGCTATGGACGATACTCAAACGATGACCCTGAAAACTGAAATCCCATTAACTTTATTTACCCAGGCTCAACGCCTGGTTGAGGCGGGATGGTTTCTTAGCATGGATGATCTTGTACTCGATGCCCTGCGTCGTTTTTTGGAAGCGCACCGAGCCGAATTAATGGAAGAGTTCATCCAACAAGATATCGAATGGGGCTTGAGTGGACAGGACTGAGGCGGTTACCACCGTTGTCTGTGATGCCGGTCCGCTCATACATTTGGATGAACTTGACTGTTTACCCCTTCTGGCCGATTTTGAGTCGGTATTGGTGCCCCAGCAGGTCTGGCAAGAGGTAGCCCAACATCGTCCCCAGGCTCTTACGCACGCCGATGTTCCCCTGCAATCTATTGAAATTGTTATCTCCACCCAACCTTCTTTTCAAGCTTTGATCAAAGCTTTAGCCCTCGATCTGGGCGAGCAGGCTGCGCTGACCTTGATGCAAAACCAACCCCAGGCTATTTTTCTCACCGATGACGCAGCCGCTCGGCTGGCAGCGACCACCTTGGGGTATCGTGTTCACGGGACAATCGGAATATTGCTACGCGCCATCCGCCGCCAGCAGCGAACGCAAACTGAAATTCTAAAGCTGCTGCAAGAACTGCCCCAACGTTCCAGCCTGCACCTTCGAGCCGATCTTCTCCAGAGGATTATTAATCAACTCACTTAACCAACAGGGCTGTAAACCGTGACGCCACGGCCCCACTCACGAGCAAGACAATCGGACGGGAGCCATGCGTTTCCCGACCACAATCGGGCCGATTGCTGTCGCCCCTACACCATCGGGTGAGAGCGCGATCACCACTGGCTCAATTGAGGGTGACGCAAGCTGTTATGCAGACTCGCCTACCGCCTATGAACGG
>JAGRBZ010000272.1 GCA_020433805.1 Anaerolineae bacterium
ATAGGAATCGCGTGATCTTTTTTGCGACCATGCTCGAATCCTATAGGAATCGCACGATCTTTTTCGCGACCATGCTCGAATCCTATAGGAATCGCACGATCTTTTTCATGCCTTTGCCCGAATCCAATAGAAAATGCGCGATCTTTTTTGCGACCATGCCCGATTCCAACCGACACAAGCGATTTGCTTGAACAGATGGGTTCGAATCCAACCGATTAATCGCGCAGTCCGTATTCGAACATCAGTAACGATTACTGTTTCCACTTAATATTGCAGCCGAGACTTGGCTTTTGCATCGAGGCCGGTTGTTGGCCGGACAGAACGGCATCGAGCGCAGCCCGCAAATCTTGACCGGTGACCGGAATCTCATTTCCGGGCCGCGAGTCATCAAGCTGGCCGCGATAGACTAACTTCAAATCGCCATCGAAGAGATAAAAATCCGGCGTGCAGGCGGCTTGATAGGCTTTGGCAACGTCCTGGCTTTCATCATACAAGTAGGGGAAAGGATAGCCCCATGTCTCGGCTGTCTCTTTCATATTCTGCGGTGAGTCGCCGGGATGGGTGGTGACATCATTAGCGCTAATCGCCACGATAGTAACGCCTTTCGGCTGGTAATCGTTGGCGAGTTGAACCAACTGGCTGTTGACATGTTTAACAAACGGGCAGTGGTTACAGATGAACATGATAAGGTTGGCCTTGTCCGATTTAGCATCGGCCAGACTAACCATCTCACCGCTGACGGTATCGGGCAAGGTAAACGCAGAGGCTTGGGTGCCTAAAGGTAACATATTTGACGGTGTTCTAGCCATAAAATTCCTCCTGTATTCTGATAATCACAGACGATAAACGTCGCCTACCGCACAAGCGATTGACACGGCCCATGCATAAAATCCGGGACGCTGTCTGTTCTCGACTAATTTTGTTCAAGCCGGCTCAATGTTTGTTCAAGCCGTTTGAGTGTTGTTTCTTTTCCTAAAATTTCTAACGTGTTGAAGAGGGGGGGGGCGACCATTTTGCCACAAACGGCGATGCGAATGGGCTGAAACATTTGCCCGGCTTTAATGCCTAACGTTTTTACGCCTACGCGCAAAGCCGCATCGATAGCATCATGGTTAAACTCGGTTTGAGCCAGAATATCGTGCGCCGTCTTCAAAATAGAGGGAACATCTTCCAGACTCATCTTTTTGGGCACCAGCATATTGAGATCGTAGGCCGGGAGTTCATCGACAAAGAAGAAATCAACCCACTGCGGGGCATCGCTTAGAACGTTGAGCCGTTCTTGGATAAACGGCGCAATTTTGACCAACGTGTCGTAGTCGGCGTTGATGCCGGCTTCTTTTACGTAGGGCATTATCTGCTTCGCCAGCGCCTCGGGGGTGAGGGCACGCATATAGACGCCATTGAAGTAATTGAGCTTTTCGTAGTTCCATGAGGCGGGAGAGGCATTAACCCGATCCAGGCTAAAGCGCTCGATTAGCTCCTCGCGATCCATAATTTCCGTCTTGTCATCATAGCTCCAACCGACCAAGGCCATATAGTTGACCATCGCATCCGACAAATAGCCCAGTTCCTCGAACGTGCGTACAAAGACCGGTAGGATTTGACCGTCGGGCGCTCGTGACTCCCGTTTACTCATTTTACCTTTGCCGGTTGGATTAAGAATGACCGGCAGGTGGGCCATGGTCGGGGGTTCCCAGCCAAAGGCATTGTAGAGATGAATGTGCAGCGGCATACTGCTAACCCACTCATCGCCGCGTAGGATGTGGCTAATCTCCATCAAATGATCGTCGATGACATTGGCCATATGGTAGGTGGGAATACCGTCAGATTTAACGATGATCACATCTTCCAAGATTTCGTTTTGGAACGTGATGTCACCACGAATGGCATCGTGAACGGTAATGTTGCCTTCGAGGGGCAACTTAATGCGAATAACGTGGCTTTCGCCGCTGTCCGCTCTTTCCAGGGCTTTGGCAGGATCATAGTCCCGATAACGACGATCATACGTGGGCAGACCTTTCGGTTTGCGTTCGCGTCGCATTTCATCCAATTCTTCCGGTGTAGCAAAGCAGCGATAGGCCAGATCGTTATCGAGCAACTGCTGACAATAGTGCTGGTAAATCGACAGCCGTTCGGTTTGGACATAAGGGCCGTACTCACCACCCACTTCCGGTCCTTCATCCCAATCGAGACCGAGATAGCGCAAGCCGTTTAGCAGCCAGTTTACTGCTTCGGGATTGTATCGCTTTTGGTCGGTATCTTCAATGCGCAAAATAAAGTTCCCGCCGTGGTGGCGGGCAAAGAGATAGTTAAATAGAGCCGTGCGTGCGCCGCCAACGTGAAAATCACCGGTGGGGCTGGGCGCGTATCGAACCCGAACCGGTTTGGTTAATGCTGTCATAAATAAATTATATCCTAATAAGATTCGTTAGGGTGCGGAACAACAAAAATACGAGTTACGCAGTTCGAGACCCTAAAGGTTTTATAAGTCGACTTCAGGACAAAATACAAGCTTGATTGTCTCTAAATTTTGATTGAAAGGTAACTTCGGAAACCTTTAGGGTCTGGTTTCTTTCAACTGCGTAACTCATAAAAAATAGACTTAATTTGAGGTCGGTTAAGGTACCATAATGGGATCAAAAGTGTGGCGGCAAAACGCAAACCGTTGGCCATTACCGTGGTTAGCGAATAATTTTGACGAACGGTAAACAGTAAACCAGGGTCGAGAACCACCACAAGGTTAAACGCAGACCAAATGCCAACCGTCCACAAAAAACCAATACGCCCCCAATTGTACTTACGCCATAACCCATAGCTACTTACCAAAAAGCCTATAAAGAACATAACGTTCAGTAATAAAATAACCCAAACCTGGGTTTGATCACCAAATTCGTTGCTAGAAAGTCCTACAGCACTTGTTAGCGTTAGTATATAGGCAAATGCAAGAAAGGCCAAAGCCAAAGACCATAAAGCCACAACACGCACACCCCAGTTGGAGATCCTTTGAGTTGTATTCATCTTAAAATCCTATTTGTGCGCTACACTTCTTCAAAATCGAGCGCCTTATGACGCATGAGCACGCTTTGAACCAATCCCAAAGCAATGAGAAAAGCAAATAGAGAACTACCGCCATAACTCACAAAAGGCAGAGGTGTTCCGGTGACTGGCAGCAACCCTAAGTTAACCCCTAAATTGACAAAGGATTGAAAGAAAACGAGAGCGGCTACACCAATGCAGATCAACCGCCCAAAGGGATCCTTCGTTAAGTCGGCGGCTCGTAGAATACGCCAAATCACGCCGATAATTAACAGGAAAAGCAAAATGGCACCCAACATCCCCAGTTCTTCGCCGATAACGGAAAAAATAAAGTCGGTATGGCGCACGCGCAAGAAGTGAAGTTGGTTTTGTGTACCGATACTAAACCCTTTGCCGAGTAGACCTCCAGACCCAATGCTAATCAACGCCTGCTGAATATTGAAATAGGAGGGATCGGTTTGATCCGGATTTAAGAAGAGGAGAACGCGCTCTCGTTGATACTCAGCCATCGTGAGCCACACGACCGGGCTGGCGAGAACGCCTCCCAAACCAAGCAAACCGATCTGAAATAGGTTACCACCAGCCATCAGCACCATAATCAACCAGACCACAGCCGTGATAATTGTAGTGCCTAGATCGGGCTGGAGATAAATTAAAACTAAAGGCGGTACAACCAACGATATCGCAACGAGCAGGTTACTAAACTTACTCATTTCACCATCACGCTCAGCCAATATTTTGGCGGTAACGATGATAATAACAATTTTAGCAATCTCGCTGGGCTGCACCGGAAACAGCGTAAAATCGAGCCACCGCAGCGTTCCAGCCGTTAATTCAGCCGCGATAAACAGTGTTCCTAAAAATACAAGCATCACCACATACAAAAACCGATGCAGCGAGGCATAATATCGATAGTCAATTGCAGCCACGAGCACCAGAACGACCAATCCGAAACCGGCCCGGGTAAGCTGAGTCCACCATAATTCTCTTAAATCTTCTTGATTTTGATTGGCGCTAAAAATCATAATAACGCCATACAAGATCAAAAGTACGACAATCCCGACCAAAACCAGGTCGAATTGTCGCCAGATCCTACGGTCCATTCACTATTTCCTTTTTGGCAAATAATAGGGGAAAGAAAACCGGAGTTGCCTTATTTGCGAACGTTAACCACCGGAATCTGGGCGGTAAGGCAACTTTGCCGGTTGCTATTGGTGAGAGCGATGTCGATACCGTTTTGATCAATTTCAACGTATTTTGAAATAACCTGTATTAATTCGTCTTTTAATAAGTCCATTTTGCCGGGCGAAAGATCCACCCGATCATGAACTAGTACTAATTGTAGACGATTTTTAGCAACATTACCACTATTTGAACCTTTACGGCCCAGCATACGATCAAAGAAATTCATGGTTAACCCTCAATACTAGGGAGATTAAGTATAGGTTTACCCCATTAAAAAATTTGCAAGCCGTTTAATAAACGACTCGTTTTGTTCAAATGTTAGGAATGGTACGTTTTGGCCCATCAAACGCAACCCGATATTTCGAAAAGCGTGACCCGCCAAAGAGCCATTTTCCAGAGCAACCGGTCGGCCCTGGTTGGTTGAAACAATAATATGCTCATCGTCCGGCACAATACCGATGAGGTTAATGGCTAAAATGTCGATGACGTCATCCGTATCGAGCATATCGCCTCGTTTGACCATATCCATACGTAGTCGGTTCACAATCAAATCGGCGGGGCCTTTTTCTTCAGCTTCGATAAGTCCAATAATGCGGTCTGCATCGCGGACGGCCGAAACTTCCGGGGTGGTTACAATTAGGACACGATCGGCCGGAGCTACAGCATTTTTAAAGCCCTGTTCGATACCGGCCGGCGAGTCGATAATCACAAAATCGAACTCATCACGTAGTTGATCGACCACAGCAATCATATCTTCGGGCTTAAGGGCCGATTTATCGCGTGATTGGGCTGCCGGAATGAGATACAGTTCATCAACCCGTTTATCCTTAATCATCGCCTGACGGAGGCGGCATGTGCCTTCAACCACATTAACCAAGTCGTAAACGATGCGATTTTCCAGACCCATGACGACATCAAGGTTACGCAAGCCGATATCGGCATCGATCGCCACCACCTTCTTTCCGCAAGCCGCCAGAGAGGCACTGAGATTAGCGGTTGTCGTCGTTTTCCCTACGCCACCTTTACCTGAAGTTATCGTAATTACAGTTGCGCTCATAATTATTCCCGACCGTATTGTTAAATTTTAATAGAATTAGCCACGCCATGGCTCGGCCACAATATGACCATCTTGAACAGAAGCAATCTCTGGTATTACTTCACGGCTGCCATCATCAGCCGGAGAGCGGGTAATATACTCTCCAATACGTAGCTGCATTGGCGAAAGCTGTAGGGCGCAGACAATCGCCTCTGAACCGGTTTTTGTCCCGGCATGAACACTCCCGCGCAGTCGACCCCATATGATTACATCACCCCCGGCCTGAATTTCGGCTCCAGGATTAACGTCACCAATGATAACTACATTGCCAGGGTGTTTAAGCACTTGACCCGAACGTAACGTTCGCCGAGTAACCAGGGAGTCACCATTACTTCTCGCCACACGAGGCGGGGCGTTCCTCTGTTTGGGGGGAATTACGCTGGTTTCCAAGCTAAGCTGAGTGGCCGCTTCTTTCGTACTGATGTCGTCGCTACCAACGGCCCACAGTGTAACGTTATGGCGACTCAGCATCTGCCCCATCGACTCAAGCTGCGGCCGAGTTAGTTGACGCGCACCGACCTGAAGCGCTACCCGTCCACCCTTGAAAAATGACGCCTTAGCTCCCAGTTGAGAGTCTAACTCCTCAACCAACCCCTCCCACATTCCGGAGCCTATCGTAATTATTAATCCGTTACTGGTACCTTTAATGGCAATTCGATCCGTCATCGCTGAAAACAAGTTACCCTATATATTGTACTATAACTTCTATTATACCACAATATGTAGTATTTAATCTTAAAATTTTGAATACAATTACCCCAATTATTCATTTCCACTCAAAGCGGCAGTCGTTTCTTGAGGAGATTGCGCCTCGAACTCCACCAAGTAGCGAACACCTTCGGCGACATCAAACATTAAAAATGGGGCATCGGGAAAATCAGCTAATCGGATTTGCCACGTCTCCGTCTCAACCTGGCCGGGACTATTATAATCGAACTGGCCCGTTTCGCCCGAGATCAGTTGATCGACCACTTCACCGTTGACCAATACCTCAACAGCAACATTACTAACCCCTTCGCCATTAGCATTGAGAACAAATCCGGAGACGTTGGCCCCATCACGGCTCCAACTATCCGTACCGAGCAACCGCGCTTCAAACTCCGTACCCAGCTCAAACTCAGTCAGGTTCTCATCGTCGTCCTCAGTGCCATCAACATCTTCTTCATCTTCAATGTTGAAATAATAGCGTAAAATCTTGCTGGCAACCGGAACCGCCACTTCCGAACCTTGAACCGCAACCCCGGCTCCCTGCTTACCCCCGTAGACAAAGACAATCGTCACAATTTCCGGATTATTCGTTGGCGCGTAGGTTACAAACCAAGCGTGGCTGGTTTTCACCCGCCCGTCACGGTCGAGACAGGCCGGGTAGCTATCACAGAACTCAGCCGTGCCGGTTTTACCTGAGGCATCGACGCCTGGCACATCAAAATAATCCGCCGCCGTGCCGTTCTCCCAATTAATCGCGCCCCATAAGCCTTGACGCACAAGTTGGAGATATTGCGGATCCAAATCGAGTCGACCGATAACCTGTGGTTCGACCTCTTCAACCAGATTGCCGTCAGCATCCAAAATTTCCTTTACGAGATGAGGTCGATACAACGTGCCTCCATTGGCGATAGAAGAATAGGCATTGACCATTTGCAACGGCGTAACCAGCACAAATCCCTGTCCAATAGACATATTGTACGTATCGCCGGTTAGCCAGGTTTCGGCATAGTTAAGTCGCTTCCACTGTTCATTGGGCACCAGTCCACCTGACTCGCCCGGCAGGTCGATACCTGTAGCTTCTCCTAAGCCATACATGCGCGCATAGTTACCCAGTCGCGTTAAACCCAGACCCTCATACTCAGCCGGGCTGTAGCCACCCCCTACCTGATAAAAATAGACGTTACATGACCAAGCTAACGCTGAAACTACAGAAACCGGTCCATGCCCATTTCTGAGCCAACAATAAAAAGGCTGCGCCAAATCGAGGTTATCCGGCTGAAACAGGTTAGGCAGATACAAAACTCCTTCATCAACAAAGGTCGTTTGCTCCGTTACGGTGCCTTCTTGCAATCCACCGGAAGCCGGAATAATCTTAAAAATCGAACCGGGTGGATAAAGACCGGCAATCGCGTGATCAACCAGCGGGGCCTGCGGATCTTCACTTAGCAATGATAGTTCACGAGCCGTAATCCCACGCGAAAAAAGGTTATTATCATAACTCGGCAGCGAGACCATCGCCAAAATTTCGCCGGTTTGGGGGTTAAGCGAGATAGACACCCCCTGTTGCGAGTTAACCTCATCCATCGCCTCTTGAAGTGCTTCAGCCGTAGCTTGCTGTAACCCCAAATCGAGCGACAAACGCAGATTATGGCCCGGTCTAACCGTAACATTTTGGCTGACCGTACGAATCTTCTGACCGGTAACATCGACTTCGATATTCTCCAGTCCCTTGATACCGCGCAGCCATTCTTCATACTGAAATTCCAGACCGGCAAGACCGACAATATCGGTTAAATCGTAATCAAGCGGTTCGTAGCTCTCAAACTGTTCGGCTGGAATGGGTCCGATATACCCCAGCATATGGCTCAGTAAACCTTGATAGATGTATTCTCGATTGGGTGAAATGTCGATCAATACACCCGGCAGATTAAGACGTTCTTCCTCAATTTTAGAGACAATTATCGGATCGACATCTTCGGCAATGACAACCTGCAAAAATGGGGCGAAAACCCTATTGGCGTTGACAGCATCGCGAATACCTTGCGGCTGGTTGATGTACCGCCGGCTGCGAGGGTTGATAATCTGCCGCTGTGGCAAACGGCTGTATTGGTGGTGATTGATGGCGTGGAAATAGCCATTATTAAGCCCGGTGGTCGGGTCCAGTTGCGTAGTAATCGGCAAATTCAATAGTTCCGATAGACGCGAGAAGACACGCGCTTCCGCCGTAGCATCTTCCGGCAGGTATGCCGGAATAACGATGACGTTGTAGACCGGTCGATTACGCACCAACAGTTCATCGTTGCGATCATAGATCACCCCCCGCGAGGCCGGTACCTGGGCCAGACGAAAACGGTTGGCATCAGCCAATTCGCGATAGGTCTCACCCTGGACGATCTGTAGATTCCAAAGCTGAAACGCCAACACGATAAAAGCGAACAATATCATCGTTCTCAATATAAAACTGCGAATTTGAATTTGTGCTTCAGTCATAAACGGGAATTATAGCCAGGAATAGCTAAAACCGAAATTATTTTATATCAACTAAAAGGGGATATTAAAAAGAAAGGGGTTGAGGATGCATTCGCCGATAAAGATAATACAAAGGTGGAAAAATAACAACCATAACACCGGTATTAAAGATGGCTACCGGCAGAAAAATTTCATTAAAAGCGTCTGCCCAAATCACTGGACGACCTAACAGATTAAGAATAAGCAGCGCAAAGGCGTTAAATAAAATACTGAGTGGAAAAGTAAAGCCTAACGGCAGCACAATACTACTGCCAAAAATCCGCCCGTGAGAAAAGTTTGCCACAATGGCTACGATAACCAACGACAAGGTAAAAATGCCAAACGGAGCCGCCGACATAAAGTCGAGGCTCAGCCCGCCGATAAGCGCCCAGGCTAACCCTTCTTCGAGATCGCTCAGAATTGTCCAGGCAATGACGAGCACCAAGACGAAATCGGGATGAACGCCGTCAATTTTTAGATAGGGCGAGAGTGTGGTCTGGATAATCGCGGCACTTACCAAAAAAAGGAGAGCAATAATATTTCTAATTCTCTTGCTCCTGCGCTTCGATAATTTCGGACTCGAAATCAACCGGCTCAAACGACGTGACAATCAGCATCGTTTCAAGTTTACCAAAGTCTACCGTAGGTCGGATACGGGCAATTTGAAACATATCCTGGTCACGTTGTGTTACTTCCGTTATCTGTCCAATAACAATTTTATCGGGAAAGTTACCACCCAGACCGGAGGTCAACACAATATCGCCCGGATTAACGTCTTCGCCGGGTGGAATACGTTCCATTGTCAGCGTACCGTCGATATTCCCTCTAACCAAACCGGTGACACGACTATTCTGAATGAGTGCGTTGACTGAACTGGACGGATCGATTAACATCAGCACCTGAGCGGAGTTGGGGCCAACAGACGTCACCCGCCCAACCAGCCCTCTATCCGTAATAACCGGCATATCGGTGGCGATGCCGTCTCGCGCGCCAACATCGAGAAAAAGGAAGTAAATCAAGTTGGTCGGATCGCGTCCAATACTGCGACCTCTAACGGTTGTGGTTTGGTAAGTAAATTGGGGATTATTGCGCGTGTAATTGAGCAACTGGCGCAAAATTTCATTTTCGCGCTCAAGGTCTTTGAGGCGCACATTTTCGACCATGAGGCTATTAGCCAACGACTCTAACTCTGCGTTGCGTTCTTGAAGAACCTGGACATCCGCGGTTTGCTCAACCTGATCGACAACAAAATCGGCCGTACGGGTCATTTGAGATTGAACCGGAGCAATGAACGTTTGGAGGACATCATTCAATGGTGATAAATAACCGAGCTGATCCAGCACAAAGCCTATTAAGGTCAAGGCTACAATGAGTGCGATATAAATCTGCCGGTTTCTTATAATCGCCATAATAATTTAGAAAGTTTCAAAACTAATAATGCTCTATCAATACCCGCAGTAAGCAATCCAAACGTTTGGTCGTGGTCTGTAGAAGGTATAAAGAAATAGTTGTGCTTACCGATGATTGGTGCTACTGCGATCCAAGGTATTAAGTACCTTAGCATATTTGTCGTAACTTTCCAAAACCTTACCGGCTCCACGAGCCACACACGTTAGCGGATCATCGGCGATGTAGACCCGCATTTTGGTTTCTTCCGACAGGCGCTCCGACAATCCTTGCAACAGCGCCCCGCCTCCAGCTAGCGCAATACCGCTTTCCATCAGGTCGGCAATCAACTCCGGCGGCGTTTCATCGAGCGTGTCGCGCACGGCATCGACAATCACCGAAACCGCATCGCTAAGTGACTCTCGAATTTCAACACTCGATACCTCAACCGAGTCGGGCAGGCCGGTAATTAAGTTCCGGCCGCGCAGCGCGATGGTCTGCTCTTCCGGTAGCGGATAGCCGGAACCAATGGTGATTTTAGCCCGCTCTGCCATACGCTGGCCGATGAGCAAATTATACTTTTGACGCGCATAGTTGATGATTGCCTCGTCCATCTCATCGCCTGCCACTCGAATTGAACGGCTAACGACGATACCACCCAGCGAGAAAACAGCCACTTCCGTCGTGCCACCGCCAATATCGATAACCATGCTGCCGAGCGGCTCGGTAATCGGCAAGCCAACACCAATGGCAGCCGCCACCGGTTCGTCGATAATTTGGGCTTCACGCGCACGGGCACTGCGGGCGGCATCATAAACAGCCCGCTTTTCTACCTGCGTTACACCGCTGGGAATCCCAACGACCACCCTCGGCGCGTAAAACGGGGTGGGGATAAGGGTCTGCTCGTGTACTTTTTTGATAAAGTAGCGCAGCATCGCCTCGGTAATCTCAAACTCAGAAATCACGCCGTCGCGTAAGGGACGAATAGCAACAATGTTAGCCGGGGTTCGGCCAACCATTTCTTTGGCATCAACACCTATCGCCAACGGTTTTTTTGTTCTTTTATCAATGGCCACAACTGAGGGTTCGTTAATGACGATCCCTTTGCCACGTACATAAACCAGTGTATTGGCTGTGCCCAGGTCTATGCCAACGTCAAGCGAAAAGAGGCCAAGTAATGCATCTAAAGGGCCTGCCACCGAAATATTTCTCCTTAAAAAAGCATAACAATAGGCAGGCTGTCAACGGTCAGCGCCTGCCTAATTTGTGTATTATACCACAATCAAACGTTTGCACAATAAACCATAGGGTCTTAACGCAACTATCTCGGTATGGTTTAAGATTGGTCCAGTTTCCTTACCAAGATCATATTGACCCGAAGGGAGTTAGACCATTTAAGTCACTCTCTTAACCAACTACTAAAAACTGGACCAATCTATTGTCCGGCCAACTGTTTC
>JAGRBZ010000273.1 GCA_020433805.1 Anaerolineae bacterium
TAATAACCCGCTCGTCTGACCAATCGCCATTGGGCTTGATGTGTTGGTGCAGCCAGCGTATTAAGGTTTGGGTTTTGCTGTCGGGGCGATGGGACGCTTTCTCAGCCCAACGGTGCATTTTTTGCAGTAAGGCCTGTTCTTCCGCCGTCGGCTCTCGAAAGAGGCGGGTTGAAGCTTCGACCGCATCGCCGGTGGCCTCTTCATATATATCATCTTCAGCATACTCTTCTTCAACCCGGGCAATCTGTTGGCGCAGGATGCCCAGCGAGGGGGTTCGCAGCTTGGTCTTTTTCGTTTCAGATCGAGTCGCTGAGGCCAGCGAGTTAAGGTGTTGCTCTAAGGTCGCGGCAAAGGCGGCCGGAGATGAAAAGAGCCGTTTTTTAAGCAGCTTCAGCACAAACTCCGTCGCGAATTTTTCAGTAGCGTTTGCGGCATTTTTTCGACGCAACTGCGTATATCGCTGCAGCCAAGTGTGAACTTCTTTTTCTTCAGCGGTGTAGTCAACTTCAATCGCCTCCAGTTGGCGGGGCGGAAAGCGAGGCGTACCGTCCCAGCGCGGCGGCAGCTCCGATTTAAGGCGGCGCACCATAATCGCCTGTAGCTGGTTGCGGTCAGGGGCGATGCCTCGTGCAAAGCGCTGATTATCGATCAGTTCCAGCAAGGCTGAAAAACTCTCGGCGTACCCATTGTGGGGTGTAGCCGTGAGAAACAGTTTGTGTTCAAAATGGGGCGTCAACATACGAATAGCCGCGGTTCGCAGCGAGTCGGTGGCGTAACGCCCTCGACCTGAGGGAGCCACATTGTGGGCCTCATCAACTACCATTAAATCAAAACGACGGGGATACATACTTTCGCCCTCGGCCGGCAGCACTTCTCGAAACAGGCGCATGGGGCGTTCTCGCTTAAGGAAATCTATCGAGGTGATAAGTCGGGGAAAATGAGTCCAGGGATTAACGTGGATACCACGCCGTCTGCGCAAGGTCTTCATGAGATCTGAGTCGACAATGCGAAACTCCAGGCCAAATTTGTCTCGCATCTGGTCGCGCCAATGAATTTGAAGCGCAGCCGGACAGATAATCAAAATGCGCCTGGCCCGGTGTCGGATAAGAAGCTCCTGAATCACCAAGCCGCTTTCAACCGTCTTGCCCAGGCCGACATCATCGGCAATCAACAGATTAACACGGGGCATTTGGATGGCACGGACGAGGGGGTCAAGCTGGTAATCCTCAATATCAATGCCGCTCCGAAAAGGCGCTTGCAGCGATCGCACGTCGGCCGATGAAGCGGCCCCCCATCGAACGGCGTCTAAGAAGGCATCGAGCCGATGTGGGGAATCAAAGCCGGTGTTTGGTTCCGGCAGCACCACCTGGTCATAGGCATGCGCGCCTGGCTCAAGCTCCCAAATGACCTCCAACTCTTCGCCCAAGGCATCATCTTCAACGGAGGTTAGGGAAACCAGATGTTGTAAGCGTTCAATTCCACCCGGCAATGTCGATGGGGGTAGCGTGCTCTTGGTCACCTCGGTGACAACAAAGCGTCGTTGCCGAACTTCAACCAACTGTCCTTGTTCAGGTACATTTACAATGCTGATATCGGTCACCAATTACCTCAAGGTAATTTTGACCAGGGCAGGGATCTATGCTACTGTAACAGCAAATAAGACATATGGCTGGGACGCATGCCTGGTCAAAGAATTACAGAAGACCCCTCTATGGTTTGGCGGCCAAGGGGTCTTTTGTATTCTATCAATTGTATCACGCTTTGCTGGTTATGACAATGGGATTAGACGCCCGTGCATATTTGGAGTCGAAGAAAAGTAATCGCCTGAAAACGTGAGGCGCGAAAGGTTAGTTTTGGGAAAGGATTACAGCTACCTAAAATATATACAGAGATCACGGACATTCTACATAGCTATAAACACCGACCGCCATCCTAACTGCTTTGTCTTGGAGTCTTTGCTATATTCGGCTCGGCCTGTGAGCATTTGACCATCAACTAGGTTATGATCCTTGACCAATTGAGGGGGAATAAAAATTTTGTAACCTGTGGCGTCATCCTGCACAAAACCAAACGTTTTTACGGCTTGAAATCGGCCGGTGAAGGGAGCAAAGAGATCCCAGGGGTCTCCCTGGCGGCGCTCCAGGGTAAGTACGTAAGACCGAGCAGACTCCTCCGCTACTTTAAGCACGACCGGTGTTCCAAGCGGAGTCTTTTTTAGCCACCTAAACTGCTTGTGCTTGGCCGGAATGGAAGTCATTATTTTTCCATCTTTGTAGCTGATAAAGCTACGGCCTGGTTTACCATCGCGTTCAGACTGCTGGCCCGAGATAACTCCGTTGATAGAGGGAAGATCGGCCAAGACCAAGGCCTCGGCTTGAGGCGCGTGCGTGCGATAGAGTTTGATATTATCAGCGGCAGATTGCGCATCGGCATACCAGGGGGCATTAAGCAGATTGACCAGTTCCTCGGGTAATTTCCACTGGTTGGCTTCATAAACCGCCTTCACTATGTCCGTTTCATATTTGGCGGCTGAGAAATTTTGCAGATTAGCCAATATCACCGCCAACCGCAGGCGGATTTTGACCAGAAATTGTTCTTCTTGCTTGGTTTGCAAAGCACGACAGAGACAGGCTAGTTCAAGAGTAGGATCATCCGAATAAATATCGGCCAGCAGCCCCCAGGCCCAAGGCTCGCTCATTTTGGCACGCACCACCGGAATAAGTAACGCGACGGCAGCATCGGTCTGGTCGGATAGTAACAGAAGTTTGCCTTGGTGGTATCTTAGCCAGATATTATCAGGGTACTGCTTTCCCAACCGTTCTAGCAGCGGCATTATTAGTTCTATGTCCTCAGAGCAGCGCTGCTTTTCAATACTGTTTGATACAGCGACCGCCACTTTTTCAGCTAGGCTGTCATAGGTTCGTTCTCCCTGAGTCCAGCGCTCGAAATCTTCGGGACGCAAGTTTTCTAATCCCCACCACTTAACAAACTCAAGACGTTTGGCCGGATTATCAACTAGGTCGAGAGCCAGCGTCAGCATAACCGAATGCAACTGGGACGGTTTTTCGATATGAAGACAAGCATAAACACGCAAAAACTTAAGTACTATCTCAGTGGGGACTTGTTTCGCTGCATTTTGTTCCTTTAGATCGCGGTAAAGATCCCAGCCGATGTTCAAACCGTTATCCGGATATTGATTTGCTAGCTGTTCATAATATTGGACAAGAGCCTGAGGGTTACGTGGTTTTGCTACGGATTGCGTAACTAGCTTTCCGCGTAATCGACTCATCTGTTGATTAATTATTTCATCTTCCGGTGGCAAGGCCAGAGCTTCAAACTCAGAAAGATGCAATTGGGCAGCCTGGTAATCTTTGACCTGCAGAGCCTTTTTCCCCAAATCATACAAAACCCAACCGGCGGCTCGCCGATTCCACTCATTATCCGGTTCGCGTACTATGGCTTCACGCGCCAGAGTCAGTGCTTCAGTTAGTTGACCTTCTTTACGAAGCTGGCTTATCTTTTGGCTGTCATACATAGGTATTATTCCTCAAGGTGTGATAGGTTGTTTCTAGTGTTTTGAAATCGTATCGAGCTTTTTTTGTATCAAACGAAAGAGCTAAGGCAGGCCGATGAGATGCAACCCGGCCAATGGCCTGGGCCAAGTCTATAAAATCAAAGGCACAGTCGGCATAGGGTTTGAGGATGGTGTAGTAATATTCTACTTCATCTAACGGCGAGCGGGCTTTCACTTTGGCAGATGGGCTGGCTTCTGGCTCTACTAACCGAAACTCTCGCCAAAGTCTTTCAATCAAAGCGTGGTCATCTTGAGACCTAAAATTTTTCCAGCGCGGGTCAAGCCGATGTTTAGCGGTGTTGTAGAGATCGCACTGACCGAACTCAACGTTTTCCTGAGAAAAACGCAGACGCGCAAATTGATTATTGTAAATCTTGTCATCGCATCGCGCTGTAATCCCTTGGGTCTCTAAAAAGGCAACGAATTCCAGGGCGTTCTTTTTAACCTCGGTGGGTAAATCAACTGGCGGTTCTTCAACAGCGGATACCGAAGCAGCCTGCCTCGCCAGGGTATCCGCCCGCTCATTCCAGCGCTGGCCGGTATGAGCTTTAACCTTACGCCATACGATGTCAACCTCGCACGTTTGAATGAATTTGGCATAGGCTTGGGTCAGGGGGTTATTGGCTCGCCAGCCACCAATAGCCCATTTTTCCAAACCCTCGTAATCATAGGCGATGGTGACATTCGTGATATGGTTGGCCCGACACCAGGCCACTGCTGCTCGCACACCGTAAATTTCACCGGCCACCTGGCGAGACTTTAATATTGATGGATCATCGCTTGTTGGCACGCGCCCAGAGATCTCTTCAGCCAATATGCCATTTTTCACAATCACGGCACCATACCCTATCGTGTTGTCTATAAACGAACCATCCACATAAATCTCTGTGCCGGTTGTAGACGTTGAAGATGTATCGACCGGCACAGCGTCGGTATTCCACATTTTTTCCATCTCCGGCTTAATCGAGCGATCTTTCATTTCTTGATAGTTTAAGGAAAATTGATCTTTTGTAGGTCTGTAATTCAGCACCACATTCCCATACAGGTGTTGCTCTTTTGCTATCGTAATCTTAAGGCTGTATTCTCGAATAGAATCAGATTTGACGTTAGCTGCAATTCCGGTCTGCCTCAGCCGCTTAATAAAGTCTTGGGCTTTTTCAACTAACTGAGCTTCATATTGATAGATCATGTTTACCTTCCGCGACTGCGATGCTCAAGTAACTGTCGGTTGATTTTCAATAGTTCGATCACAAAACGGTTATCGGGATCGGTGTAATAGATAAACAACTCTTCCAAGGGACGGGTTATTGCTACATAAAGTTTACGCCGCGAAAAACGTTCTTGATCTACCCTACATTCTTCATCATCGACAAAAATCCCCTCAACTTTACCCCGATGATATAGGTCTTCAATACCACACACCAAAACCACCTCTTTTTCCAGCCCTTTTGCACCTATGAAATCGACCAAGATTAAGCTACAATCCTGCTCTTCTTCACCGACGGAATAGTTGATATTGGCTTCCGTCAGGGCAAGGGCTATAGCATCCATTTGCTGAGCCGACGTAACTACCATGATGTCCGCTTCACGGCGTGTTCTAGCCAAGAGCGACTGGATTTTATGGGCTATATCTTGCGCCGGTTGCCGGGAGTGGGTCATTATTGCGCAGTTCGTTAGACTATTGGGATACAAAAACTGTTCTGTATATCCGTGCGTCTCGAACTCTTGGCGAATTCTGGTGTCATTCAAAATGAAGCGAGTGGCTAGCTCGGCAATAGAGCGCGGGGTGCGATGCATTTGGTAGGATTTTTTTAACTCAACCCGGTGCAGCGTCAATCCCACTTTCTCCAGATGACAAGTTCGATTGTAAATCTTCTGGCCTATATCACCTACAAAGAAGAAATTCTCAGATCGGCACAGATGTTTGGCTGCGATCAACAAAAAGTCATCGAAATCCTGAATTGCATCAATGAACAAATAATCAAAGCGACGGTAGTAGTTGGGTCTGGCGTTTAGAACAGCTTTAACCTGATCTTGAAAATCTTTTTCTGTCTGAATGTCTGGGAGTTGTCCGTAGTAATCTTTCACCATCAGGCGCAGTAAGGTCGGAAGACTCTCAATCATAACGGCATCTTTATAGCGCTGCCGCTCGTTGGACTCGGGCAGTTTGTGATTAAAGATACGGCCGATATTCTTAGTCAGATTTTCGTTATACGTGGTTAGCAGAATACGAGGCGGATTTTGGTGGCGCTTAAGGGCTTCATCAACCAGAAAGATAGCCCGAGAGACCATCGCATGGGTTTTACCGCTGCCGGCCACATCAACCAAATAGTTAGCTCTGGGATCGATCTTAGAAATCCACTGTGTTTGCTCATCGGTAATACGCTTGAGGTTTTGACGGTAGATCTGGTAGTGGCTTAAGTCGCCGATGCGGAATCCATTCGGGATCAGGCGTTGCTGAATTTGTTCAATCGCTTCTGCGGTCGGTTCATAAAAACGGTGATTCTTTTGCGCTAACCGCTGAAGCAGTAGTTCAGGATGCCGGGAAATTTCACCTTCGTCCACATCTTCCTTGAAGATAGTCCAGTCCAAATCAATGAGAAAACGACTCTGCTGCTGAAATAATAGTTCAACATTTTCAATACGGTTCAGAAACTCCTGTTTGGCAATGCGAGGAAAGGCAACCACCGAGGTGACGAAAAGGTCCAGATCAGACACCAGTTCCATCAAGGCGTGTTTATAACTCTGGGCTTGGGCAGCCGGATTGCGAATTTCTTCAGTCTCACCGGCGGGGTTGGTTTGCAGAACGGTATTTTGGTCACGCCATTGATAAACATTTTTGGTAATGTCCCAATCTTTTACTTCAATGGCTATCAGACCAATTGAGGGGCCAACAACGACAAAATCCGGCTGCCGGTTATCCAGACCGACCACCCTTTCTTCGTAAGCCGCTGTTATTTTCAACTCCCGGTAAACAACATATTCTTCGGGTAAATTGGATAAAAAGGCAAGCATTTCCCGTTCGGCCCTATTTGAGTCGTTGAGTTTGCTGGTTTGAATCAGTTGGCATCGCATAATAGACTATCCTTTGACGGCTGTGACGGCAGCAAACCGTAACAATTGAAACTGAAGTTGGGCAAAGGCAGCCTTATCCTTTTCTAGTTCACCGCGATTAATAGCATTGACCACATAATCCAATCGTGTTTGTATTTGGAGTGTTCTAAAGGTCGGCTGAAACTCGGCACAGATAGCCCGGCACAGCAATTGAAAGATGGTGCTATTCTGCGATCCCCTATTTTCATCCTCATAACGGTTGTCGTTGGGCTGAACCGTCACTGTAAAAACGGATCCCCTTTGCACTAATGTCAGCACCAAATCCGCCTGATCAACTATAGGAGGCAAGAGAGCTATCTTTGGCTCAAACCGATTCTTGCCCAATAAATATCCCAAAAACATAAGGGCAGTTTGCTTGTCTACATTATCAGCGTAGAAATGAGTGTTGTAACTTTTTACACACTGATAACATCCGGACTCACAGTCACACTGAGTAAGGCGGTGGTAAGCCTGGGCGTTTATTTGAGCAAAATCATTAAAAATGCGGCGCAGGGGAATATTGCCATTACCATCGAAATCATAGAGGATAACCCAGATTTTGCTGGTATCTGGGGCTTGATCGTGTGGCATAACGTCAACCAGCAAACGCAATTCCGACTCATCCAGGCCATACATATCTTTGATAGTGCGATCCAACGCCGAAACCAAACTTAAATAGAGGCGGGCATTGGCGCAAACATTACCATCAAATTCCAGGATGATCGCCTGGCGTTTCAAGTTGTAGCCAATAGCAAAATGTTCTTTTTCTGAAGGAAAGGGTTCAACTTTACCCGCTTTTTTAACACCTTCGTTTCGCAGCATCAAATCACAATCCGAATAATAAGCGAGGTTGATGATTTTATTACAATCATGGGTTATTTCAGGATCGCCGTCGAAGCGCTGGGTACGCTGGTAGCGCGTATAGACTTTACTTTTCGAGGCGTAACCGACAACAGCCTCGCTTAGAAAGTAGTCATACTGGTATACAGGCATTGATGTGGATTCAAGAAGATGCCGACCATCACTATCCGGTAATATTTTATGAACTCCACCTGCCATATACACTGTTTCGCCTGGCGCAAATTTATAGTAAGCCAGTTCCGGTTCACGCTCAGATAACGCCTGGCCGCCTAAATCCCGACCGGTAAAAACATCACCTTTCTCGCGACGTTCTTCAAAGGTATCGCGATCGATGACCTGGATCATATCCCGACGAAACATGTAATCGGGAAAAATACCATCCCCATAGCAGAATTGACGAAGTTTACGGCTTTGCGATTGAGCACGTTCAATCAGGTTGTGGATGATTTCCTTAAATTCTTGCCCTATCAGATAATCCTCCACCTTGAAAATATCGCCAAAGATCGGTTGGGTTTGACTCACGATCGTAGATGTCGATCCATTATCAAGACTTCGGAGAAATCCTCGTAGCTGCTGCCGACTTTGAATTTCATCAGCCAATACCCAGGCATTGATATGTTTTTTGATAACCTCTGCATTGGTGGGATTAAATGTAGGGGGTGAAATTACGCCGTTAATCATTTGGCAAGGTTGGGAAAAATAGAACATGTCATGATTGTTACCGGCCGAGCAATAGGTAATCAACAAAGCATAATTATCACCCTGTGTTCGTCCGGCACGCCCGGCGCGTTGAGCATAATTTGAAGGTAACGGGGGTACACCCACCAGAAGTACACTTTGTAACTGACCAATATCAATCCCCATTTCTAGAGTGGGCGTTGCTAATAAAAAATTAAGCTTACCACTTTTGAAATCACTCTCCACCATCTGGCGGCGATCGGTGGAAAGTTCAGAACTGTGTAAATCGGCGGTTAAAAGAAGGTCATTTTTTAAGGCTTCATAACTATCATGGCGTGGTTGGCCGGGTTGCAAATAGATTTGGCGAGGGTTTAGAGCGTAATGAGTCTTTTGATCTTCAGTAGTGTATTTCATGATGATGCCGTCATCAATTAATGATCGAATGGCCGGCGTGATTTCTGTATCGTATCGATGAACGAAATCCGCATACTCACGGGCACCCTTGCTAAGTGAAAGGCTAGGAAAATGGGGCAGCGTCGACTCTTCTTCAGCCACAACACGAATACCTCGCTGGCTAGTAGCCCAGTAACGCTGAAAACGGATGAATTTGACTTCTGACTCGAGTTTTAGTCCGGCTTCAGTAAATTCCTCAGTCTGTTTATTAATGGCCCGTTCTGCTAAAAAGATATCCAAAAGTTCTCTTTGCAGACTATCAAAATTCTTATCACTTTTGAGCTTCAACAGACCCGTTTTGTATTCAAAAATACGCGACGGCATCGAAATATAGCGAGCATACCATATCGGCAGTTCTTCAAACAGTTTCTTCTCAATAGGCGTCAGTTTCTCTGAAAGTGGTATCTGCGCCTGCAGATGGGCCAATGTATCAACCAGATCCAGTTTGCGACCAACGGGATAATTTAGTTTGAGATATTCTTCAAAAAACTGGTCACTAAACTCATCTTGTAAAACAGAGCTAAGGCGGGATGCTTTTTCGCGATTGTCTACAAATCCTAGTAATTTTTTATCGGCGCGGTCACGATGATCCAAGATGGACTTGACCAGGTGATGAAGGTACTGATAATCTTTTGCTCCCTCAACCAAGTCAATGAGTAATGGTTCAACCTCGTTGTATCGGACTACCGGCAGTAAAGAGAGATGAAACGGACCATCGGGTTTAAACGACAGAATAAGTTGGCCATCAATCGTGTTTGAATCGACGATAAATCGCAGGGTATCATTTTCCTTTGCAGACGAGGCTAATGTATCAAAAAGTTCAACCAGCACATAAAAGGAGTTTTTTTGATCATCGGACTCAGGCCGCAACTCATATTTCAAGCGACCGTCGGTTACTTTACCAATACATCGGCGAATATCATCTTTGTACACACAAAACAAGGGAAACCCACAGTCTTGACAAAATTCCTGCAACCCCGAATGATATTTCTTGCATTTCATGCATCTTTTCAAGTATCCCCCTATATCTTTCAAGAAAAGATGTATTCTGAAATCTAACAATGAGGTGGATTTTTCCGATTGATTTCCCAGTTGATTTATGTAGGCGATAGCACTCAGATAGGCTTGTACAATCTCTTCAGCTTTATGGGTTGGAGATTGGGGATAGACCTGACGAAATAGTTTCACCAGGTCAAGAAAGCTGCACGCGCTTTCTGCAAGCGCTTGTTTGATGGCCAACACAAACTGATCGCGCTGCAGGGTTCGGTATATTTTTGTTTCGGTAAAATCGTCGGTCACCAGGTCAAACTCTGAATAGTTCTCACCGGTCAGTTTTGACACATGGTGCAAGGCTTTAGGGGTAGGAACAGTTGCTTCACTATCATACGTAATATCAGCTGAAAAAACCGGCGTAGGCCCTGGTGAAAGCTCCGGTTCGTCCAAGAAAGTGGGTTGGATTAATTGGTATTCTTCAACGCCCAACAATGGCTTAATAAATGCATCCAAACTGTCACCACCCAGATAACCGGTCTGCCGGTCGGCTTTACGCAGGGTTGCGCTAGCGCCAATGGGTAATACAGCTTCACTTAGCAGCGCTTTAAGCCGTCTAAGTAAACACATCAGATGGGTCGCTTTATTGCCCCGATAGGTATGAATTTCATCTAAGACCACATACTTCGCCGTGGCACGAGACTGAGTAAAAATACGGCATGCTTGAGAGTCCGTGAGCATCCAATCTAACATCACGTAATTGGTAATGAGAATATTGGGAGGGCACTGCTGCATGTCTCTTCTATACAGCATGTGATTCGCACTCAGTTGAACCGGTTTTTCATGAGCGTCTTCCATCTTAGAGCGAGGCGTAGAGCCAACGTAAATACCATAAGTGATGTCTGTTCCATCGGTATAGCGGGCTAACCTTTCAAGCTGATCATTAGCCAGCGCATTCATAGGATAAATGATGATGGCTTTAACACCGTTACCCGGCTCTTTGAGACAGCTATCCAGGATAGGAATTAAAAACGACTCGGTTTTACCGCTGCCGGTTCCTGTTGAGATAATTGTGGCTTTATGGGCCAATATGGCTCGAATAGCTTGCTCTTGGTGGATAAACAATCGCTTAAGATCAAGCATATCGGCCAACCTGTCCGATATGCCGTTATTAGAACAGAATTGACGAAAAGATGTTGCGCCCTGTTGATATTTACGGTTCAAAGAAAACAGTATTCCACTATCAACTTCGATATTGTTCAAAACTATCTTAATATCTTCATGGCTCAGTTCTGATCGTTGTAGAGTCTCGTTAAGTAATGCCCTATAATTTTGTAGAAGATTGAAGCTCATACTGATGGGGTTTTTTAATCCGTTTGACATGGATAATTCTCCACTTAGATGATGTGTTGTCTAATTCGTGTCGGTTGTAAATTAGCCATTCTTTATCGGAAATTCATAGCCCTGGGGGATTTTATGCAAGGCCTTTTTGGTCAAAGTGGAGGTAGCGTGCTTTTTTGATGGTCGATCCGGACAGTTTTTCTACTTTCGACATATCGACCAGGAGAATTAGAGGCACGTATTACAAAAAGTCACCTTCCCTGCCCACAAGAGGTTTTTCATATTTAAAGTATAACATACCCCTTAAAGGCACACAATGTGTCTATAACTTTTCCACTACCAATAGCAGGCACTAAGCTCTGGGAAC
>JAGRBZ010000274.1:0-4705 GCA_020433805.1 Anaerolineae bacterium
CAAGCCGGCCCCACCCAAGCAGCCACCTTCTCCTGGGACAAAATGGCCGCCGAACTGTTAGACCTGTATCAAAAACTGCTCACGGAGAAGAAACAAGGTAGCAAGGTAGCAAGGTAGCAAGGTTACAAAGTTGCAGGGTTGCAACGGCAGTCAGCTTCCCCCTGCAACTCTGCAACTCTGCAACTCTGCAACTCTGCAACTCTGCAACTCTACCTATGCACATCTGTATCGACGTTTCACCCACCGCTCAAAATCACGCCGGGCTGGGCCGCTACGCCGGTGAAATTGCCCGTACGCTAGCTGCTGATCCCGACGCCAACCTGTCGCTCTTTTACAACCGCGAGGGCGACGCCGCACTGCCGGCCGCCCTAAGTCACGTCCCATACAAAACTGTCAATATCGGCAACAAACCGTGGCGCATGGGCGTCTTTGCCTCGCAGCTTACCCGCTGGCCGATGGACAACATCTTCGGTGCGACCGAAATCTTTCACGCCACCAATCACTTGCTGGCCCATTTTCGCCAGGCCCGCACCGTTTACACCCTGCACGATCTTATCTTCCTGCGCTATCCGCAGCACCACAAAAACTATAATCGCTGGTACCTGACGCTGACCATGCCCCACTACCTCAAGGCCGCCGATGTCATCATCACCCCCTCCGAATGCTCCCGCCGCGATGCGCTGGAATTCTACAACCTGCCTGAACAGAAAATCAAGGTCATCTACGAAGCCGCCGCGCCCCACTTCAAACCGACCCCCGACCCTGACGATCTCCGGCGCGTGCGCCAAAAATATAGCGTGCCCGACCAGTTCATCCTGCACGTTGCCACTATCGAGCCACGGAAGAACCTGAACCGGCTGCTCGATGCCTTCAAGGCCATTCTGCCGCATCGACCCGACCTCAAGCTGGTTTTCATCGGTAAAAAAGGCTGGCTGTATGACTCGTTCTTTCAGCACATCACCGACCTGGGGTTGGAGGCGTGCGTGGTCTTCCCCGGCTATGTTGATGAAACCGACCTGCCGGTCTTCTATCAACTCGCCAAACTGTTTGTATTCCCCTCTTTATACGAAGGCTTCGGTCTGCCACCGCTGGAGGCGATGTCATGCGGCGTGCCGGTGGTCAGCAGCAACAGTTCCAGCCTGCCGGAAGTGGTCGGCGACGCCGGCCTGCTGGTTGATCCGACCGACACCGCCGCCCTGAGCCAAGCCATGCGCCGCGTTTTAGACGATGCCGATCTGCGGGCTGAATTAAAGCAGCGTTCACTGCGACAAGCGGCTCAATTCTCGTGGGAAAAGACGGTTGAGGAGCATAAGGCGGTCTATGCTTCGCTGATGCGGCCAGCATAAACCATACCCGCACAGAATGAGCATTAACCCCGCACCCGTGGCTCGACCCGCACCGCCCGCACAGCACCGACCGTCAGCATCACCCCCAAAATCACCGCTGCCCCACCGGCCAACTGCTGCGCCGTGGGCCAAATGCCAAACAACAGCAGCGTCCAGCCGATAGCCACAACCGGACTGAGCGTCAAAATAATCGAATGGAGACTCAGGTTTAAGCGCTGCAAAGCCAGGTAATACAAAGCCCGGCTCAACACAATGTTAATTGTACCGGTCAAAAACAACACCATCCAGGCCGGCCAACTGGGCGGCATCACCACCTCGTTACGGGCCAGGGCGATGAGCAGGAGAAAAAAGGTGGTGGCTGCCAATCGAAACAGAAAGAATTCAGCCAAGGGGATGTCGCTGCCAAAACGCTTGAACAGGGCCGTATGCAGAGCGTACATAAATGCCGAGACGACCACAATGAAAGAGCCAAAGCGCAGATAATCCCCCGGCTGAAACGAGATGATGATGACCCCGACAATCGCGACGATACCGCCCGCAATTTGCACCGGCGCAAAGCGATCTTTCAGCCACAAAACGCCCAAGGCCACACCAAACACAATCGAACTCTTGCCCAGCAGCGCAGCCGTCCCCGGATCGATAAAGGCTACCGACATAAAGGTCAAAATCGTGCTGGCCGCCACCAGAAACCCGACGCTGAGGAAAAAGAGAAGATGATGGCGCAAAACATAAAAATGAATCCGGCCGCTCAGCTTCATAAACAGGGCCACTTCAACCGTCGCAATCGCCATCACATACAGCGACGAAGTTACGGGCGAGAAGTAGGGCAGCAGCAGCCGGGCAAAAATAAAATGAAGGCTGTCAAGAATTAACAGGCTGATGACAATCAGAGGCGTGTTGTTTAATGCTCGAAGTTGGGGTGAGGGCGATAGAGCTGGACGTTTCACACTTAGACCTTCTTTCCGCGAACAAGACCTGACAGGTTTTCAAATTGAACATTAACGCGGTTACATGGTTCGGTTTGCCCTGATCTTCTTTGAAAGGTAACTCCAAAACCTGTCAGGTCTGATAAGGCAACCTGGTTAATAACCGGCATCATACCATGATGCCCAGGTTGCGCCAATGCGAATATGTGGTGATGCTTGCAAAAGTCGATGATTAGGTTAAAATCGACTCTAGAAAAAACAGTGTTAGGAGAACCATGACGTCCTCGGCCATAACCCTGCAAGACATCTTTCGCGCGCAAAAGACCATTGCGTCTTTGGCCCGCCACACGCCGCTTATCCCCTCGCTGCCGCTGTCGGAACGAACGGGGGCAACGGTGCAGCTTAAGCTGGAACTGCTGCAAGAAACCGGCGCGTTCAAAGTGCGCGGTGCCGCCAACAAAATTCTCACCCTGCCGACCGAAACCCAACAGCGCGGCGTAGTGACGGTCTCAACCGGCAATCACGGCCGGGCCGTAGCCTACGTGGCCGGGCAGCTAGGCATCACCGCCGCCGTTTGCATTTCTGAGCGCGTACCGGAAAATAAAGTGCAGGCCCTGCGCCAACTCAAAGCCGAAGTGGTGATCCACGGCCAGAGCCAGGATGAAGCCGAAATCCAAGCCAAAAAAATTCAAGACGAACGTGGCGCAACGCTTATCCCGCCCTTTGACGATGCCCGGATTATCGCCGGTCAAGGTACCCTGGGCTTAGAGTTGCTGGCCGATGCACCCGACCTCGACACCGTTCTGGTGCCGCTGTCCGGTGGCGGGCTTATCGCCGGCGTGGCGCTGGCGCTCAAATCGGCCAATCCGAACATCTGCGTCGTCGGTATCTCGATGGAGCGGGCGGCGGTGATGCATCGCAGCCTACAGGCCGGTCACCCGGTGCAACTGCCGGAGGAGCCAACCCTGGCCGACAGCCTGCAGGGCGGCATCGGCCTGGATAATCAATACACGCTGGCGATGGTACAGCACTATGTCGATGACGTCATCTTGCTCACCGAGGCCGAAATCGCCGCCGGTATGGCCTTCGCCTTTTTCGAGCATCATCTGGTGCTGGAAGGAGCCGGAGCCGTTGGCATCGCCGCGCTGCTGTGCGGTAAGGTACCCAATCTAGGTAAAAACGTGGCTGTCGTTCTCAGCGGCGGCAATGTCGATATGGCTGCATTTTTGGCGGTGGTGCAGGCAGAAAGAGAGATGGGAGATGAGAGACTGGAGACTGGTAATTAGTAATTGGTAAGTAGTAATTAAAGATTGAATTGCTATTTACGATTTACTAATTACCATTTACCACCTCCCGGAGCGACGAACTTGAACATTAACCCAACCTCACCGGCCTTTCAACGGGCCATCCGCGACTTTCACCGCGTACGGCAGAAAGCCGCAATGCAAGATCTTGTGGCAGCGATAACCGGCAAATCAGATGATCTGCTGGATTACAATGAAGTGTACGAACAGCTTAAAGGCGGTCAAGCCATCGACCGCGGGCTACAAGATATTCCGCTTGATGCTATCGTGGGCAGCGTGGGCCGCTGTACCGAATTTACCCGAACTTTCTTACCCCGGGCCAAAGGCGATATTCGCCGCTGGGCCGAGGTCAAGACGGCCATTGTAGAACAGGGTCGCTTCCGGCCAATCAACGTTTACCAAATCGACCAGGTTTACTTCGTGCTCGACGGCAATCATCGCGTGTCGATTGCCCGGCAGGAAGGGCATCCCACCATTCAGGCCTACGTAACCGAAATCAAAACCGACGTCCCCCTCACCCCGGATGTGCAGCCCGATGATCTTATCTGCAAAGCCCGCCATGCCGACTTTTTAGAGAGAACTCGGCTGCACGAACTGCGCCCGGAAGCCGATTTGAGCGTAACCGTACCCGGTCAATACCGCATCTTAGAAGAACAAATCGAACGGCATCGCCACCAGTTGAGTCGCCGCCGCCAGCGCGATGTAACGTATCAGGAAGCTGTCGAACGCTGGTATGATGAGCTTTACCGGCCCGGCATTCAACTCATCCGCCGCCAGGGGCTGCTGCATCTTTTTCCCAACCGCACCGAAACCGACCTCTACGCCTGGATTGTGCAGCACCAGGCCGAGCTGCGCCAAGAGCTGGGTTGGGAAGTAAATCCGAACAACGTCGCCGCCGACCTGGTTAACATGGTCGACTCGCGCCCCTGGCAGGTTGTCAAACGCGCTGCCGAAAAGGTACGGCAGGCACTCACCCCGCTACCGCTCGATGCCGGCCCACCGCCCGGTTGGTGGCGCACCGGCCAGCCGCGTAACTACAACCAACTCTTTCGCGACATCGTGGTGCCGGTTACCGGCGAACGAGCCAACTGGGCCGGTCTAACCCAGGCATTAACCGTGGCCCAACGCG
>JAGRBZ010000274.1:4729-11275 GCA_020433805.1 Anaerolineae bacterium
CTCCACGTGGTGTCGGCTGAAACTGAGGCCGAGGTTAAGGCCTACCATCAGCTACAGGCCGAATTTAACCACCGCTGCCAAACCGCCGCCATTGAGAGTGAGTTGACCATTAAACGGGGCAAGGTCATCTCTACCATTTGCGATCAGGCGCGTTGGGCCGATTTAGTGGTGATACACCTGGCTCATCTACCCCGCCCTCGACCTGCCGACCGTTTACTCTCGCGTTTCGGTACGCTGGTGCGCCGCTGCCCTCGCCCGGTTCTGGCCGTTCCCGACCAACCTGCTTCCCTCAACCGGGCGTTGCTGGCCTACGACGGCAGCCCCAAAGCCAATGAAGCGCTATTTATCGCCGCCTACCTGGCCGGAAAATGGCAGACTCCCTTGACCGTGGTCACCGTGACCGAAAATGAGAAGGTCGGGCCGGCGGCTTTACAGTCGGCGCAAGCTTATTTAGAGGAGCAAGGTGTACAGGCCACATATGTGCAAGAGCAAGGCACTATCGCCTCGGCCATCATCCGTACGGCACAGTTGTATGCGTGTGATTTTATGATTATGGGCGGCTATGGGTATAGTCCGGTGCTGGAGATTATGCTCGGCAGCGAGGTCGATCAGATACTCCGGGCCAGGCAGTGGCCGGTGTTGATTTGCCGGTAGAGCCTACAGCGGCATCTAACATAAAAAAATATTAAGCAAATGTTTTTTACTCAAAAAAAGAGCGCAGCATTGTAATTCTGCTGCGCTCTTTAAGGTATTCTCTATGATTTAAGGGGGTAGTTGGATACCTTTGTTGCCTACTCAATCTCCCCGGCGGTGAACCTTACCACCACCAATCATCATGATGTTTTTTATTATGATGATCATCATGGTGAGAACCGTCTTTACTTCCTTTACTGCGCGAGTCACCGTAACCGGCATTATAGCCGTCGTTATAAGCCTTGCCGGGGTCGGGGCATGTGCCTTGGCCGGCTTTGAGATGGGTTTTTACTTTGAGCATGGGTTTAGCGTGCGTTAAAAGCATCTTTGTTGGGTTCATTATTTTTGTCTCCTTCATTTAATAGGTATCGTCGTAAACAGAGCCTCAAACGGCATCATACCGGTGAGGGGCGGCGGTCTCGATGATCAAATTGACCCTGGTAATCATTCCAGCCGTTGCGGTAGCCGTCATACCATTGCGGTTCGCACGGGTCTCCCAACGCTCCGGCCTTGAGGTTGGTTTTAACCTTCAAGGTTTTCAACTTTTGTTGGTTTACTTCCTTCATGAGTATCTCCTTTCAATACATTGGATAAAAATATTACAAACAGGTCAAACGGATCACATTTGACCGGGTTTGTTCCATAATTTAGGGCAAAATCGTATAGGTATTGGTCGTTACCCCTGAAAAGAAGGTTGTTACCACTTGATCCCGACGATTAAGGCGCACCGTGTTGGTTAACACAGCGGTGCTTAAATCGGCCCATTTCAGATTAACCCCGCGCAGCGTAACACCGGCCAAATAGGCCTCTTGCAGATTAGCCCGGGTTAAGCTCACCCCATTAACGTGTGTTGTTTGCAACCGCTGCGGCTGCACGTCTCGATTGATGCCGGCCAGGATTGCCCCGCTTAAATCGGCCCCGGTTAAAATAGTACCTTGCAGAGCCGCTTCAATCAGCACGGCTCGGGAAAGGTTGGCTTGATCCAGATAGGCCCCGGCCAAATTGGCCCCGGTTAAATCGGCACCGCGTAAATCCGCCTGACGGAAATTGACGTCTGCCAAACCGGCAAAACTTAAATCGGCTCCGGCCAGATTAGCCCGACTGAGATTGGCGCTGTTGAGGTTAGCCTCCGGCAAGCGCGCGCCGTTCAAATCGGCCTGATACAGATTTGCGCCGATTAAAACCGCCTCTTGTAAATTATTGCCCCGCATCTGAGCGGCGGTCAGGTTGGCTCCCGATAGATTGGCCTGGCTCAAATCGGCTCCGCTTAACTTCACCCGACTCAGATCGCTGCCAATCAATCGCGCTTGCCTGAAGCTGGCCCCATCGAGTTTTACATCACGCAGCATAACCCTACTCAAGATGGCCTCCGTTAAGTTGGCCGCGCTTAAATTGGCTCCGGTTAACTGTGCGCCAATGAAGCTGGCTCCCCGTAAGTTGGCTCCGGTCAGGTTAGCCCCGGTCAAGTCCGCGCCATCGAGCCGGGCGTCGCGCAAGTCCGCGCCGCGCAAATCGGCAAATTGCAGATCGGCTTCGGTTAAAATGGCCCGGTTAAGATTGGCCTGGCTCAAATCGGCTTGCCTGAAACTGACGCCGTGTAGGTCCCGATTGCGCAGGTTCTCGCCGTTACAGTTCGGCACGCAGGCGTTGGGCCGGTTCTGGTAAGACACAAAGGCCATAATGCCGATGAATAAAACCAGCACAATAAGAACCATCGGTTTAGGCATAGTAAACGCTTTTCCTTTGCTTCGCCTTACCCTCAGCCTTCGCCTTACCCGGCCATCGCCCGGACGGCGTAAAACTACGGCTCATCGATCACCCGCTCGCTCCAGACCGGCATGGGAAATACAATTTGACCGGTTTGATGTTCAGCCGGGGCCACAATCACCAACCGGCCTTGATCGACCTGGGCAACGAGCGGCGGATGATAGTTTTGGCCGGTACTATCAAATCGAATGGGACCAAACAGCGTGTCGGGCATATCTAACGCCCACAGGGCATCGCGCAGCCGGGTACGAACGCTAACCATATCGCCCCAATCAAGCGGCTCCGGTTGGGCAGCCATGTCCAGAGCCTCGACGGCCAGCATCACATTCACATAGGCATTGACGCTCCGGTCGCCCGGTGCTACCCCATAGCGCGTTTGAAAGCGGTCGACAAATTCCTGGGTTGTTGTGCCATCGGCGGCTTGCCAGGTAGCACTGCCAGACCAATCCAGGGTTATCAGAAAATAGTCGGCATACGGGCTGCTAAGAAACTGGGCCGACGTAAACGCTCCCGCGTTCGACAGAAAAAGCTGCGGACTGAAATCGATCTCCCGGCTCTGCCGCATCAGCAGTAAGGCATCAGGCAGTTGATCCGCCGAAAAGAGTACGAAATCGGGTTCGGCGTTTTGCACCCGCTCCAACAGCGGTTTGAGATCAGCCGCCGCAGGCTTAAAGGCCTCAACCGCCACCAGGCTGATCCCTTCCTCCTTGGCATACGCGATCACCGCCTGGGCAAAGGCCTGACCAAACACGGAATTTTCATAGACCACAGCCAACGACGACGCTTTATCTTCAGGCTGCAAGGTCAAGGTATAATCCATTAACGCTCTGACGGAATTGTCCAACCGGCCGGTGGTGCGAAAAACCCATTCCGACCCCAAACTGGTAACCAGATCGTTGGCGGCGTTATGGGCCAACAGCGGTGTTTGATACTGCCCGGCCAACGGCACCAACGGCAGCGTGACCGCACTGGCAAAAGAACCGATAACCACCGGTACCCGATCCTGCTCAACTAAATCCCTAAAGGCTACGGCACCGCCAGTGGCGTTGGAGGCATCATCTCGCGTCACCAAAACAAGGTCGCAGCCGATAACGCCCCCGGCGGCGTTTACCTCATCACGGGCCATCTCATAGCCCCGTACCAACTCAACGGCCCGGTTGGCAAAGCTGCCGCTTAAAGAGGTAATGATCCCCAACTTCACCTCACACCCGGCTCCCGATGCGGTGACCGTGGCCGTGGCCGAACCGGGCCGGGTGATCGATTGACACCCGGACACCCCCCAAACAATAACGCCGATCATCAGCCAATTGAGCCAGACCGTAACCGGCAGCGACTTCGATAACCGCACGCTAGTCCACCAAAATAACACAAGAAGGAATCGCAAACGTATCCGGCCATTGGGTTTGCCGGTCATAGCGGCTGCCGCATAAATCGGCGTCCTGCGCTAACCGGGCGCGATCCGCCTCATTTAATTCGATAATCACGGGGTCGGTGATCGTGTCAACAATAAAATCGGCCACCTCCATCAGCGCCCCTTGCAGATTGGCCCCCCGCAGATCGGCCCCGCTCAGGTTGGCCCCAACCAGATTGGCCCCCGATAAATTGGCTCCGGTTAAATCGGCCCCGGTTAAGTTGGCGGCATACAGGCTGGCTCCCGACAAATCGGCCCCGTTCAAATTGCTGCCCGTCAAATTGGTCATATTCAACCATGCTCCCGGCAGCGCGGTTCTCACCAACTGCGACCCCGACATATCTGCGCCACTCAGCCAGGCCCCGTTCAAATTGGTGTTGCTCAGGTTGCTGCCGCTCACATTGGCATTAGCCAGGCTGATGCCGGTCACATCGGTGCTGGTCAAATTGCTACCAATGAGCTTCGCCCGGCTTAAATTGCCGCCCCACAACCGCGCCAGGGTCAAATCGGCCCCGGTTAGATTGGTGCCGGTCAAATTAGCGCCCGTCAGGTCGGCCCCGCTCAGGTTGGCTCCGCCTAAGTTGGCTTCGGTTAAATCCACCCCCAGCAAGAGCGCCTGGTTGAGATTAGCGTTAGCCAGATTTGCCTCCGCCAATCCGGCCCCACTTAAATCAGCCTCGCTGAGGTCGGCCCGCTCTAACAAGGTTCGCCGCAGATTGGCTTCCACCAGCGTCGCTTTTGACAAACGTGCGCCGGCCATATCCCTGCCGATCAGATCAGCCCCCATGCATTCGGGCGGGCAGTCGGACGGTAGACTGCCCCAACAGCCCGGCAGGGCCAACAGTACCATCAGCCACAGCCAGGGTAGGTTTAAGCGCAGCCGGTTTAGGTTAGACAAGACACTCTCCCTTGGTCTTCCCCGCTGAGGGGGAGGCTGGGAAAGGGTTGAGTCGCTGCGGTCGTCCACCGTTCGGTACCATGTCCGCCCTTGAGCGAGACAACTTCAATCATTCCGTACGTCATGGCGTCGTCGTCAGCGGTACCGTTGGCGTTAAAACCACGCCCAATGCAGTCTCAGGCTGCGGCAGCAGCGGCGGCGGAGCCGTGAGCGTGGGCGTAATCGGCCCGCCGGGCAAGCCCTCATCGAGCGCAGGCAGCGGCAGCAGATAGGGCGCATTATTAGGCACCAGCATCACCTTTATGCCCGGCCCCAACTTCTCAACATAGCGAAACGTAATCAAATCCGGCCGCTCGGCCAACTCGGCCGCGATGAGCCGCAAAGCCTCGGCCTCAGCTTCGGCCAGCGTTCTAATCCGGTCGGCCTCACCGGAGGCCAGCCGGCGAATCTGTTCGGCTTCGTACTCCTTCTGAATGGTCTTTTGTTCGGCCACCTGTTTCTGTTCCACCGTGGCCGCGTATTCGGGCGAGAAGGTAATGTTGCGCAGCAAAAACCGATCCATGATAAAGCCTTTGTCTTCCAGCGCGGTTTGAACGTCCTCAGCCAGGTCTCTTTCCAAATCGAGTCGCTTAGAGCTGTTGACTTCATTCACGGTAAACTGCGACACCTTGGTGCGAACGAGACCGCGCAGCAACGGGCGAACAAAGTCAGTGACATAGCGATCCTGCCAATCGATATGAATTTGAATAACCTGCTCGGCATCGATCCGAAAGATGACCGATGTATCGAGCAGCACTTCTTGGCCGTCGGAAGTACGGGCCATAATATCGTCTCGACCAAAATTCTGGCCCTCGGTATATTTGCCCGCCATCGTGTAGGTCTGGAAATAAATGGGATAGAGATAGACCTCCTCCAGAAAAGGTACGATCCAGCGCAACCCCGAGCGCAGCGGCCTATCACGGTAACCCTGCGGCGACACCAGCGATACCACCACCCCCACCTCCTGGGGTTCGATAAAGACCAGAGCGTTACTAAGGAGGGTAAGCGCAATAGCCACCGCCAAAAGCATCGCAATCCGCCGCGTAACAAGGTGGTTAAAGGCCGCAACGATGCCTCCTTGCCGGGTTATCCGGACAAAATGGAGCACTACGATCACCGCCAAAATGATCCAAGTTATCAGGGCGATTATTTCAAGTGTTCGATCTAACAGCATAGACCGTCTTTCATAATGCTAATTAACCGACAGAATTGGGTAAGGTTATTGATCTGGCTCTTTTGGAACTCAGGAGATTAACAAGCTTGTAAAACGTGATGCGTAAAAAAGGAATGTCGTTTTACCCATCACGTTTTATGTATCAATCAACCCCACAAAATTCTATGGGAGCCAGCCATTCATCTCATCCTAAGCTCAATCAACCTACGGATGGGCGATTACCAACAGTGTCGGCGCCCACTTGAGCGTACAGCGCAGCGCCCGCTCCAAATTTTCCGGGTCGAGCGCCCCAAAGCTCTCATCTAAAATCATCATATCGGCCTGTTGTAGCAGCGCCCGGGCGATAAAAACCCGGCTGCGCTCACCGTGCGATAGCTGCCAGCCGCCCTCGCCCACAATCTGCTGCCAGCCGGAAGGCATCCGCTCCAACAGATCACCCAGCCCCAGTTCGTAACAGAGCATCTCAGCCAGTTGCATATCTTCGGGCGTTGGCGGCCAGCGCCGACCCATCAGCAGGTTAAAACCAAATGTCTCGGTAAAGATGTGGTTCTCGTGAAACTGAGG
>JAGRBZ010000275.1 GCA_020433805.1 Anaerolineae bacterium
ATAGGCCGTCTACTTGGGTTTTAATACAACGCTGATAAGGAAACTGGACCAATCTATCTTTAAAGTGAGAATTGCTGATAACTTTATGAAGCGGTATACGTTATGAAAGGATTCCCATGGAAACGATTCTCACGTGGTCATATGCAGTTTTGGAAATCACGCCCGCTCGATGGCAAGAACTTATCGCGAAACTCCCCCCGGAATTATTGACCCGGCCACCGGCGGCAGGCGAATGGTCGGCATTGGATTGCTTGCAGCATCTGGCCGATACGGAACGGTGGGTTTTTCCGCAGCGAATAGAAGCACTTCTGGCCGGGAAAGATTTCCCCGCTTTTGATCCCGACAGTCAGGGCCAAAAGCCGGATGCCGGCGAATCACCGGTGGCGCTGGTCGAAGAATTTAGCAGCCTGCGGACGAGCAATTTGACCTTACTCCAAAAGATTACAGCCACCGATCTGGAGCGACAGGCGCGGCACTCGGAATTGGGCCTGGTCACAATGAGCGAACTACTGCACCATTGGGCCAGCCATGATCTCATGCATACCGTCCAGGCCGAGCGGGCGTTGATGCAGCCCTTCATCCAGGGTTGCGGCCCGTGGCAGAGTTACTTCAGCGATCATTTTGTGACGCCTTAGTTGGCGATTCTTTATCCGTTTTTCTATTTATCTGATGGCCTCAACCGATTCTTGCCGGCAACGCGGAGGAGGCGCAGAAATTTTGGACATTCAAAATGGTTCGCTGCTTGACAGGCTGCTGCGTGCCGGAGGCCATCGCGCATGGTGCTCAGTTCTTTGATTTTTTTGTCCAGTTCCTCGGCCTTCTCTAAAAGCAGCGTTCTGTTGATTGCGGTACCCTCTGCCGTAAACATTTCGCCCATCTCATCAAGCGAGAAACCGGCGTGACGCCCCAACGATATTAAAGCTAACCGGTCTAATACATCGCTATTGAATAGACGGCGCATACCTTTGCGACCGACTGACCGGATTAGGCCTTTTTCTTCATAAAAACGCAGCGTCGAGGATGGTAACCCCGATGCTTTGGCGACCTCAGCTATATCCATTATCTGTCCTTAGAATTTTGGCTTGACTTCAAGTTAACTTGAACTTGTATAATAATGTTGAATTCCGTTTGATACAACTGTTACGCTTTTTAGAATAAAGAAAGGATTTGAGATGGAAGCAAGTTTTTGGCATCAACGATGGGAACAGGGTAATATTGGTTTTCATGAAGGTCAAACAAACCCGCTGCTGGCAAACCATTATAAGAAATTAAATCTGGAAAAAGGCAGTTGCTTATTTCTGCCTTTGTGCGGCAAGACACGCGATATTGCCTGGCTATTGGCCGGCGGTTATCGCGTTGTTGGGGCAGAGTTGAGTGAACTCGCCATTCATGAACTGTTTAGCGAGCTTGGCATCGAGCCGAAAATTTCCAAAAGTGGCAAACTGGTCCACTACACGGCCACAGACATCGACATCTTCGTGGGTGATTTTTTCGATCTGTCTGTTGAAAATCTAGGTCTCATAGACGCGATATATGATCGGGCCGCTTTGGTGGCTTTGCCGACCAACAAACGCAAACAGTATACGACGCACTTGATAAACCTATCCAACGCAGCGCCACAGTTGCTGATTACCTATGAATACGATCAGCATGGTATGGATGGTCCACCCTTTTCAGTTACTGAGGCCGAAATAAAGCACCATTACGCCCCAAACTACCAAGTGCAGATTGTCGAGCGTGTGAATATTACGGGCGGACTGAAGGGGGCAGTTGTGGCCAACGAGATCGCCTGGGTGTTGCAAAAAGCGAACGGATAAATTATTCCCTTGAAATAGACATCCTACCGGAGGAAAAAGTCGAGCATATCATCATCCGTTGTGTGGACTTTCCCAGTACGGCAGGTATCGAATTGTTTGCTCAAGAGGTTATTCCACAACTTGCACATGGAAGATAAATTCAGAGCGGGTGTTATAACAGCTTGCCTTCAACCTCGGCTGCTAACTCTGCTTTTAAGGCGCGGTACGTAGCATAGCGCCTTAGCAAGTGTTGATAAAATTGTTTAAATTTGGCCCGTCGCCCTCCAAAAGCAGCGACTTCGCCCGAAAGCGCACAGTAGTAAGCAGCCGTAGCGTAGGAGTTGCGACCGCTATTGATGTGAACCTCCATAATACGCTGGTAGATCTCTTCAGCCTGCTTAGCCGCTTTGTAGCGCGTGAGTTCAGGCTTAATCGTTAGATGATCGCGTAAGAAACGAAACGGCTCCTCATGAGACTCCACGATTTTTGTGTACAGGGCTTGCAGATAAGGCCCCATCTTCGGGTTGGCCTCCGGCCCAAACGCCGTTAGTACGTATACTCTGGCTACCAGTTCCAGCGCATCCAGCCGGGAGTTTTTGGCAATATCACTGAGCATCCAGCCGATATATTTATACTGCCCCTCGCTCACATAGATTTGGCAGAGCAGATAAGCAGAGTGGGACATATATATATTATGACGCAGTTTCCTGATGGTATATCCGCTAAATTCCTGTTCTCGCTCCGGGCTTATGGCACCGACCAAGCGCCGGGCCACGGCATAGGTCTCGAAGTTGTAGATTTCCTGAAAAACCGGCTCGTAAATATCGAAAGCTTGCTGCGGCTCGCCAAGGGCCTCATACGCATGCGCCATTTGCGTGCGGACAACCGTGGGGTCCATCCCATCGCGTGGCGCGTGAAAGTTATTCCCTCTTTTTTCCGGTAAAACGTCTAACGCTTCCCGCCCATAGGTGATAATCGCCGGCCAATTTTGGGCGATTTCACACCCGTCCAAAAGCAAGCCATAGAGCATCGTATACCGGTGACGAAAACGATGCTGCACAGCCATCGCCTTATCGACCCGACCCTGAACCACATACAAGCGAATAAGTAGACGCAGTTGCAAGGGAATACTGGTGGGGAAAGTTTGCAGTTCCTGTTGATTCAGTTCATCGGCCCACGCTTCCAGGCGGACGCAAACTTCCATCTGCTGATGAGGATTAAGAAGCGATACAAAATCGTCGATGAGCGGGCGGTCGGGCTGGTCGAACTGGGTGAGAAGGTGCAGCGCCTCCTCGTAGAATTCGGAGGGTGGACGGCTCTGCTGCAAGGCTATCAAGGTGCGTTTGATGAGAGATCCGACATCTTCCCCCAGTTCGCGGAGTGGTTTACCTACGCCCAGTGTCGCATAAGGATTATCTACCACAGTTAAGTTGAGCACCGTTTGGTACGCTGTGGCAGCCACCTCGTACTGTTCGATTTGAAAGTAGGCGTCTGCCTCCGTCAAAAAGTGACGTACGGCGTTTAGACCGATGTGATCCTCCGCCTTATATTTGTAGACTTGAGAGGGACGATAAGCCAGAGGCTTATTGAAATAACTCTTCATTTCCTCATCGAAGTAGTCGCCTTGCCGGACCGCCTCAGCAAAGGCATCGAGCTGGGCTAAAAAGGTTTCCGGCGAAGGGGAGCGCAGTTCCACGGGGGGCGGCTTAGATGGGGTCAGGTTATCTAAAAAGTGTTGGCGGGTCGGTTCATCGAGCTGTTGGACGAGATCGATGAGGAGAGCAATCAATTCGTCGGATGATTTATCCTGGAGGTGGGCCTGTAACAGGGTTATCGAGTCGAGTGTGTTGGAATTCATATAATTTTCCTCAACCTGCTAAGCAGGTCGGCAGCAGTTTCATCTTCTATTATACTCAAGGGGCCGTAGAAGGTGAAGCTTGTTAAAATCTCCTTGCAGCAATAACAAGCCCCTTATTAGCGCCTGTCTCAACTTCATCCACATTGTACCCATTTTGTACCCCTATCCCCTCGCAATAGGGTACCAACGCGCGATTATTTCATGCTTTAATAGTTATGATAGTCTGTACTTCTGTAACGAGGAGAAGGAGGTGCTCGTTTCAACAGATTTGTAGCGTGGCCCAATTGCGAGTGATATGTGTTTAATAAAAATCTTTGAGGCGCTTACGAAGAAGTCTCAAAGCACCGATACCTAAGGAGAAGTATCATGGAACGAAGAAGTTGGTTTCTACTTTTGATCACCGGGTTGGCTCTGGGAAGTATCTTCTCGGCCTGTGGTTCTCCGGCGGCAGCACCTGAAGACCAAAAACCTGCGGCTCCTGCCGTGGAAGCCGTAGATGATGTCGAAGCTGTTACGGCAGCGGTTAATAAGGTTTGGGAGCAGTATGCTTCCAGTCTCAATGCCGGAGACGTCGAAGGTTACATGGCTTTGTGGGCTGATGACGCTATGCAGTTTCCTCCGGAATCGCTTCCCATCGTCGGCAAAGAGGCGCTGCGGGCCGGGCTTGAAAGTGAACTCGAAGCGATAACGTACGATATGGAGATCACCAACAAAGAAGTAAATGTAAGTGGCGATATGGCCGTGGCCAGAGGAACTTATGCCGCAACCATAACGTTCAAGGACGGCAGCGAGCCAATGACTGTCGACGGCAAATATATGACGCTACTGAAACGACAGCCCGATGGCTCTTGGAAAATCTTCCGTGATATCTACAACTCTAACGTGCCGCCGGCAATGGACGACCAGGCTTCTGTAACGACAGAGCCGATGATCGTCGATGAAAGTTCAATCATCGGCATTCATTGATCTTTATAGTCAGCCGGTAAAGAGGGCAAATTTAAAAACGCAGCCCGCAACTCAGGTGTCGGGAGGTGGTGGGCAATATCGTCCACAATCTCCCGTGCCTGGTTTCGCAAGGCTTCAGCTTCGGTCGGACGACCTCGCTGACACGCTATCCTGCTTAGCGTGCCCAGGATAGGCCACAGCGAGCGGCGAGAGCCAAGGGCTTCGGCTTCGGCCCGTGCCTTTACCAATATTGTATAAGCTTCTTCGGTCAAATCCTCACTTTGCTCAAGGAGTGCTCGGGCCTTGAGGTGAAGAACATCAGGGAGTAGATAACGGATGCCTGCGTTACGCAGGTCGGCCTCTAGCGTGTCCATCACCTTAGCAGCGCGAATGAAATCTTGCTGACTATACGCAAACTCACCCTCGGCTAAGGCAACATGAACCCACATAAACGGCATGTAGCCAAATTTTTGCTTGACCTCCCGGTAAGGTTCCAGCGTACCCATGACGGCCTCGGCAGCGGCGAAATCGCCTTTAAGTAGATGCAGAGTAACCAGAATGGCCCTCGGCCAATACTGCAAAATGGGCAGTTTTGCCTCGGCCGTTGTTCGTGCCAAACGCGCCAATTCCAGCCCATGATCCACGTCCCCCAGTTGGCCGTAAACCCAGCCCAGGTCGGCTTGCGTTCCGGTTAACGGTGTTAGATTTTCAACCGACTCAGCCACTGCTATCGCCTCGGTCATTGTCGCGATGGCTTGCTCGGGCTGTCCCCGCTCCAAATAGACAAAGCCGATGACGAAGCGGCTCAGGGCCTGGGCATCAAGATTGTTGCTATCCTGACCAATGCGAAACGCTTCATCGGAGTAAGCCAAGGCCTGTTCATAGTCGCCGGTAACCAGATAAGTCCAGTGAATGCGCATCAGCGTTTCGGCCAGCATGGGCAGGTTATCTTCTTCACGCCACAGTTGCCGAGCTTCATATAAGCATTCTCTAGCGCGAAGCCACTGGCCGGCCCCGGCGTAGGCATAGAAAATATCGTGCAAAGTAAAGGCCATCAATTCGCGCAGATTAAGTTCTCGAGCCAGTGTCAGCGCTTGTTCGCCGTACTCAAGCCGCTGATGCAGGTCACCGCCGGTGTAGGCGCTGAGGAGCAGCAGGTTCCATAGGATTTTGGCCTCGGCGACGCGGTCATTCAGTTCTCGGGCCAAGGCACGGGCCTTCTCTAAGAGACATTGCCCTTGTCCCGGATCGCGGGCCGGGTTAACCGTACTGCGGATGACGGCCTGCCCCCTTAAAGAGACAAGTTCCATTGCGCGGTCGCCCCGCCTGAGGGCCAACTGTTCCATTTCTGTGTAGTTGTGCAGGGCCTGATTATAGTGGGCCTCTAGCTCCAACGTGCGGCCACGTTGGGTGTAAAGATGGATGAGTTGTTCGCTGTCGGCAACTGCGCCGGAGTCGGCCTCCATTGATTCCATTGATTCCAGGGATTGCGCGATTTCCAGGGCGCGGCTGTAGAGCGATTCGGCCTCGGTGTAGGCATAAGCAGCCGCAGCCATATCGCCAGCTACGATGAAATATTTCAAGGCGCGCCGATTATCGCCGCAGGCAGCGAAATGTCGGGCCAACTGAGGAGCAACGGAGCTTACATTGTCACAATATAGTTCCTCCAATGCGTCGCCCACAGCTTGATGGAGATAGAAGCGTTCGACCTGATCTAAACTGTCATAAATGAACTTTTGAAACAGGATGTGCCGAAAACGGTAGCGAGACACATGTTTTTTTTCTAACTGCCGGCTATCCTGCACACGAATTAAGCGCTGCTGCCTATCCAATACCTGGCTGAGTTGGCCGACCATCTGCCGTTCGTTTATGGCCTGCACCCCGGCCACAACTTCAGCGGTAAAGACCTCGCCTTCAACGCTGGCCACCTTCAACATCTCTTGCAATGTTAGCGGCAGACGGCTGATACGTTCATTAATCACCCCCTCAACCCGACTCGGTAATATGGTCCAGTCCAGCACCGGTGCCTCAATCCAGCGCCCCTGCTCATCCTGAACCAGATCACCCCGCGCTTGCAAGCCATGCACCATCTCGACAGTGAATAGGGGATGACCGCCGGTCTGCCGATACAGGGCGTCTCGAAAGTCTGTCCCCAACCGATTCGGTTCGATGTCTAAAAGGGCCTCAACGAATGGTTTACCCCCACCAGACTGCGCCAGAACGACTTGATTATCCCCGAAATAACGCTGCAACTCATTGATCATTGGCTCTAGCGGATGGCGTTCGCGCTCACCGGAAGCGGTCGAAAAACGACCGAGCGCTACATCAGCCGGACGGTAAAGGCCTATCACCAGGATACGCTGGCCTTCAAGCTGTCGCCCCAGGTGAAACAGCAAGCTTATCGAACCGGTATCCGCCCATTGCAGATCATCAAGGATGAGCAGCAGCGGCTCCCGGCGAGCCAGTTCATGCAACACGCGGGTGTACTGGGCAAAAAGATCGCCCTGCTGTAGGTGAGTTGGGCCGGGAGCCGTTTGATGACGCGCTACCAGTGCCTTGAGGTGATTCAGCGTCTCCAGTTCTCCCGGAGCGGCTGCTGTGGTGCAGGTGACCAAAAACTGTCCGGGAACAAAGATGTCAACCAGGTCGGGGCCAACATCGGCCAGCGCTTTGGCGGCATGCGGTACGGTACCCCACAGCCGTTGCGCTGCGGTTCGACTCAGGCCACCGGCCAACCATCGGGCTTCGATGTCGCCGGTCAGCAACGCCATTATCTCGCGGAAGGGCAGATACGGATCGCCGATGCCGGTATGCGCATTACAGTTGCCGGTGGCAACGATAAGGCGTGGATGTTGTTCTTGGGCCTGCCGAACAAACTCACGGGCCAGAAGGGTTTTACCATAGCCCGCCTCCCCTGTAATGAAGGCGATAGAGCCATGGCCGGTCAAAGCGGCGTGTAGGAAGCTATCGAGTTGGTTTAACTCTTGTTCACGGGCCACACAGGGGGCCTCGACCCATTTTTCGGCTTCGTGGTGGGTTCGTAAAAAGGTGGGGAGTGAAATAAGCTCGGGCGGGGACAGCGGGGAAGTTATAAATTCGCCACGGGCCATACGAATGAATTTATCGCGATCCAGATCAGGGATGGCCAGCTGATCGGCTAGAAGTTCGGCAATTTGATGAGACGGACGCCGCTCATCTCGCTCAATTTTCTTAATCGTGACCGGTGAACAGCCTACGCATCGGGCTAAAGCAGGCCGAGTCAGTTCCAGGGCCATGCGCCGCTGCTGGACCCAGTAGCCAAACGATACAATTCCGCCTGCCTCATCTTTGTCCATTTTACACCCTCTCTGTACCCCTATTTTATCATAATTGGGTACCAAAAGGAAGGGGTTTTCTGGTTTAATAAAGATCGAGAGAATCAACAAAAGGAGATAACCATGCGTTATTCAACGTTGCTGAGATTGATCAGACTAATCATTACGGCGATGACGCTTTTACTGTTCTTGGTTGGGTGTGGAGGAAATACGTCGGCTTCCTTAGCCGAAGCACCACCATCAACGCAAAGTGCAGTATTTCCGACATCTACGCCAAAGCTACCCACTCCAGAGCCAACTTTAACTCCCGTTCCCAAAACGCCGAAACCAACGCCGGTCGCACCTACCTCGCAACCGTCAAACAAGGGGAAGTTGGTGAAGGGACAAATAACGAGCCAGGCTTTGGCCGATAATCTTATTGGTGATCCGGCGACACGACACTTCTACGTCTACTTACCGGCAGACTATGATACCAGAGACAAACACTATCCGGTGATTTATGTACTCCACGGCTTTTGGGGCAACGAGAGTGATTATATCGGGATGGGGCCGGAGTTGGACAAATTGACAGCCGGCGGTGAGGTGGGAGAGATGATCTTGGTCTTTCTCAACGCGGACAACAAATTCGGAGGCAGTCAGTACTTGAGTTCGCCAACAATTGGCGATTATGAGCGCTACATTACTGAGGAGTTAGTGAGCTATATCGATGCTAACTATCGCACGCTGCCACAACGCGATAGCCGGGGTATAACGGGCTGTTCGATGGGCGGCGATGGCTCCCTGCATCTTGCCCTGACGTATCCTGAAGTCTTTAGTGTGGCGGCACCGATGTCCGGCATGTACGATGCCGAACATGATCCGATGTGGGAAATAGAAAGACTTAAATTCGGACGCGAACCGGAGAATTTTGATGACGTCTATGGGGAGTGGTTCATCTCTTTCGCGGCTGGAGCAGCGTCCAATCCGGACAAACCGCCATTCTATCTCGATATGCCCTTTAAACTTGTAGATGGGAAGGGCCAAATCGTGCCGAAAGTACGGCAAAAGATAATCGCCGCTGATGTCATCCATGATGTGCCGGATTATCTCAACCAACCCGTTCGATTACGCGGCTTACTCATTTACCACGGCGAATACGACGGTTTTGCTCCGGTCGAAGTAATACGAGATTTCGACAAAATGCTGACTGAATTGGGTGTAGCGCACGAATATGTTGAGGTTAAGGCCAATCACTGTAATATGGATCGGTCAGTCGTTTTTAAGTTTATGGCTGATCATTTAATCTTCGACCAAGCGGATGACATTTCTAAAGTGGAGCAATACTCTTGGACAGATTTAGAGATGAACGAGAAATCGAAAAACTCAAATTGATGTGTGTTCTGGCCCACCCTGATGACGAATCACTGGGGATGGGCGGGACCTTGGCAAAATATGCCAGCGAGGGAGTTTGCACCTGTCTTGTTACCGCCACCCGGGGTGAACGCGGCTGGATTGGTTCTGAAACCGATTATCCTGGCCCGGAGGCGCTGGGGCGTCTCCGAACCGCCGAGTTGGCTGCGGCTGCTCGAATTCTGGGATTACAGCAGATCATCTTCTTAGGATATAGAGATGGCGAACTGGCTCAGGTCGAGCCGACCAAAGTGGTCGAACAATTGGTGGCGCATCTGAGAAAGTTACACCCTGACGTCGTCATCACATTTGATCCCTTCGGCGCATACGGCCATCCCGACCATATTGCCATAAGCCAATTGACCACGGCGGCCGTGATTACGGCCGCCGACCCGAATTATGGCCACATTGAAGCGTGGTCGGCTCACCGAGTCTCAAAGCTCTACTACCGGGTCGTAACCCGAACGGAGGCCATCGCCTATCAGGTTGCCTTAGGCGAATTAGCGATGGAGGTCAATGGCGTCAAACGTCACCTTGTCACCTGGCCCGACTGGGCGGTGACCGCCAAGATCGATACGTCGGCTTATTGGCAGCAGGTCTGCCAGGCAGTGGCCTGTCATCGGTCGCAACTGTTGAACTACAAAACCATGCAAATCCTACCGGATGATCACTATCGCCGATTGTGGGGTTCGCAAACCTATTATCGTATCTTTAGCCTGGTTAACGGCAGCGATCAGGTAGAGAACGATCTTTTTACCGGTTTAAGAAAATCTCATAGCGGTAGCGGAGACGAATTAATCTGACAGATTGTCGCAACTGGAGTTCGGTACGCCCCCCTCGGCCAGCGTTTTCATCCAGCCGATGGTGTCGCTAAAGCTGGCGTTGCGGGTACCGGCGTGGTCAACGGCCGCGTAAGTTAAATAGGTCACCCGGCTGCCAAGGCCACATACCGCCTGGGCAAATGCCTGTTGGCTGGGTGGAGTGACCACTTGATCGGCAGTACCTTGTAAAATCAGCACCGGGATATTTCTCCCGGCGCGGGCCAGACCAGCCTTGTTGGTATCAAGCATCCGTTTGAAGCGAGGCAAGATAGAGGCCAGACGATCACTGTAGAGCGCTTCTCGAAAGTCGGTGCGATAGATCAGCCGGGCATTGGGGGAATAATAGCCATACAGATCGTCAACGCAACGGGTCATGACTTCGGCATTAAAATCGACCACGTAGTTGTCTTGAAAAACCTGGGCGGGGTCGATGACGCTTTCGCCGAAATAAGCGCGGTAGGCATAGACTAGGTAGGGGCTAAAGATGGGGTTTTCCTTAATCAGCGTTTCCGGGTTGGTGGTGGGGCCGTGTCCAAAAACACCTTTGACTTTCAACTCCGGCGCATAGCGAGCGGCAATATCTTTAGCGGCAAAGGCGGTGTGGCCGCCGCTGGAGTAGCCGCCAAAAAAGACCGCCTCCATCGCCCTGGCTTTTGTATTGGTAGCCCGACCGTCGTTGATAAAGTCATAAGCGGCCCGCACGGCATCGAGTATGGTACGGCCCTGACTTTCGGCAATAAAATAAGGGTGTGCCGGCTGATTATCCTCGAAGCCCTGACCGTTGGGCCAGACCGCAATAAAGCCCTGGGCCGAATAGGCCAGCATTTGGTAGTGAAACGCGCCCCAACTTTCGCCCTGCCGAATTTCGTTGAGCGGAGCACAACCCGAGCCTATGCCGGTCGTCCCGCCGCCGTAGGCCACGATGGGAAACAACTCTACTTCGCTGGTAAGGGGGATGTAAAGGTAGGCCCGCGCCTCGACCGGCTTCTCGTCATTGGTCAACGTCCGGTAGCGGATACGATACAGATCGATAAAGTAGTTGCCGACCGGCTCAAAGGTGCCGACAAATTCGGCATCGATGACGTCGCCCTGGCCGTCGGTGCGGTCGGAGGCCAGCGGCACAACA
>JAGRBZ010000276.1 GCA_020433805.1 Anaerolineae bacterium
AAGACTTCTGCATACCCTTAAACAGCGCCCCTATAGCCCAAGATGATAGTGATACAACGGATGAAGATACACCTATTGTCCTGTCCGTGCTTGATAACGACACTGACCCGGATAACGATCCTTTGACCATAACGGCTCTTGGGTTGCCCCAATTTGGCCTGGCAACGACCAATGGAACGACCGTTGTCTATACCCCTACAACAAATTTCAACGGGTTTGATGTTTATACCTACACCGTGAGCGATGGGAATGGACATAATGATACGGCCACTATCACTACTACGGTAAGCCCCATTAATGATGCACCGGTTTTGTCTTTTATAAGTAATCAAGTGATTAGTGCTACGGAAATACTCACCTTTAATGCTATTGCCATCGATCCTGATTTTCCGGATGATGTTCTCACCTTTAGCCTTATTAATCCGCCTTCTGGGGCATCGATTGTCGGCAGCAGTGGAGTGTTTACCTGGACTCCGACTTTGGGCCAAGGAGGAAATGTCTACAACTTAACCGTTGTGGTTTCGGATAACGGTACCCCCGTTTTAACCGACAGCCAAGAGATACAGATAACAGTAAATGAAATCAATCAACCACCTGTTATTGCCGACATCGAAGATCACGTAATCAATGAAAATGAGCTTCTAACGGTTACGGTAACTGCAACCGACACCAATGACCTTCTCTTTAGCCTGATAAATGAACCGGCGGGGTCTACATTAGAAGATATAACCGGAGCCACCAATCAGGTTGAATTCACATGGACTCCAACAGAGCAGCAAGGCCCCGGCGTATATACACCTACTATCGTTATCGAAGATCTGGGAGCCCCCGGTACTACTTATACACAAAGCTTTACAATAACGGTTAATGAAGTCAATCAGGCACCTGTTTTGGCGGCCATTGGCGATCAAAGTGTTAAAGTTAACAATACGCTGAGTTTTACCGCTTCAAGTACAGATACTGATATTCCTGCAAATGCGCTTAGCTATAAGCTAACCCATGCCCCTGCTGGAGCATCTATCAACAGCAGTTCCGGGGTATTCAGTTGGACTCCCTCCCAAACCGGCACCTATACGGCAACGGTTAGCGTAAGTGATAACGGTTCCCCGACTTTAAGTGATAGTGAAACGATTAACATCACGGTCATAGATGATAGACCGCCTCAGAGTACTCCAAACAAAGTATTCCTTCCTATCATTGTGGGTGCAACTAACGGGGGTAGCAACAAGCCTCCAGGTGAAAGTCTACCTGATTTACAAGTAACCCTATCCGTGGAAACCGATAGTTCAGAATTGTCTTCTGCCGAAACCATGATAGTAAAGGTAGCGGTTAAGAACACGGGTACTGTGTCGGCAGCCCCCAATTTTTGGGTAGATTTATATGTTGATCCACTCCCATTTCCTAATGAGGCGGGTTATGTGTGGTCTGAGCTTTGTGCAATACCACCTAACCCTTCAACAAACCCCTGTATTGGAGATTATGGGATAGCCTGGCAAATCCAGGAAACAATTGAACCCGGTGAGATCGTATACCTAACTTCAGAAATGGACGATCCCTATATAAGCGCATCCCATACGGTTTGGTCAGGTTCTTTGCCGGTAGGTACCCATACTTTGTGGGCTTATGTAGACTCATGGAATGGCTACAATGTACCGGAGGGTTTTATAAAAGAAAAAGATGAAACGAACAATAGAACGGGTCCCATAAGCATCCAGATCACACAATCTAGTAACCTGGTAAATCCAAGTTCGGTAAACAGCTTAGACGAACAACGTATTCCTACTAGACCACTGCCATCTTCAGAATAAAAGGAGCATTACAATGAACATACTTAGGAAATTTTGTTTTATTCTCATACTCATTAGTCTTGTCTCAATGATCTTTTTAGAAGGAGTATTGGCCCAAAACCCCCCTCCTCGGCCTCTACCCGGTGGGAATAGCGCAACACATAACGGTTCGGAAGATGATGGTGATGACGATGATGACGACAGCGTTATATGGGGTGATATTTATGGTCAAGTTACCGATAGATCGACTGGCGCGCCGGGAGCAGGGCTTACCGTGGTCATCAATGATATTCCTATTAGAACCGACTTTTCCGGTAAGTTTTCTCTAACCGGCATTGCCGATGGTACCTATAATGTTGACCTTGATTTGCCGTCAGACTTTGTTCCGGCTCAGACTAGCCAAAAAGTGGATATCATTAATCACAACAAGGTAGAGATAGAGTTGGGATATTACAGTGCCTATGTTGAAAACAATGTGGTGGATGATACGCAGGCAGTCGATTTGGATGTGACGAAGGTTGCCACCAATTCTGCAGAAGAGGGCCAGAAACTTCACTCAGAGGTGGCTGTCAACCCCAATATTCTGCCCGAAACCGGTGGCGATTTTTCTGGCTTTTACTTAAACGTTAATAACAGAGCTAATCTACTTATTGTTATAGGTTGTGCTCTTTGTTTGCTTAGGTTAGTGCCCTGGCGCATCTCATAAATGTAAGTAGAAATGATTTTGGTGAGTCCGGGCTTGAATAAGCCTGGACTTTTTTTATTGAAAACAAATGCCCCCGTACAAAATACGCATATATTTCTCCCTATCATAAAAGCTTGTTATCGAAATTAAGAATATTCTACGCTACCCAGATCTCTATGACATAAGCTATACTTTTGTTGAGGAACAAAAAGCAGCATTTTTAACAAACGATAAGTTTATGAACGATATGATTGTGATAGGCACGCATATCGATGAGAAAAAGAGGGACCCAATTTCATATCAAATTTAGTCAAGAAATTGGGTTTTTATTTATCTTCAAATACGAGACTAGAGATAAGGAGAAACAACACGATGTACGGAAAATCATCAAATACGACACCCCTACTATTTACAACCCTCTCGTTAAGAAGCGTGAAAGCTTTTCAATGGTTCATCTTCTTTTTTGTTATGGTAGGTCTATCATTTTCCACCAATACAGAAGTATATTCCGCCGCACCCTTAGCATTAGATAAGACAGGGATGCTATGGGGAAACTATCTGGAGTGGAGCTTGAGCAACAGCAGCTACAGCGGCAACCCCTATGATCTGGAGGCCACTGCCACCTTTCGACATAGCAGCGGCACGACCATCACCACACCGATGTTCTACGCCGGCAACAACACCTGGAAGTTTCGTTTCACGGGTACCAAGACCGGCAGTTGGGCCTTGACCACCCAAAGCAGCGATGCCGACCTCAGCGGCCAAAGTGGCACCGTCACCATCACCGCCAACAGCGACCCCAACGCTACCGGCTTTGTTACCCAATTCGGCAACAAATGGGGCTTTTCCGGTACCGGTGAAGCCTTTGTGCCGCAATTTGTGATGTATTACGGGCCGCAAGGCTTCTACAACAATTCATCAAGGATAAACAGTGACATCAACACCTTTATGAACCAGCACGGCTTTAACGGCTTCCATGTGCCGGTCTTCTGTCGTTGGTTAGAAATCAACACTCCCGCCTGTAACAACATCAGCGGTTCTGACCCCAATCCCGACCAAAAAACATTTGAAGCCCTCGAACTGTTGATCACCAAAGTTCACGCTGAAGGCGGGGTGGTTCATCTATGGGTCTGGGGTGATAATGCCCGTCAACAGAACCCCAACAGCCTACCGGGCGGCATCAACGGTCAGGTCGATAAGCGACTACAGCGCTACATCGCGGCTCGCTTAGGGCCACTACCGGGCTGGACGATGGGCTATGGCTTTGATCTGTTTGAGTGGGTCAACAGCAGCCAACTGACCCAATGGCACAACTACATGCAAGACCAGATGGGTTGGGATCACTACCTGGGTGCCCGCTCCAGCACCAACCAACTCAACCAACTGTCGGAAGCGATGGACTATTCGGCTTACGAGCAACACAAACCTAACTATGACAAATATGTGGAGACGATAGAGCAGCGACCGAGTAAACCCTCATTCTCCGAAGACCGCTTCCGTATTCGGGATGAAGGCCGTTCCAAAGATTACACCGAAGAGTTAACGCGACGCGGATTGTGGCATTCAGCTATGGCCGGGGGAGTGGCCAACATCTGGGGTAACTTGTTAGGTGCCTCAGGGGCCAACGAAGGTACGGACAAATCCAATTCGTACAACAACCCCAACTGGATAAAAACATATTCTGTTTTCTTCGAAGAGCGGTTTACAAAAGAGTTGCAACGGTGTAACGGTCTGACGAACGGCGTCTGTTTGAAACGGTCAGGCAACAGCCATTACATCTTCTATCGGGAGAACGCCAGCAGCATTCAAATCGATTTATCACAGATGGGTTCAGCCCGGACCGCGATTGCTGTGGATACCAAAAAGGCCTATGCCGAAATCAGTTTAGGGTCGTTGGCTGCCGAAAATCAAACCTGGACTGCCCCCTACGCTTCTGATTGGGCCATTGCCGTTGGTAATTTCGGTAGTGATATTGATCCTGTTCCGTCATCAACGCCAACCGCTACATCCGTACCACCAACTGCCACCTCTGTGCCGCCTACAGCTACATCCACATCACCCGCTACCTCTGTACCGCCAACCGCTACATCTACATCACCCGCTACATCCGTACCCCCAACGGCTACATCCACATCACCCGCTACATCTGTACCGCCGACCGCTACAAGTACCAGTACACCTGTACAAACAGCTACTCCTGGCAACTCGACGGCTACACCCACACCCCCTTCTGATGTTATCATATCATTTCCTATTCGCATCAATTTCCAGTTAGGAGAGACCGAGTCTGTAAACGATTACAAAGTTGACTCAGGCTTGGAATATAACTCGCAACGCGGCTATGGCTGGAGCACCGATCATACGGATGCCGCTCGCAATAGAAATAATTATAACGAGGAACGGCTAGACACGCTTATCCATTTTCACGCAGAGAGCAGTTGGGAAATAGATTTACCCAATGGGGCCTATACAATCGAGTATGCTTTGGGAGATGCCTCTTTTCCAACGACACACTACCTGGAAGTTGAAAACTCGGTCCTTGTCGATAATGTTGCTACTGAAACCGGTCAGTTTATACAGGATACGGCTGATGTAAACGTACTTGATGGAAAACTCACGCTTATGGGTGGAGCAATCGACAAAGGTACGCGTATTAACTATATTATTATCAATGCCGTAAATACCCCCATACCCACACCCACATCTACATCCGATCCGGTGTCGGGGGAAACGACGCTAGCTATTACCGGACCGGCTTCTGTTGCTTCAGGCGGAAAAGCTACTCTGGAAGTTGTCGCTGAAAATGTAAAAGATGAGGGTCTCTATGGAGCGCAGTTTGTGCTTACGTATGACCCGCTCAAAGTGTCCGTAAGCAATTTAGCCGTAAGTCCGGAATTTCCATTTGTGCTCCGCAAAGAGATTGATGCAGTAAATGGCACAATCACATTTGTAGCGAGTAGACAAGGCGATATGGCCGGTTTAATAAATGACGTTCCTTTATTTACTTTTGATGTGACAGCCGCCAATACTTCAGGAATAGCGACCTTTACCCTTGAGGGTGAAAAGTTGAGTGATCCGTATGCCAATAGTTTAGAGGTAGGAACCGAAAGTTTCTCTTTAGTCATAGGCAACGCCACCCCTGAACCTACCAGTGACCCGCTGCCTGAGCCAACCGAAACCCCTACTCCTCAACCAACCGTTACACCTACCGATCAGCCTCTTCCTGAACCCACAGATACACCTGAACCACCCAATCCCACGCCGCAGCCGACATCTGATCCCGCAGATACGACCACGATTTTCGGTCAAGTTGATTTACCGGGCCGCACCAATGGAGACCTATCTGACGTTACCATCTTTGTAGGGGCGCAAGGAAATTTATCAACAAATGCCGATACAAATGGCGCTTATTCCCTTGCCAATGTACCTGCCGGAAATACGGCAATAACGGCTGATGCCCCCGGATATCTGGCTGCTACCTGCAACGCTGCAAACTTGTTAACTCCCGAAGCGAGCTTAGAAGATGTTTCCTTAGTCAGCGGTGATGTCAATGATGATAATGTCGTAGATGTTACCGATGCTACCGCAGTTGGCGTTACTTTTGAACAAACAGGGGCTAACTTAGCTGCTGACATTAATAAAGATGAGATAGTTGATATTTTCGACTTAGTTTTAGTGAGTATCAACTTTGGTCAAAATGGTCCTCAGACTTGGGAGTGTGTCGCCCAATAATCGCTAGCAAGCTAAAAAGGGGAGCACCTCATTATAGAGATGCTCCCCTTTTTTTTGTGTGTAACGTAGCTTTATGCGTTACGCAGTTCAAAAGGTGACAGTCACTTCGACGCAGTAAATCGAGCTATGGGGGCTGTCGGATGCTCATTTTTAATGCAGAAGTGACTGTCACCTTGATCGATACACGTTAAGTGCCAAACAAACGTAGGTGGCAAGAATTAGCTTTCTTTGCCTAAAACTTCTTTTATAGCATAAATAGGTTTATTTTGGGCTTCATAGTAAGTTCTGGTTATCATTTCGCCAATCAGGCCCATAGTAACGAATTGAACTCCTAAAACAACAAGCAGTATAGCCAGCAATAAAGCAGGCCTGTCTCTTAACCCCTGTTCAAAGAACAAACGCAGAACCGAGAGATAAATTCCTAAAACGGTACCACCAATAAGAGACAGTAACCCTAAAAAGCCAAAAACTTGGATTGGGCGCGTAGCATAATGCAGTAAAAACTTGACTGTCAGCAGATCTAAAAAGACTTTTACAATTCTGCCTAAACCATACTTAGATTTACCGAATTTTCTGGCAAAATGATTAACCGGAACCTCCGCAACTTGGATCCCCATCCAACTGGCCAGGGCCGGGATAAAGCGATGCATTTCTCCATATAAGTTGATATTTTTAACAACATCACTTCGGTAAGCTTTAAGCGAACATCCGTAGTCGTGCAGGTTCACTCCGGTCATTTTTGAGATAAGAGAGTTGGCAATTATAGAAGGAAGCTTTCGAGTTATAAATGTATCTTGCCGATCAACACGCCAACCGCTGACAACGTCATAGCCTTCATCGATCTTTTCTAGCAGTAGAGGAATATCGTTGGGGTCGTTTTGGAGGTCGGCATCCATAGTGATGACTACATCACCGCGAGCCTTATTAAAACCGGCCGAAAAAGCAGCTGTCTGCCCAAAGTTACGCCGAAATCGAATGACGTGGATTCGAGAGTCTTGTTCTTGCAATGCTTTTAATTTTTTGAAACTGGTATCTGTACTTCCATCATCGATAAAAATGATTTCGCATTTTTTCTCAACGTTAGATAAAGCTTCTGTTAACCGCTTATGTAACAAATTAATGCTTTCTTCCTCGTTCAACAAAGGAATAACGATAGAAACATAAATTGATTTTTCAGAAGTATCATTTGAAGATTCAGCTACATTTTCAGGTATCGTATCTTTGGAAGTAGCAGAAGGATATTCTTGATACTTTTTTGAGATACCTGACCGTTTAACTATGTCTTGAGAAATATGAGGATTTTCTGCGGTGAGCATCTTTTTTCACTCCGAATTTATGAGCGGTAACCATAAAAGGATAAATAAACACATTTAAATGAGAACCAGTTATAAAAGCTGTATTCTAGAATAATTTCGAACCGTTGCCCAGACATAGTATCATTATTCAATCATAAAGCCGTAAAAATATTCTTAGAAAAGCGTTAGAGATCAACCGCTCATATTGAGCCTAAGCTTTTCATATGTTCGCATCAGAATTAGCAATAGCAATACAAAACAGAGTTCATTTATGAGAGTCCAGACGTGATCAAGCGTGAGTAGACCATTAGAACGACGTAATCCGTAGAAAACCGTTATAGCTGGCTCATAGCGCTCGTTAGAAAGAGGCCAGAATAGCATAACACCTCTTCCTACTGTGAAATAGTCCATAACGACGTGGAGTTCATAACAGAGTAAAGCCAGTATAGACCAGTATTTAAAGCCTCTACCTTGAATCATCTGGCAAGTAGCGCCCACTATTAAAGCCACTATCAAACCGCTACCCAAACTGTGGGTAAAATTGTTATGAAAATAACTTACGTTACCAGCAAAAAATGCAGGGATAACATCTAAATCGGGCATGAGCGAAAAAACGAAAGCTAGAATAAAAGCTGTGCTGTTGTTGCCAACGGTATCAAATACTTTGTGTTCCTTTAAGCCATAAAATTTATAGACTACATATCCTGCAGCAGTATGGGCAATTGGCGAAGGCATAATGTTGCGCCTCTATTTTTTTACCATGATTATTGGAAGGTAAATGGAAGAATTAATGGGTGGAATATCAAAGTCGCCGACGGCAACGGCCCAATCAGAAGCGTAGGGGGCAGTCCAGGTTTGATTTTGGGCAGCCAACGTTCCTAAACTGATTTCGGTGTAGGCGTTTTTGGTATCCACAGCAATCGCCGTCTGGGCTGACTCCATCTGCGACAAATCGAGTTGAATGCTGCTGGCATTTTCTCGATAGAAAATGTAATGGTTGTTGCCCAACCGTTTCAAACAGACACCGTTCGTCAAACTATTACAGCGTTGTAAATTGCGAGAGAAGCGCTCTTCAAAAAATAGGGCATAGGTTTTGATCCAATGGGGGTTGTTATAGGAATTGGATTTGTCCGTACCTTCGTTGGCGCCCGAGGCACCTACCAGGTTACCCCAAATGTTGGCTACTCCCCCGGCCATAGCTGAATGCCACAATCCGCGTCGTGTTTCTTCTTCGTTGTAATCTTTAGATTGGCTTCCTCCATCTCGAATACGAAAGCGGTCTTCGGAGAATGAGGGTTTACCCGGTCGCTGCTCTATCGTTTCTACATATTTGTCATAGTCAGGTTTGTGTTGCTCGTAAGCCGAATAGTCCATCGCTTCCGACAGTTGGTTGAGTTGGTTGGTGCTGGAGCGAGCACCCATGTAGTGGTCCCAGCCCATCTGATCTTGCATGTAGTCCTGCCATTGGGTCAGTTGGCTTTCATTGACCCACTCAAACAGATCAAAGCCATAGCCCATCGTCCAGCCCGGCAGCGGTCCTAAGCGAGCCGCGATGTAGCGCTGTAGTCGCTTATCGACCTGACCGTTGATGCCGCCCGGTAGGCTATTGGGATTCTGTTGACGGGCACTATCACCCCAGAGCCATAGATGAACCACCCCGCCTTCAGCGTGAACTTTGGTGATCAACAGTTCGAGGGCTTCAAATGTTTTTTGGTCGGGATTGGGGTCAGAACCGCCGATGTCGTCACAAGCGGGAGTGTTGATTTCTAGCCAACGACAGAAGACCGGCACATGGAAGCCGTTAAAGCCGTGCTGGTTCATAAAGGTGTTGATGTCGTTATCAATTATAGCAGAATTATTGTAGAAGCCTTGCGGCCCGTAATACATCACAAATTGCGGCACAAAGGCTTCACCGGTGCCGGAAAAGCCCCATTTGTTGCCGAATTGGGTAACAAAGCCGGTAGCGTTGGGGTCGCTGTTGGCGGTGATGGTGACGGTGCCACTTTGGCCGTTGAGGTCGGCATCGCTGCTTTGGGTGGTCAAGGCCCAACTGCCGGTCTCGGTACCCGTGAAGCGAAACTTCCAGGTGTTGTTGCCGGCGTAGAACATGGGGGTGGTGATGGTCGTGCCGCTGCTATGTTGAAAGGTGGCAGTGGCTTCCAGATCATAGGGGTTGCCGCTGTAGCTGCTGTTGCTCAAGCTCCACTCCAGATAGTTCCCCCATAGCATTCCCGTTTGATCTAATAAGCCGGCAGCCATTGCTTGGGGGTTAATAGTTGAAAATGCAAGGGTCGATATACAAATAATCACTACGGATAAAGTGTGTTTTATGGACAAGCGTTGGGTATAAAGATGTTTGAGTAACGTGTATTGAGACATTTTTATCCTTTTCAAGCGTGTTAAGGGTTTAGATAATGGGTACTCATAAAAATGGCCCACGAAAATTCTTCGTAGGCCGTCTTTAGCAAATTATGTTCAAATAAGATAACGGTTACAAATAATCTTGGTTCAATGAGTCATGAATTAGCAATATTGCTAACTCAAATACTCATACCCCTCTCCACCACTTATTCGGGGGTAGCCAGGGGTGTACTTGTTGGTAGAGGCGTTTCTGTCGGCGGTATTGGCGTATCAGTTGGTATGGGTGTTTCGGTTGGTGGAATAAGGGTAGCGGTTGGAATGGGAGTTTCAGTTGGTGGAATAAGGGTAGCGGTTGGAATGGGAGTTTCAGTTGGCGGAACAGGCGTGACGGTTGGTATAGGTGTATCGGTTGGTGAAATAGGGGTAGCGGTCGGCACAGGTGTTTCAGTTGGAGGAACAGGCGTATCGGTTGGTGCGGGTGTGTCTATAGAGAGTGGTGTTTCAGTCGCAGGGACAGGTGTGCTCATCGAATTGGGCATACCCTGAATAGAAAGTGATTCGATAGAACCATTGCAGCTTAAAGCCCAGTCAACAACAGAATCGAAAATCTGCCATGCCTCAGTTGTATAGATATCTGCACTTCCATTGTATAGCGCCACTCGACGAGACGGGGCATTTATACTAATCATCGGGTCGCCGGTATCGTAGGCAAATATAGCCGACTTTTCACTATCTGTTGTCAACGTTGCGATTTTGATAGCATTCGCCGCAGGTATTCCCCAGAAGAAGTATGTCGGCGAGCTGACCGTCGTAATTGTGCCGGAGAGGTTAGCAGAAAGTGGATGGCTGTCATTCGTAATGGTAATCTGGGTTTGATTATTATCATAATCTGAGGTGGTGGCCATATCCATATCATCAAATAGGCCCGACTCCCAGGTGATTACAGGGACATCTACATCGCGAAACTTTGTGTTGACTTGTGTAGAACTGACTGAGTCAGAAATGATTACCAAATCTTTTCCGGTCGCGTCACCGCTGCCGGATGCACCCTGTGATTGAATAACGACTTGATGTCCTAAATTTGTAAGGTGATCAACAAGAAGTTGGTCTGAAGTTGACAGTGAAGTTGATTGAGCCACAAAAAGCATTGTACTGTTAGTACAAGCTACTGGCGCAGTAGTGGGGGTAGCTGTCGGCAAAGGCGTATTTGTTGGTGTTGCTGTCGGCGAGCTGTCAGCATCAAGAATGGATGTTAGAGCATCAAGCCATTTCTGAGCCATTTTTTGTTCGCCGCTTATATTTGGGTGTGTGCCATCATGCGTATCTGCATTTACATCAAACCCACTGTACTGATCGACAACGATAACCGGTGAATT
>JAGRBZ010000277.1 GCA_020433805.1 Anaerolineae bacterium
TTAATACGCATTACGCACTACGCAATAAACAAAGGCTCAAATTATGGCGAAAACTTAGAGACACTAACAATAGAGCAATATTGATCTTTTTCTATACATTCGATAGTATAATTTTAGCGTGACGAACCGTATTGCCGGTTTGTTCATTCATACACCCTTTCCACTTCTCCCTTACTTTCTTTTTGATCATTCTTCCTGTATCGCTTGCGTAAGCAAAATAGTGATGTGTTTGCGCATACCATTTACCCTTAGCAAAATTATTCAACCATTATTTCCTTAGGTATAAAGTTGACCAGGCCAATGGCGGACGAGATTAGGACGATTGGAAAATTTTTTCAACAATTACGATTACTCCGTCAGGAGGTTCAAGAGCTGCATGCGCTTGAGATAGGTCGAAGTAATATGATTATGGCTCATAACGATTTCGAGACGCATCTTGCGACATCCGTTTATTCGCAGGGAGCCACTGGCGATCCTCTGTTTGAAAGCGAGAAGCGTTATACGCAACTATTAGAGTCGGTGACCGATTATATCTATCGGGTGCGTTTTGAAAATGGCGTACCGGTTGAAACTCGGCATGGCTCGAATTGTGTGGCGGTAACCGGCTATACTTCTGAAGAATACGACGCTAACCCGGATTTGTGGTATCAAATGATCCATTCGACTGATCAGCGATCAGTTTTGAAGCAAATTGTGAAGCTGCGGTTAGGTGAGATTGCCTCGCCTATTGAGCATCGCATAATTCATAAAGACGGGTCTATTCGCTGGGTTCGAAATACGACGGTGCTGCGTAAAGATGAGCGGGGCTGCGTTATTTCGTACGATGGCTTGATCACCGACATCACCGAGCGCAAGCGGGCCGAAATAGTATTGCGTGAACGCGAAGAACAGCTTCAACTCGCTATTGCCGGTTCGCGTGGTGGCGTTTGGATTATTCAGTTTGATCCCAACGCGCCCGACCACGAGCAGAGAGATGATATCTACTTATCGCCGCAGTTAAAGCAGTTTATCGGTTTTGAAGACGATGAATTTCCAAATTCGCTCACAGCTTGGGAAGAGCGAATTGTACCGGAAGATTTAAAGCAACTGCAGCGCAGTGGGCGCGAACATTTATCGGGGCAAAGCGATATTTATGAAGAAGAGTATCGTATTCGCCACAAAGATGGCAGTCTGCGTTGGCTTTACACCCGCGGCCGGGTACAGCAAGATGATGATGGTCGTTTGCTTCAATGGGTCGGTATCGTCTGGGATATTACCGAACGGAAGCGATTGCAGGAGCGGTTGGAGGCAATCTATCGTTTAGGTCACGAGTTGGCGCTACTGCATGACGAGTCGGCCATTGCGGCCCAAGTTTTGGAGACAGCCGTCGTGGCGCTTCAGGCCGATAGCGCCAGTTACGGTTTGGTCGATGAGCTGACCGGCAAATTGCGATACTGTTTTTATTTATCACAGGATAAGCTGCAAACGGTTGAACTTTATCTGCCCTTGATTGAACAAATCCCTATGGATATCGGTGTGGCCGTTATTCGTCAGGGTCATGTTATTAATGTGCCTGATACGAAAACCAATGAGCGCCATGTTTCACAATTAACCCATTGGATGGGGAGGTCGGAACTGGCTGTTCCGATGCGGATTAAGTCTCGTATTATTGGCGTATTGCACGCCACCAGTACCGAGCCGGCTTATTTTTCCACAGAAGATGAGAGGCTGTTGCAGACGCTGGCCGACCAAACGGTGGTGGCGATTGAAAATGCGCGTCTCTATGAAGAGATTCACCGTCGGGTGCAAGAACTCACCGTGCTTAATGAGCAGACCGAAATGCTGCGCCAGGCCGCAGCGGCGTTAACTTCAAGCCTTAAGCTTGATCAGCTTCTAGAAACCATCTTGACGCAGTTAGAGCAAGTGGTCCCGTATGATAGTGCCTGTGTCTTTTTATGGGAGTCGGAAGGATTACGGGCGGTGGCAGCGCGTGGTTTTGCCATATCCGATCAGGTCATCGGCGCACATTATCCCACTGAACTGCCGGCCTATCAGGAGATTAAGAGCAATAATCATGCGCTTATGTTGACAAGCGTAATGCACGGTTTGTGCGATATGGACAGCATTCCGGGTTGGCTGGGCATCCCGTTAATCTTACGCGGTAAAATTATTGGCTATCTGACCCTTGATAATCAACAGACAGCGCTTTATGACCAAAGCCAACGCTCATTTGCTCAGGCGTTTGCCAATCAAGCCGCCGCCGCCATTCAAAACGCACGCTTGTACGAATCTGAGCGTGACCAATATCGCCGCTTGCAGCAATCGCAAACGCAGCTTATTCAGGTTGAAAAGATGGCGGCTTTAGGGCGACTGGTTGCTTCTGTAGCGCACGAAGTCAATAATCCACTCCAGGCTACCCAAAATGCGCTCAGTCTGCTGGAAATGGAGTTGAACGGGCCGCAACGTCAGGAAAAGATTGCCTATCATTTTAATATTACCCGTACCGAAATCGATCGTATCTCCTCCATTGTCCATCGTATGCGCGAATTTTATAGCCCGCTTCGCCTGCAACGCCCGCTTAAGTCGACGGAAGAAAGCGCCATCGATGATTTTTACCGTTCAACCGATGATGAATTACAAGCGATCGATCTCCACGCCATATTAGAAAGTGTTTTACAGCTCACACATAAGCAGTTGCAGCAAAGGGATATTGATATCAGGCGTACATGTGCTCAAGACTTGCCTCTAGTGTATGGTAATCCTGACCAATTCAAACAAGTCTGTTTGAATTTAGTTCTCAATGCCATTGATGCTATGGGCAGTCAAGGCGGAACCCTACACGTGCGCACCGCACCGGTACATACGCATCTTAACGATAATCGGTTACAGTTAGCCGTGCGTCTTGAATTTAGCGATACCGGACCGGGGATGCCGCCCGACGTTTTATCGCGCCTCTTTGAACCGTTTTTTACCACCAAAGAACAGGGTTCGGGTTTAGGATTGTTTGTGTGCTATAAGATTATCGAGGCACATCGCGGGCAGATTCATGTAGAGAGCCATATGGGATTAGGCACCACGTTTACTATTCTTCTACCGGTAGCTCAAAATTAAGGAGGGTATTATGACTCCGTCAGCTCGCATTTTGGTTGTCGATGATGAGGAGAATATTCGTTCCTCATTACAAGAGATGTTAACGATGGCCGGTTATGAGGTACTCGCCGTTGACAGTGGCGAAGAGGCCTTGAAGTTAGTTACCAACAAAGAAAAGTTCGATCTGGCTTTGGTTGATATTAAATTGGAGGGTTTAAGCGGTATTGAAGTTTTAGGAATGCTGCGGCGGCTTACGCCGGAAACCGTGGTGATTATCCTTACCGCAAATGCCTCGCTTGAAACAGCGGTTGAAGCGCTGCGTTACGGGGCGCACGATTATCTCTTTAAACCGTGCAAACCGGCCGAATTGCAGGCCAGTATCGAAAAAGGGCTGCGCAATCGACAACCGGAGCTGCGCCAACAGGCACTCTTGCGCCAACTCGATTTTTTAGCCAGTAATTTAGAAGATATTCGGCAGACGATTGGCGGCTCGAAAGAAGGAGCCGCTTTTCTGGCCGAGTTGGATGATAGCCCGGTGCCGTCAACACCCGTACCGGAAGAAAGCGGCTCTCGTCCCCGTTTTTTGCAGCGGGGCCGCCTTACCTTAGACTTTTTACGCCACGCGGTTACGCTTGATGGACAATTGCTTGATCTTAGCACGACGGAGTTTGATTTGTTGGCTTATTTAAGCGAGCAAGCCCCGCGTGTAGTTTCAGCCCAAGAATTAACCATCAAAGTGAAAAAGTATGAAACCGATGAATGGGCGGCCAACGAGGCGGTTCGCCAAAATATTTACCGCATTCGTCAGAAAATCAAAGAAGTTAACGATAATATCGATATTATTAGAACCGTGCGGGGGGTTGGGTATACCATCGAGGAATAATTTTGTTACAACCGCTATAACAGGGCCGACAACGATTGTCGGCCCTTTTTTGTTGGTTAAAACCGGTAATATCACAAAACTGTGATAAAAGTGTGATACAGTTCTCACGGCACAAAAGTTTAATTGCTGTATGATAGATATATACCGCCCAAAAACGTTAACAACTTAATCTTTTATTGATAAAGAGAGCAGTATTAGAGAGAGACGAGTTACTTGGAGCAGTATATACCTAAGGAGGTTAGTATGAAGTCTGCAATGATTCGAAATGAGCAAGAGCACTTTAAAACAGAAACAGATCTACACTCGTCAACGTTGATAAGTAATCGTATAAATGGTGGTGACTCATCTAAGGATAAAACTGGAGTGAGTTATTTTTCTGCTATTATTGAAGAAGAAATGATAAGCTTTCACGGCCTGGAACCCGCTATTGATGATGAAGTCGTGGCCCGGCACAGCAGTAGCTTAATGCATGTTAGTAACGAGTCAACGGACGACTCTGCTCACAACAACCAATTAAGGCCAATGCGCCTGGACAGTCAGATCGTAACGCCTCAGGGCGATCCCGAATTATTTGAGGATATTTTCACCAGTGGGCCAGCTATTGATGATGTAGACATCTCTGAGCACGCATCAAGCTATTTTGCTTAATTACGTAAAGACAGTAAAAACTTAAAATTACAGTGATGTGATTGAGTGAGGTCAAAGCTAAATCAAGACCTTCTGTATAACAACTCAGAAGGTCTTTTTTATTTTCGTAAAATTCACGTCATAGAGTCGATTGTGACGGTCTAAAATTATTTTTACCAAAGCGTGCCTGCGGAAAGTTGACTACTTAAAAAAGTCTATAAACGCATACTACCATGAACTTCATAATAATGGTATACTATTCAATAAGACCGGACCAACGGTGCATATCTCCAGCCAAAAACCGTTGTGGAAAAACCCTGTTAGAAAAACCAAGTTTGACTTCTCTGCTCATACCGATTGAGATGACGTAGTAACAACGGTGTTTACTGCCTCTTGTTTCTGCTGCTGTATGGGGTTAGGATGCGCGACGAAACTAAATCAAGAGAACAACTAATCAATGAGATTCAATCACTCCGCCACCGGCTTGAGCATTTTAAATCGCTTGAGGCGAACCTGCGTAAGGAGATTGCTGAGCGCGAACAGGCTGAAACAGCTCTGCATGCCAGCGAAGATCGCTACAAAGGGCTACTGAATTCGGTTACGGATTATATCTACACAGTTACCCTGCAAAATGGCCGTCCTGTGGCAACTTCGCATGGGGCAAACTGTGTTGCCGTTACCGGTTATACCTGGCAGGAGTATGAATCTAACCCCCTGCTGTGGTATCAAATGATCCACCTGGATGATCGGAAAAAAGTTTTAGAGTACACGGTCCGCATAATGGCCGGTGAGCATTTGGCGTCGCTGGAGCATCGTCTCATTCACAAAGACGGCTCAATTCGATGGGTGAGAAACACGCCGGTCTTACGCCGTGACGATCAAGATAGAGTTGTTGCCTATGATGGTCTTATCACCGAAATTACCGACCGCAAGCAGTTAGAAGAGCGCCTGGCAACACTCCATAAGGTCGGGCAGGAACTTACCCGACTGCGCGATGAACAATCGATTCTTAACCGGGTTGTTGAAGCGGTGGTCTCCATTTTTGACTGTGAGGGAGCCGGTTGTAGCCTGGTCAACAATCCCGCCAGTCAGGTTCACTACTATGGACATCGAAATAGTCAGCTTCTTGAAACCGCTCCCGCAACCCGGTTAAAGGTCGGGAATAATGGTTCATCCCCGACGTCTCACGTTTCAAACGGTGGCACTACTTCCGGCAACGGTCGCTGTGTTCCTTTCTTACCCGACTGGTCCGGTTATCCAAAATTGTTTGTCCCGATGATCATCGGTGACCGGGTAATTGGGGTGCTGTATGCGGTAAGCTCTCGCAACTATGAATTCCACGAAAACGATCGGCAGCTTTTGCAAACCCTGGCTGATCAAGCCTCTACCGCCATCGAAAACGCCCACCTCTATCAAGAAGTTCGCCAGCGGGCCGAAGCCGAGCATGCCGCTCGTGAACAGGCCGAAATCATCCGCGAAGCGACCATGGCTCTGGTTTCCTCGGTTGACCTCAATAAAGTACTCGACAGTATTTTAACCCATCTGGAACAGGTTGTGCCGTACAAAAGCGCCTGTATATTCTTATGGGATGACGATGCCCTTCATGCCGTTGCCGGCCGGGGGCCAAAAATACAAGAGCAAGTTGTCGGTCGGCGTTATGCTATCATGGACGGCTTTCTGTATCAGGCTGTAGATATTAATGGACAGCCACTTTTTCTTATCAACACCTTACTTGGGGCCGGCAATGGCGATTATCTTTCGGGCCGAATGGTACTGCCGCTGCGGGTGCAGGAAACCATCATCGGCTATCTTACGCTCGATAATCCCCAGAATCTTCATTACTCTCAAACGCAGATCAATGTCGCCGAAACGTTTGCCAACCAGGCCGCTATCGCTATTCAACACGCGCGTCTTTTTAAGAAACTGAAGGCCAGCCACGAGCAGTTACAGTCGCTTTCGCGCCGCATGGTAGAACTGCAAGAAACCGAGCGGCGTCAAATTGCTCGCGAACTGCACGACGAGGCCGGACAGGCGCTCACCGGCTTGATGGTCGGCCTGCGTCTGTTAGAGCGTGAAGTAGATTGCCCTGATGCCGTTATGGCCAGAGTGGTTGATTTAGAACGCACCACCGACGGCGTTTTAGAAAGTTTGCACCGGCTGGCGATGAATTTGCGGCCCGCTACCCTAGAGCATTTGGGGCTGGTTTCGGCGCTGCGCCAATATATTAAAGGTTTCAATGCCAAATACGAACCGGTTACCAAGTTTGAAGTTATCGGTCTGGATGATCACACCCGGCTGCCGCTGGCGCTGGAAACGAACGTATACCGTATTGTGCAGGAGGCACTCACCAATATTGTCCGGCATGCGCAATCAACCAACGTCGATATTGTGCTAAAGCGCAGCGATAACCAGATACGCCTTATCATTGAAGACAACGGCGTTGGGTTTAACGCCAAGACGATTACCAAAAACGGGCGGCTTGGCCTTTTGGGCATGCACGAACGGGCTGAGATGCTGGGGGGCACGTTAAGTGTTGAAAGCACTATCGGTGTTGGAACAACCATCTTAGTGGAGATACCTTATGACGATTCGTCTGCTGATTGCTGATGACCACGGCGTTATTCGTGCCGGACTACAAGCCTTGTTCAACGCCGAGCCGGATTTGTTGGTGGTTGGTGAAGCGGCTGATGGCTTTAACACCCTTCAATTGGCTCAAAAACTTGAGCCGGATGTAATACTGGTTGATGTCAGTATGCCCGGTATGGGAGGGGTTGAACTTATCCAGTACATAAAGGAAGTGTTGCCGCAAGCGCACACACTTATTCTAACGGTTCATGAAGATGAAGGATTGCTGCGGGAGGCCATCGAAGCCGGGGCTTCCGGCTATATTGTTAAGCGGGCCATCGGCTCGGAACTTATCGATGCTATCCGCACGGTAAACATGGGTAACCTTTATATTCATCCCACTATGACTCGCGCCCTGCTTAAAGATATCTACGCTGAACCACCCTCCGAAGAACCATCGGACGAATCGCTAGTCAATACCTTAACCCCGCGCGAGGTTGAAGTATTAGGTTTTATTGCTCAGGGTTACACCAACCGCCAAATAGCAACCGATTTGGGAATCAGTGTCCGTACTGTAGAAGGGCATCGCGCTAATTTGGTCGATAAATTAGGTCTGCAAAGTCGGGTCGATTTAATGCGTTATGCCAAGGAATTTGGCCTACTTGAGTAAATTAACCTCTAAAAAGAGTTCGTATATCTATAAAACCACGTAGTTTTTACGTAGTTCGACAAGACTCCACGGGTTTTTTACGTGGATAATTTTGAGGATGCCACGTAGCTAGCCCGTGAGTATTGTTCCAAAAATCACGAGATTAGTACTCTTCACATTCGGTCCCGTTTCTAGTATATTAGTATCAACAACTGACCACTCGGTTCTTGAAGTACGAAGTCGTACGGTTAGTTTTTTTAATCGTATGTAATGACACTTTCTACACTTTCTACACTTACCCAAAGTATTACTTGATAACAATAGACATTGCAGTCATAAACGTATCACCACTACGCTTGGTGTGTGTTTGCTACTATTAAATAGGGATCACAGCAACGTGTTTGCTTTTAAAATATTCAGTAACTAAATAGGAGTTTGACTTATGATTGCCAACTATAACCAGTTGAAACAAAAACCGATCATTACTGATCAATCCGTAAGAAAAGTACGAGTTCCGGACCAAGTCTCCGGCCATCAGAGCCAAACTGAAGAATTTGATCCGGTCTTTTTAGGTGTTGTCCAGCAACACGGCTATTCTATTGTCGATGCCGATGTATCTCGCCATACAGCATTGCTGCTTCAAGAAGCCACACCGGCTGTCAATCTCAAGCCGATGACGTCTAATGTTGTCAATTGGCAAGAGAGCACAAGCTATTTTGCTGCCGATAATGGCGAAACGCCAGGGCTTTCAATTATCGATGAGGAAACGGCTGATTACACAGCTCGGTTGTTCGGTTAATCCGCAACGCAACATCTGTGATCCGCAAAAACTGAAGAAGAGAAACGCTTAGAAAAAGAAGCCCTCGCCAGCGCTGTTGCGGTGAGGGTTTGTTGAATAACCGGATGAATTGATCGGCCATCTCCATCCGGTAGTAGTAAAGGGTAAGTGGTAAATTGTAAAGTCTGACAAGCCAATTACCACTTACCCCTTACTTTGTGCTTTTATTCTGTATATTTTATTTCTATACGGATTTTTGGCTACTATTCCGTGCCATAAAGATAAGCGGGTCCGTTAACCGGCGCGGCCCAGCGTACTCCATTGGCGATTACCTGCTGAACCTCAGCCTGGTAATAAATGGGGTGGGTTTCGTGACCGGGCCGGAAATAAAAGATTTTGCCTTTACCCCGAAAGAAGCAGCAGCCGCTGCGGAAAACTTCACCGCCTTCAAACCAGCTAATTAAAACCAGTTCATCCGGTGTCGGAATATCAAAATGCTCGCCGTACATTTCAGTGTTGGGAATATCAAAATAATGATCAAGCCCTGCCGCAATAGGATGCCCCGGATTAACAACCCACACACGTTCCTTTTCGCCGGCCTCGCGCCAACGTAAGCTGCATGTGGTTCCCATCAGCTTTTTGAAAATTTTTGAATAGTGGCCTGAATGCAGCACCACCAATCCCATGCCGGCCAAAACCCGCTGGTAAACGCGTTCTACTATCTCGTCGCGGACTTCGTGGTGTGCTCTATGGCCCCACCACAAAAGGACATCCGTTTTGGCCAAAATATCTTCTGTTAAACCGTGTTCCGGTTCATCCAGCGTGGCCGAGCGCACCTGAAACCCGTGATTTTCCAGCGCCTGGCCGATAACTTTATGCATCCCATCGGGATAAATTTCTTTGACCGTATCGTCCATTTTCTCATGACGAAACTCATTCCAAATCGTAACGTTGAGTAAATTCATTGCAATCATACCTCCTCAATGGTGGTTGGTTAAAGTGGTTGGATGGTTTGTTGGTTAGCTGGTTGGATAGTCAGTCGATAACGGCCCGTCAAACCACTCACCTATCAAACCATCCAACTGCCAAACTACCAGACCAATCGAGATCATACCAACGACTTGGTATTTATTCAAAATTCCTGTACCGTACCGTCTGCGATAGCTCGAAGCAGGATTTGGCAAAGGTTTATAAGCGTCGTAAGATGCGGGATCATACAATAACACTATCAAACTGAAGGAGAGCTTGTGACTCACCATTTCGAACACGACGTCATTATCATTGGAGCCGGAGCTGCTGGTTTGGCAGCGGCCCAAAAATTAAAGGCAGCCGGTTTAGAGCCACGGGTCATCGAAGCCCGCGACCGGCTGGGTGGACGTATTTGGACCGACCATACTATCACTCCGGTGGAACTGGGCGCTGAATTTATCCACGGTGAACACGCTGCTACCTGGCAACTGATCAAACCCCCCGAACTGGAAACCGACCTTTGGCCGCGCGGCCGGCAGTACCAGCAGTATACCTATCTCTATATCCGCAATGGACAACTGCTGGCCGATGAAGCACTCGATGAGCAGATGGCCGCAGTGTATGAGCACGTTACCCATTTTACCGGCCCCGAATGCAGCGCCCGCGATGCCGTTTTGACCATGACCCAACCGGATGATACCGTTTTACCCTATATTCTTTCCAGGCTAGCCTGCGTTGAAGCCGCCGATGTTGATCGCCTTAGCGCTACGGCTTTAAGCCAAGAGCGGGCGCTTAACACCGCCGGTTGGGAAAATTACCACATCCGCGCCGGGTATGATGCCCTTACCGCGCTTATGGCTCAGGGTCTCGACATCCGCTGCAACAGCCCCGTAACCCGTATCGACTGGAGCGACACCGGTGCTCAGCTCCTGTTAGCAGACGATCAAACCCTGACCGCCCGCCGCGTGATCGTGACCGTGCCGCTGGGCGTTCTACAAGCCGATTGCCCCAACTTTGCTCCCGCCCTGCCCTCGACCAAACAGCAGGCCATTGCTGCTCTGGCGATGGGGCACGTCACCAAGCTCGTGCTTCAGTTCAGCCGCACGGTTTGGCCTTCATTCTCATATTTGTGCAGCGACGGTGTTATCCCGGATTGGTGGCAGGCCGGTACCGCCGCCGCGCCGGTGTTGATGGGCTATAGCGGCGGTCCGGCGGCCTTAGAGTTGGTCGCTTTGGGCGAAGAAACTGCTATCGAACAGGGCTTGGCCGAACTCAGCCAGGCCTTTGGCGATGACATCCGCTCGGCCTTTGTCTCCGGCCGGCTGGTCGATTGGTCGACCGACCCCTGGAGCCTGGGCGCGTACACCTACACCCCGATCGGGGCCGGCGATGCCCGTGCTGTGTTAGCCGCCCCCGTTGCATCCACCTTGTTCTTTGCCGGCGAAGCCACCTCCACCAACGGCCATGTCGCCACGGTTCACGGTGCCATCGAAACCGGCTGGCGTGCTGCCGATGAGGTGTTGGCAGTGTTATAAGTATGCAGCGCTCAGCTTATCGGCGATTAGCAAAATAGGGAGTGAACATCCGTAGACTCAGTATATCGTTAGTGTCTCTAAGTTTTCGCCATAATTTGAGCTTTTGTTTATTGCGTAGTGCGTAATGCGTATTGAGCGCCTT
>JAGRBZ010000278.1:0-1482 GCA_020433805.1 Anaerolineae bacterium
GCACCACGGGAATTAAAACCTCTCGTCCCCAATGCATCTGTATAAAGATGTGTTGAGGATGAGAGGTTTTTTGTTGGTTAATCATGTAAAACGTAAAATGTAGGACGCGGCCCGTAAAAAAAACATCGTTATAGGTATGCCAAGTCTCACGCTCTACATGGATTATCTTTTGATAAGATTTTGAAGAGTTAGATGAAACCTACGGTTATAGTAAGTAAGGATAATATGCTTTGCTGACCGCTGATTGCTAACAGCTAACTGCTACTTTAGGAGGGCTTATGTACAAACCAACATTAGAGCAAGTGGAGACGATGGCCGATCAGGGAAATCTCATCCCTGTTTATCGCGATCTGCCTGCCGATATGGAAACGCCGGTAAGTGTCTACCTTAAACTGCAAGATGAGGGGCCAAGCTTTTTGCTTGAGTCGGTTTCGGGGGGAGAGCATGTGGCGCGCTATTCTTTTATTGGGGTGCGACCACGCGGCGTACTCACAACGTGGAATGATGAAGTCTATGTAACCAGCGGTGGTCACGGCTATACCGTACCCTTAAAAGATGGTCTTGATCCACTGGGCGTACTCAAGCAAGAGATGGCGCAGTATAGGCCGGTTCGCCTGGTAGATTTACCACGTTTTATTGGAGGGGCGGTTGGCTTTTTGAGCTACGATGGGGTTCGCCGTTTTGAACGGCTGCCGGATAACAATCCCGACGAGCTTAATTTGCCGGAAGCGGCATTTATGATAGCCCACACGGTCGTGGTTTTCGATCACGCTCGCCAGCGGCTTCAGGTTGTAGCTTATGCCGATCTGACACGGGGCGATATTCGTTCGGCTTATCGACGCGCTACCGCCCGCATCGATGAAGTGGTGGCCCGGCTTAATGCTCCACTGCCGGAAATTACGCCTCGACAGCCCGTTGATGACAACGAACTCAAGTCGAACGTTACATCGGACGAATTCAAAGCGATGGTCGAAGAGGCCAAAGAGTACATTGCTGCCGGCGATATTTTCCAGGTGGTAATGTCTCAGCGGTTATCACGCCAAACATCGGCCCATCCGTTTAGCATCTATCGCGCCTTGCGGATGCACAACCCATCGCCCTATATGGTCTTTATGCGCTTTCCGGGGGGAGTCAACAGTCTGCCGCTGCATATCATCTCTGCCAGTCCGGAGATGCACGTTCGGCTGGAAGATGGTGAGGCCGAACTGCGGCCTATCGCCGGCACGCGCTGGCGTGGGGTAACAGTTGATGAGGATGAGGCGCTGGCCAAGGAGCTTCTTGAGGATATCAAAGAACGCGCCGAGCACGTTATGCTGGTCGATTTGGGCCGCAACGATTTAGGCCGGGTGTGCGAATACGGCACGGTGCATCCCACCGAACTCATGGTCATCGAGCGCTATTCGCACGTGATGCACATTGTTTCTGAGGTGCGCGGCAAACTGATGCCTTCGTATGATGCCTTTGATTTGCTGCGGGCCACCT
>JAGRBZ010000278.1:1492-10312 GCA_020433805.1 Anaerolineae bacterium
CGGCCGGCACACTAACCGGAGCGCCAAAGGTTCGATCGATGGAAATTATCGACGCGTTGGAAAATACGCGGCGCGGTATTTATGGAGGGGTGATCGGTTATGTGGGGTATGACGGCAATATGGATACGTGTATTGCCATCCGTACCGTGGTCATGCAGGGCGATCAGGTTCATATTCAGGCCGGCGGTGGTATTGTCGCTGACAGTATTCCTCAAAGCGAATATGAGGAAAGCTTGAATAAAGCCAGGGCTATGGCCGAAGCGGTAGAGTATGCTGAGAAGAATCAGTAAACGTTTACCATTGCCATTGTGTATAAAAATTTAAGGAGATTAGAGATAGGGAGACTGGAGATTAGTGTCTGAGGTTATTTCAGCATTAGCAGATGCTAACTTGATAAAAAGCAATTGTGAATAATGAATTGTGAAGTGTTAATTGTGAATGAATTTAACTTCACAATTCATTATTAATTATTTGCAATTCACAATTTTCCACTCTTATTATCCTATACTCTAATCCCCATCCGTTAATCTCCATTATATAGGAGGACATCATGGTCTTAGTCATTGATAATTACGACTCATTTACCTATAACCTGGTTCAATATTTAGGCGAGTTTGGCGAGAAGGTCGAGGTTCGGCGCAATGATACCATCACACTGGATGAGATCGCGGCGATGAAACCGGACCACATTGTGATTTCGCCGGGGCCGGGAACACCGGATGATGCCGGTATTTCAGTCGATTTGATTAAGCGCTTTCATCAAGAGATTCCCATTTTTGGTGTCTGTCTCGGTCATCAGGCTATTGGACAAGCCTTTGGGGGTAAAATTGTCCGGGCCAAGTTTGTGATGCACGGCAAAGTGTCGGCCATCGAACACAACCAACGCGGCGTTTTCCACAACTTGCCCTCACCGCTAACGGCAACGCGCTATCACTCGCTGATTGTACAGGAACCTTTGCCTGAATGTCTGGAAGTGACGGCCCGAGGCGGAGAGGCGGCTGAAGTGATGGGGCTGCATCACAAAGAATATCCGGTCGTCGGCGTTCAGTTTCACCCGGAGTCGATTTTGACCGAATACGGTCACGAAATGCTGCACAACTTTTTACAGCTCAAAGGCAGTAGCCAACCGGACTCTGTAGCCGTGTCGACATCCGAAACAAAAGCCGACGGGCCACCTCCCATCATCATGCCCATTAAAACCGCCATCAACAAAGTGATGAGCGGCGAGGCGCTCTCCTTCGAGGAAGCCGAAGAGGTGATGTCGCAAATTATGGCGGGTGAGGCAACACCCTCGCAGATTGGGGCTTATCTGATGGCACTACGCATGAAGGGCGAAACGGTGGAAGAAATTACCGGCAGCGCCCGGGCTATGCGTCGCGCTGCGGTGCAGGTGAAAACGGTTACGCCACCGGAACAGTTGGTCGATGTGGTCGGTACCGGCGGCGACGGTGTCGGAACATTCAATATTAGTACAACGACGGCCTTCGTCGTAGCTGGCACCGGTCAGAAAGTGGCCAAGCACGGCAATCGCGCCGCCAGTAGTAAAAGCGGTAGCGCCGATGTACTGGCTGCCTTAGGCGTCAATCTCGATTTGAAGCCGGAGCAGGTTGCTGCCGCTATTGATGAAGTAGGCATCGGTTTTATTTTTGCGGTTAAGCATCACCCGGCAATGAAACACGCTATTGGCCCCCGACGCGAATTAGGCGTGCGGACGGTCTTCAACATTCTCGGCCCGCTGACCAATCCGGCCAATGCCAAGTCACTGGCCGTGGGGGTATATGATGGTCGCTTGACCGAGCCGCTGGCCAAAGTGCTGGGTGAACTCGGTAACAAGAGCGCTTTTGTTTATCATGGGCATGGCGGTCTCGACGAGTTGACGACCACCGGCCCCAACCAGGTTAGCCGCCTTAAAAATGGACAGGTGACTACTGAAACGCTCGATCCGGCGGAATTGGGTTTTGCGCAAGCCAGCATAGATGATCTGCTCGGCGGTACGGCTGAAGAGAATGCCGTTATCACCCAGGCAATTTTATCAGGACAAGAGACAGGCCCGCGTCGCGATGTGGTGCTGCTTAATGCGGCGGCAGCCTTAGTTGCAGCCGATAAAGCAGACTCGCTGGCGACGGGCATCAAACTGGCCGGTGAGAGCATCGACAGTGGGGCAGCGATGGACGTTTTGCAACGGTTCGTCGAATTTACGCAGAGCGTAGGCAACGCTGACTGAAGTTGTTATGAGAATATGTTTGGATTTTCTGACTTAAGGCCTTCACTATCCGCTGCTTGAAGAAGATTTTCGTCAGCAGCAATGAAGGTGATTGGAGGAAAATTAGCTTGTGTTAGTGGGGTATTTATTGATAAAGCAGCCGCCAGTTGGATAGCATCATAGCCACGCAATTTCTGGCGCGTTGTTAATTCAACGGCTAAATTAACAACTGCTTCGTCAATTTCAACCAATATGTATTCATGGTCAAAGTGATGCGTTAAATCCTGGAGGGCTATTTGGTAGTTTGGCTGAGTAAGGTCGCTGTTTCTGTACTTTCTGGCCATAGCAGAGGCAACTTCGGCTTTTGTAATCCGCTCGGTAGCAATCATAGTGTTATGGGCGGGTAAGCATAAATCTACAATCCAAGAGCTACCTTGTTCAGCTATGTAACGTTTGACAAGAGCGCTAGAGTCGAGATAAAAGACTTTCATTTGGGATACACCAGTCACAGCGGGCCGCGTTGCTCAATAATAACTTCGCTTGTCGGTTTTCCGGTAGCATCAACGGGCGAGTGCGTTACATACGGTTCTGTTTGGGTGTACGGTTTTGGTAAAGAAATCTTGCCGGATGCAGCTAAATTTTGAAGTGTTTTCTCTCGATAGAGGAGAAAATCTTGTTCTTCATGCTCCATCCATTTTTGAAGTCCTAATTCTAGTAACTCGACGAGGCGAGCGTGATGAGGTGCTAACTTTTTAGCGAGTGCATCCGGAATTTCAATCTGAATGGTTGACATTTGCCATCTCCTTCAATTGAGCTTGCGTGTGATTATAATTATAACACTATTCATCGTTTTGTTACAATCGCTATATTTTGAGGGTGATTTTATTCATAGTAGAGGCTAACCCATGACAATCCTTGACGACATCGTAAAATACAAACGCATTGAAGAACTGCCGAAACAGATGCAGTCTCGCGAACCAACGCTCGTGAGAGCCGAAGCGAAGTTGGCTGCGCCACCGAAAGATTTTGTCGCGGCGCTGCGGGCTGCGGAACCCATCGCCCTTATTGCCGAAGTAAAAAAAGCATCACCGAGTAAGGGGTTGCTGCGTCATAAGTTCGATCCCATCGAATTAGCTTCGACCTATGCCGACAATGGTGCAGCGGCTATCTCGGTTTTGACCGATGCGCGCTATTTTCAGGGCAAATTGGCCTACCTAACCCAAATTCGCGATCATCTCAAAGAGGCGATGGGTGAAGAACGTTCCGTTGTACTGCGCAAGGATTTTATCTTTGATCCTTACCAGGTGTATGAAGCCCGGGCGGCGGGAGCCGATGCGCTGTTACTCATTGCCGCTGTGTTGAAAGACGATGAGATGGCGTCGCTGTTATCGCTCACACGTAAGCTGGGGATGACTGCGTTGATTGAAGTTCACAATCGAACTGAACTGGAGCGCGTACTGCCGCTCGAACCGCGCCTTATCGGCGTTAATAATCGCAACCTGCACGATTTTTCGGTCGATCTGAACAACTGCATCGAATTACGCCAGCACGTTCCCGATAGTATCTGCTTCGTAGCCGAAAGCGGCATCCATACGGCGGCAGATGTGGCGCGTTTAAGCCAAGAAGGCGTTGACGCCATTTTGGTCGGTGAGGCGCTGGTGAAATCAAAGGATGTAGGCAAGAAAGTTAGGGAGTTATTGAGTTTTTAGAGTTTTTGGAGTTTGTAGAGTTGAAGAGTTTTTGCGTAGGAAATACCATTACTTCGCCTCAGCCTTAGTCTTTTCGGAGCGTTATGACGAAAGTTAAAATTTGTGGCTTAACCAATTTAGAGGATGCTCGTGTAGCGGTTGAGGCTGGCGCGGATTTGATCGGCTTTATCTTTTACGAGCCCAGTCCGCGTTATGTGGCTCCTGAGACGGTGCGCAAGATTGTTGATCAGCTATCCGAAAGCTCTGATGCGCATCCTATTTTTGTAGGCGTTTTTGTAAACGAGGCGATGGAGCGCGTGCAGCATATTGTCGATTACTGTCGGCTCGATGCCGTTCAGTTGCATGGCGATGAGTCGCCGCAGGATGTTGCTCGATTCAAAGGACAAGCTTATAAGGTCCTACGTCCTCAATCGCAAGAAGAGGCTGACGACCTTGTTGAACGTTTCACGCAGTCACCAAACTCTGAATTTCTGCCCGCTGTAATGATCGAGGCCTATCATCCTACCTTGTATGGAGGCACCGGTCACCTCGCTGATTGGAATATGGCGGCTAACATTGCGCGTCAATATCCAATTATGCTGGCCGGTAGCCTGACGCCAACCAATGTGGTCGAAGCTATTGAGGCTGTCGCGCCATGGGGCGTTGATGTGAGTAGTGGTGTTGAGGCACAAAAGGGTAAGAAGGATCACCAGAAGGTGAGAGCTTTTATTGAGACAGTAAGACATGTAGAAGGAGGTCTCTTATGACCACGTCAACCATCGAAGTGAAAGGTAAATTTGGGCCGTACGGGGGGCAGTTTGTGCCGGAGACTCTGATGCCGGCTCTGGCTGAGCTGGAGCAAGCCTATGAGGCGGCGAAAGCCGATCCCGAATTTCAAGCAGAGTTCGAACACCTGCTAAAGACGTATGTGGGTCGGCCCAGCCCGTTAACGTTTGCCGGACGGCTTACTGAAAAGTTAGGTGGCGCTAAAATTTACCTTAAACGTGAGGATTTGAACCACACGGGGGCGCACAAGATCAACAATGCGTTGGGACAGGCCCTCTTGGCGAAACGGATGGGCAAGCAGCGCATTGTGGCCGAGACCGGAGCCGGACAGCATGGCGTCGGAACCGCGACGGCATGCGCCTTGTTAGGGCTGGAGTGCATTGTCTATATGGGTGAGGTTGACATCGCCCGACAGCAGCCGAATGTCTTCCGCATGCAGTTGGCCGGTACGGAAGTTCGACCGGTGAGCAGTGGCAGCCGTACATTGAAGGATGCTATTAATGAAGCCATCCGTGATTGGGTAACCAATGTCGAAACCACGCATTATCTGCTCGGTTCGGCGTTGGGGCCGCATCCGTATCCAACGATTGTACGCGATTTTCAAAGTATCATCGGCCATGAGGCACACGCCCAGATTCAAGAAGCCGAAGGGCGACTGCCGGATCTGCTGATTGCCTGTGTCGGCGGCGGTTCGAATGCGATTGGTTTGTTTCATGCTTTTGTCGATGATAAGGATGTCGATATGCTAGGTGTCGAAGCCGGCGGTAGCGGTATCGAAAGCGGCAAGCATGCGGCTCGATTTGCGCCGCCACCGACGGATGCAGAGGCCAAGGTGCAGCCTCGCTTAGGGGTGTTACACGGTACAAAGTCTTATGTGTTGCAAACACCCGACGGGCAAATTGCCGAAACGCATTCGATTAGCGCCGGTCTCGATTATCCTTCCGTGGGGCCGGAACATGCCTGGCTGCGCGATCAGGAGCGGGCCGGTTACACCTACGCCACCGATGATGAAGCCCTGGAAGCTGTCAAAGTTCTCAGCGAGTTGGAGGGCATCATTCCGGCCTTGGAGTCGGCGCATGCGGTGGCCGAGGTCATCAAACGAGCGCCCAAAATGTCTAAAGATAACGTCATCGTCGTCAATCTGTCGGGCCGAGGCGATAAAGATTTGGACACGATTATGCGCGAGCTAGGCAATAAGAAAAATACAAATTAGAAAAGGCTTTTAAACATGACAGATAACCAATCCACCAAAAAAAGAGTGTTCTCTGGTATTCAGCCATCCGGTAATTTGACCATCGGCAATTATTTGGGCGCGATTAAAAACTGGGTGGCAGAGCAGCATAACTATGACAATATTTTTTGCGTGGTCGATTTACATGCCCTCACGGTACCGCAAGATCCCCAGGTGCTTTTTCAGAAAACGCGGGAGGTAGCGCTACTCTATCTGGCTTGCGGCATCGATCTGGAGCATTGCGCTATTTTCGTACAAAGCGACATCACCGCCCATTCTGAGCTAACCTGGCTGCTGAATACCGTTACGCCTGTTGGCTGGCTGGAACGTATGACCCAATATAAAGACAAAAGCGCCAAGCAAGAAAGTATCGGTACCGGGCTGCTTGATTATCCGGTGTTGATGGCCGCCGACATTATCTTGTACGATACCCATTATGTGCCGGTTGGTGAGGATCAGAAACAGCATCTGGAACTGACTCGCGATATTGTTTTGCGCTTCAATAGTCTTTATGGCGATACCTTTGTACTGCCGGAAGTGCTTATTCCCAAAGCCGGCGCCCGAGTAAAGGGTCTGGATGATCCCACTGCCAAGATGAGCAAAAGCAGCGACAAGCAGGGCCATGCCCTCCATCTGCTCGATCCGCCGAAGGTACTGCGCAAAAGTATTATGCGAGCCACAACCGATTCAGAGAATCGCATTGCGTTTGATCCGGAAAAACAAGCGGGCGTTACCAACCTGCTCACGATTTATCAGGCTATCACAAATATGAGTGAGGAAGCTGTGCTGAACGAATTCGATGGAGAAGGTTATGGAACGCTCAAAAAACGGGTGGCTGAGGCCGTGATTGAAACTCTCGAACCGATTCAAAAACGGTATCACGAAATGGCGGCTGATCCGGCTTATATCGAACAAATTTTGAAGGAAGGAGCCGACCGCATTCGTCCACTTGCGGAGCATCGACTCTATGTGGCTCAGAAAAATATGGGGATAAGAAAATAAATAGACAGCAAGTTAGATAGCAATTTTAAGTAGGGAGAGAAGACCCTAAGGGTTTTCAAAGATATGGTTGTTTGTCGCTATATTAGGGGTGCAAATAAGCTTCACCTGTCGCTTCTAAACAAAACCCTTAGGGTCTATGTATGGCTTTAAATTTAGAGTTGTAGCAAGATAAATAAAACGCTTGACGCGGAGCGATAAATAGGGTAGAATTTTGTACATATTGTAATATTTGTACAAAGGATGGCGCGAGATGTCTAAAAAAGTATCGGTCTCAACATTACGGTCGCAGATAAAAAAAATTCTTAATGAAGTGGAGTATGGGCAAACTGAATACGTTGTTGAAAAATTCGGAGAGCCGACAGCCGCTATTATCAGTATGGAAGATTACCTGTTACTACAAGAGGCTAAGCAGCAGTATACGCTTTCTCATGAAACCGGAAATGCCTTTGTGAAAAAACTAGATATGATCCGAGAAACGCTGCAAGCCAGTGGCTATCAAACGCGCAGTAAAGAAGAAATTGACGCCCAAATTCGGGCCGAGCGCGACAGTTGGGAGTAGCCCGTGCGGGTTTATTTAGACTCTGCTCCGCTGATCTACCTGGTAGAAAATGCCGCACCCTATGGCTCTCTGGTGATGACACGGCTGGCTCAGCCGGGGATTACGCAATTATGCAGCGAACTAACGCGGTTAGAGTGCCGCGTTAAGCCAATACAGGATGGTGAAGTAGCTTTGCTCACGGCTTTTGATAGCTACTTTGCAGAAATCATCACGACGATTGTTCCATTATCGCGTCAGGTACTTGATCTGGCTACTGAACTAAGGGCATTCTATAACTTTAAGACGCCAGATGCGCTTCATCTGGCGGCGGCGATTGTCGCTAAGTGTGACCTGTTTTTAACCAACGACCGTCAATTAACGCGATGTACGGAAATTACGGTCGAAACAATAATATAGGATCATAAACGATGACAGGAATCGAAAGAATTCGGCAGGCCTTTGAACAAGGGCATTCGGCTTTTATGCCTTACTCCGTATTGGGTTATCCAACTCGGCAAGCAAGTTTGGATGTGGTTAAATCCGTAGTTGAGGCGGGAGCGGATCTGCTAGAATTGGGTGTTCCCTTTTCTGATCCGCTGGCTGATGGCCCCACTATTCAGGCTGCCACCCAAAAATCGCTGGAGAATGGAACCACGCTCAAAGATTGTCTGGCCATGACTCGCGACCTGCGCGTGCAGGGCGTAGAGACTCCGGCCTTGCTCATGGGCTACATCAATCCTATTCTGGCCTACGGAATGGAGCAGTTTGTTGCCGATGCTGCCGAGTCCGGGGTTGATGGTTTTATCGTGCCGGATTTGCCACCGGAGGAGGCCGCCGAATTTGAAAGTTTGTGTGTTGCGCACGGTTTAGCGCTCGTTTATCTACTTGCCCCCACCAGTACGCCGGAGCGTATCAAGTTGGTGGCCGAGAAATCGAAAGGTTTTATTTATTTGGTTTCGCTCACCGGGGTTACGGGGGCTAGAAGTGAAGTATCATCGGGCTTAAAAGAGTTTGTGAGCCGAGTGCGGGCAACAACGGACACACCGTTGGCTGTAGGTTTTGGTATCGGTAATGGGCAGCAAGCCCGCACGGTTGCCGAACTGGCTGATGGCGTTATTGTTGGAAGCGCTCTCGTTAAACGTGCTGCTGAGTCGCCGCAAGCCGTACGAGAACTGGCGGAAGAATTACGTCACGCGCTAAATTAGCCAATTCGGTAATACGAAGTAAAATCGGGGTTGATTCTCATTTCCAATTGTGCTAAACTTACCAGCGTTTGTTACCTAATAAGTTAAAGAGTAAACGATGCTGCAAGAAATTGCTAAAAACGTATTTGTCGAACAAGACTATGAAGGGTCTAATGTTGGTTGTGTCA
>JAGRBZ010000278.1:10338-11209 GCA_020433805.1 Anaerolineae bacterium
GCGGTGGTTATCGACACGCCTATGATTCCTGAAGAAGCTCAGCACTGGGCTAAAACGGTATCAGAATTAAGTGACAGAGTGCTGTATGTATTCAACACCGATCACCACCGGACACATATTCTGGGGAATCAATTCTTCGATGCGCCTATTTTGGCCCATGAAGCAGCCTGGAAAGAAATGGCCAACTACAAAGACACCTTCATTGAGCGTACCAAAAATTTGTTTAAGAAACGGCCGGAAATCCAAAAACAGTTAGAAAAAACGTATATTGTAAAGCCGGAGCTGGCCTTTACAGGCCGATTGATTACATACAAAGGTAATCGGGAGGTACACTTTGTTCATTTTGGTGGTCACACACCGGCCACAAGTGGTGTGTTTTTACCAGAAGAGCGCATTCTTTTTACCGGAGATTTATTAGTTGTTAACGAACATCCGGCTTTGGGGCAGTGTAACAGTGAAGAGTGGTTGGCGCAGCTGCGATGGCTTCGCCGTCAGGAGTTTGCGGCTATTGTGCCCGGTCATGGTCCTTTGTGTGAAGTTGACGACAGCGAACCGGTTTCTGAGTACATTCGCGCTTTGCGTTCAAAGGTGCGTAGCCAATACAAGTCCGGTCGCACTAAAGCGGAAGCCGCCGTTGTTATCAGCCAGATGATCGACTTTTTCGCTTATCGACCGGGCGAAAAATCGCTCATCGAAAAACGGATTAGAGCCGGCGTTAGTCGTGTGTATGACGAGATGAAATCGATTTATGGGCAAGCATAATGCTTGACAGCACACGTAACTAGTGCTATACTCCTCCTTTGCTGTGCATTAACAAAAACCTTTCGGGATGTAGCGCAGCCCGGTAGCGCGCTTCGTTCGGGACGAAGAG
>JAGRBZ010000279.1 GCA_020433805.1 Anaerolineae bacterium
AAATGAAGCTGCCGGGCCGGTGGTAGCGGCCAATTGAAAGCCATCCGGTTACTAATAAGATTGGAAAGGTGACTCAAAGGGAAATATAGTCGACGCAGGGGCTGTTGGGAACATTATACTGATATGTCCTCATCCCTTTCCACGGCCCTATCTTCGGTAATATGAGCCGCGAAATTGCCATACGCGCCGAGGCACTGGCCCAAGGCAAAAGTTTGGACACCGTACTGCAAGAGCGCAAAGCCATTACGCGCCGCAATACGCTGGCTTTACCCATAGCCCTGGGTCTCCCCTTAGCTGCGGGCGCTGCCGGGGCCGTGGCAACGAGCCAATCGTTGACCTCCTGGTACAAACGTCTAAAAAAGCCAACCTGGAATCCGCCCAGCGCCATTTTTGGTCCGGTCTGGACAACACTTTATCTGATGATGGGGTTGGCTTCGTGGCTAGTTTGGACTCGACGCGATGAACAAGAAACCGAGGTGCATGGTGCGCTGCGTTGGTACGGCATCCAACTTGGCTTCAATACGCTCTGGTCTTTTATCTTCTTTGGGCTGCGTCGCCCTGATCTGGCGCTGTTTGATATTGCTGCTCTATGGGGCACCTTGCTAGCAACCATCATTTCCTTTAAGCGGGTACGACAGGTCGCAGCGCTGCTGCTGATCCCTTATTTTCTGTGGGTCAGCTTTGCCAGCCTTTTGAATACTGCGATTTGGTGGCTGAACAGAGAGAAATAAGCTCTATCCGATCTCTAACCTCTATCTTTCAAAAAGAGTTCTGCCTGCTGCCCGCCATGCGCCATTAGCTCGGCAATAAAGCCCTGACTGCGATCCAGCTTGGAAGCGTAATCCAATGGTTCGCTTACTTCAGGACTCATTTTTAAGGTGCGGACGGTGACTGTTTTGTATTTATCAGGGGGTAAATACCCTTTTTCTACCCAATCGTTGACATCCGCAATGAACTTCTTTTCCTGCTCCATCGACAAATTGGCCGCCAACTCATTGTCGCGGTCTTGAATATCGGCCACGGTCTTGGGTTCGCTTAACCGGGTGGTAGGATTAAGCTGGATAATCCAAATCTCGTCCGGTTTAGCGGCGGCGGTTTCGGGATCGGCCAGGAAATTGCGAATGGGTGGGTTTTGAGAATAGACGCCATCCCAGTATATCTCTCCATCGATGGCGACAGCCCGGCTGCCTAAGGCCGGAATAGCACCGGATGCCCGCACGGCGTCGGCTGAGATCTCGCTCCACTCCGGTTTGGATGGCAAAGGAACCGCCGAATCGAACGCCTTGAATTCACCGGATAAAACGTTGACCGCACCGATGAGCAGCCTTGGTTGGCTTCCCGGCTGAGATACCGCTTCGAAATCAATATGCTTCTCCAGTAACGCTGTATAATCGACAAATTCTTCCCGTGCTCCGGCCAGCCGCAGTTGGGCTAGCATCACCGGGAAAAAGGGAGCGTATGGGCTAAATCGGACATCGGCCGACATCCAGTAGCCCTGCATCCGCAGCGAGCTGACCAGCCAGGCGTTAAATGCCCTCTCGGTTGGGGTGACAGCGGCAAAATCAGTCCAGACACCGTCCAAGGTTTTGATCGCCTCAGCCGGGCCGCCCGTTAGTAACCCGTACCAAACGGACACAGCACACAGCGCCCCCGCCGACGTGCCGCTTAGCCCTATAATGTCATACTGCCCGTCGGGCTGTCTTTCAAGGATTTTTTTGAGTGCTCCGGCGGTGAAAGCGGCATGCAGCGCTCCACCTTGACAAGCAATAGCAATTTGGGGCATAGTTCTCTCCTTTTTTAAGAGACCGTTACAAGAGGTACTTGCACAACAACGCGCGTTCCCTGTCCTGGAGTAGACTCGATACGGCATCGGCCGCCGATGGCTTTGGCGCGTTCGGCCATCATCATGATCCCCCATCGTGGTCGGGCCGTCTTCTGGCCGATATCGGACGCGATAAAACCGTGACCGTTATCGGCAATAACCAGACATACCTTGCTGTCGTCTGCTTCGACCGTTATCGTTACGGCTTTGGCCCGGGCGTGGCGAGCAACGTTGGTTAATGCTTCTTGGGTAATGCGGAACAGCGCTTGCTCGGTGGATGCTGCCAGGCGGGTTGCCGGTTCCTTACCACGAACGGTAATGGTAAATCCCATCCGTGAGGCGACCTTACGTCCGTACCATTGCAGAGCCGCTACCAAACCGTAATCATCAAGTACGGGCGGCATCAACTCGCTCATTAAATTGCGTATCCGTTCGCCCATCTCCTCCACAAGAGTCAGCGAATCATCCAGGCGAGGCTGAATAAATGGGCGGGCCGGGTCCGAAACCGTGGCAAGCTGCCCCTGAATAATCGTTAAATTGAGGTCAAGGCCGGTGAGATTCTGTCCAATCTGGTCATGCAGTTCTCGAGCTAGCGCGGCCCGTTCTACTTCCTGAACTTCAGCCAGCCGGCGGGTTAAGGCCCGCAAGTGGGTGCTTTGCTGTTTCACTTCTTCAAACAAACGCGCATTTTCAATGAATAGTGCGGCCCGGTCGGCTATCTGCTGCAAGAAGAGCTGTTGATCGGCGGTGTAGGGCGAGCCAGGGGTGTCGCGTGATAGCCCCAAGGTGCCGATGATTCTATCTTGGGCGCGCAGTGGGACGATTAAAAGGCTATGAATGCCCACTTTTTTGATAAAGGGTCGATTTTTTGACTCTATCCTGGTCATAATCTGCTCTTGCGGTATTTCGGAGATACACAACGCTTTGCCCGTTCGTACAACCTGGCCGGGTAGAGAGGAAGCCACGCGGCTAGGGTCGGAAGCCAGTAGACTATGAACAAAGTCTAAAACTTCGGGGTCGGCGTGGTAATAGGCGCATGGCGTAAGCCACTGACCATCATCGGAAAGGAGAGTCATCACGCAGACATCGCCAATCTGCTTGGCTGCATGCCGAACAATTTGATGCCATACATCTTTTGCATCCAGTCCTGACTGCGCGAATATGTCTGAAACGTTGGCTAAAGCTTTGGCGCGGTCGCGCTGATCGAGAATTTCCTTCTCGGCTTGCTTTCGTTTGGTGATGTCACGTAATACGGAGAGATGCAGACCGGGAATGATGTTGGCGACAGCCCGAAAGTCAGCTATAATTTTCGTTTTGTCCTTACGTTGCATTTCATATTCACCGGCCAGGCTACCGCAACGGTTAAACTCTTTCCATAACTTTTGCCCGGTTTCTAGGTTGGTAGCGGGTGTTAGATCCCATAGTTTAAGACACAAAAGCTCTTCACGGCGATATCCTAAAAGGGTACAGGCAGCCGGGTTGACATCAACGTACTCGGCTTGGTCATTGGCCAGCAAGATAGCATCCTGTGTATGGTCAAACAGGGCTTGCAAGCGTCGCCGACTTTCTTGCAAATCGTGTTCTATTTGCTTCCGTTCGCTGATATCGCGCAGTTGCCACAATAGCCCCGTCAGCCGATCCTCCTCGTCGAGAACCGCTACCCCGGTAAGCATAGCCGGAAAGTCTTGCTGATCGATAGGCTGAACCTGCACTTCCCAATTCTTAATTCTGGTTAATCGCCTGTCTTGCAGTCGGGCTAGATAGGTTTGAAAAACTGCCTGTTCATTGTCAACCAAAAACTGAACGAAAGGTGTACCTTCCAACGTCTCCTTCGTGTGGTTCAGGAGCGTTACTGCGGCGTGGTTGGCCCGTTGAATGATACCCTTGGCATCGGTAATGAGGCAGCCATCTGTGGCAAGATCGAACAGTCCTTGATAATACCGGCACTCGGCGGCTAAGGCCTGGTTCTGGCTCTGTATTTCTTTACCGGCTGCTCTAACCGTTTCAAGGGTGCGCACTAACTGTGCGATCTCATCATCAATTGCCTCCTGCTCAAGGGCTGACGATCCGTCTGTTTCCTTTGTAGCGGCCGTTTGGCTAAGGCGCACTTTTAGCGCGTTTGCCAATTGAAGTGCATTTTGTATTTGAATGTCCAGTGGCACTGAACGCATGTCCACTCCTCATCAACGGGGCATGGAATGATTTTAATAAAAACAGTGCGATGTATGGTTAACAGGTGATAGGATAGATTGGTTTTGGTATGGGAATTATTGGCTTTTAGTTTATACCATAGCACAGAATTAACCCAAAATCTCCCGCCGCCTGACGAGTATTTTACCTGTCCAATCGGAGGGGTTAATGAGCCGTTTGGCGCTGCAAACCCCCTATTTAACGCTGGCTTGAGGTGCCGGCCAATACCGACTGGACAAACTGCATAGGATTTTGCAGGTGACGATGGTCTGCCTGCACCTACCTGGTCAAGTGACCAGGTGAAAAACTCGCCAAATGGCGGCCGGTTATCTCTCCTCATGGCCGGTGTCGGCGCAGTAGTTTTGGAGTATGATCAAAATTGGCTCAGTAGATCGAATGAGGTTAATTGATCCCCCTCACCGTCAGTTTTGTTTCTATTCACCCTCACCTTCCTTGATACCCTTGAGAGAGCCTAGAGGCACCACTTGACGTCGCACGCAACTTGTCATTGCGCCTCAACGGCCGCCAAATTACACTTGTGGTAGGGCAGCCAAACTTAATTTTACTGCTATCGAAGGAGTTACAGACAGGAAATAGGCTGATGTCTGGAGAAGTAGATCGACAAGACCCTTTTTTACGTTTGCGTCGGCAGGCCGAGGCTACCATTGCCAAAGATACTCTGGATTTGAGCGAATACTCCCCCCAGAATTTAGAACGTTTGGTGTATGAACTGCGGGTGCATCAAATAGAGTTACGCCTTCAAAACGAAGAGTTGCTGCAGATGCAGTTTGAGCGCGAGTTGATCCACGCCCGGTATGTTGATCTCTATGACTCGGCCCCGGTCGGCTATGTGACGCTGGATGACAACGGCAAAATTCAGGAGGTAAATCTGACCAGTCTGGACCTATTGGCCCGCAGCCGGTCTAAAATCATTAGGCAACGGTTGTCTCGTTTTGTTGCCCCTGACGATCAGGATGTCTATCATTTTTTCTTTCAAAAGATGGCAGGCCTCCGAACATCGGCGCAAAGTGAAGTGAGATTGGTTAGGCCGGATGGGTCTCGTTTTGACGCGCTCCTAGAAGGCCGGGTTGTGGAGAGCAATGTGTCTCAGACCCAAGACGATGAGGAACGGCAGTATCGTGTGACAATCAGCGACATTACCGCGACCAAACAAATCAGACAAGAGCTACAAGATTACCAAGGCCGCTTACAGGCATTGTTCAACCATTCGTTAGATGCCATACTAATCGCCGATGATGAGGCTCACTATGTCGATGTTAACCCGGCTGCCTGCACGCTGTTGGGCTACAGCCGTGAAGAGTTACTGCGTTTCAACATTTGGGATTTGACTCCGGCACTCGACCGTCAAACGGGCCGGCAGTTATGGCAGGAGTTTATTGATGCCGGCCATTTGACCGGCGAATATTCGCTTTATCGTAAGGACGAAACAGAGGTAATAGCCGAGTTTAGCGCTGTGGCCAATATTGTGCCGGGTCTCCATTTATCGGTGCTGCGTGATATTACTGAACGAAAGCAAAAAGAAGCAGAAATGGCGAGTCTGTTAGAGAGGGTCAGTACTAAGCGAGAGCGACTCCGCGCCCTGACCGGCCAACTGGCTGAAGCCGAGGAGACTATGCGGAAAAATCTGGCGCGTGAATTACACGACCGGATTGGTCAAAATTTGACGGCGCTCAATTTACATTTAAGCGCCGCACGCTCCTATCTATCCCGCGATATGCCAGAGTTTAGCCCAGCTATAACAACCATTGAGCAATCCCTGGCCCTGGTAGAGAAAACGATTGAAACAACCCAGGATGTCTTAGCCACCTTACGGCCGCCTGTCTTGGATGATTACGGTTTGGTGGCGTCTATCCGATGGTTTGCTACCGAGATGGCCGGCCAGATAAACTTAAGGGTCAAAATAGAAGGACAGGAGCCTAGCCCTCGATTAACCGGACCGGTTGAGCATACCCTGTTCCGGATTGCGCAAGAGGCGCTTACCAACGTCGTTAAACACAGCCATGCCAGCCAGGTAACCATTACCCTGGCCGAGGAACCAACCGCTGTACAACTGGTCATTACCGATAATGGTCAGGGCTTTGATCCGGATGTGAAGGACACATCGCTGGGACGGTCCACCTGGGGTTTGCTTACAATGATGGAGCGGGCTGAGTCCGTGGGCGGTCAGTGCCGGATCAATTCTCAGCCCGGCCAAGGAACGGAAATTATGGTGAAGGTGCCCCGATGAAAAGGATTAAACTCTTATTAGCGGACGATCACAATCTTGTTCGATCTGGGATGCGGCTCTTGTTAGAATCGCAGCCCGACTTCGAAGTTATTGGGGAGGCTGACAATGGTCGCGAGGCCGTGCGTCGATTTGTAGAAGATAAGCCGGACATGGTTATCATGGATATCGCGATGCCTGAACTCAATGGCATCGAAGCGGTGCGGCAGATTCGCGAGAGTGACCCGGCGGCCCGGATCATCATCTTATCGATGCACATTAGCCAGAACTATATGAGTCGTGCCCTGCAGGCCGGTGCGCGTGGTTATATCTTGAAATCATCAGTCGCGTCTGAATTGATCACCGCGGTCAAGACCGTTTGGGCCGGTCAGCGCTATCTTAGTCAGAAAATTTCAGACCAGATGGTTAATACCTTTCTCAACTTTGATCTGCCGCAGGAAGAGACTCCTTTAGCTCGACTCAGCGCGCGAGAAAAAGAGATCTTGAAGCTGGTCGTTGATGGTAATACCAGCGCCGACATTGCCTCATTTCTGTCGATTTCTCCGAATACGGTTGATACCTATCGCAGCCGCATTATGAACAAGCTGGGTTTAAAGAATATACCAAGCCTGGTCAAGTTCGCAATTCAGGAAGGAATAACCTCGCTGGATTAACCCTGGTCTAAAAGTGATCTGGTTAGCTGTTTGGTGGGTGTTTATCCACCTATCAAACTATCGAATGCCCCCTTTATTATCAGTGTCATGCCTTCTACCTCCTATCGGGTAAATAATTCGCTCCCTTAGAGATTGAGAATTCTTTATTACACGTTTCAAGATTCCCTTACAGACAAGATGCCCCAGCTTGTGTCATAATGCACTAGGGGAATGAACTTAAGCTGTTGGCTGGAGGAGAAATGATTAGATACAGAATTTTGGTTATTGGGCAGCACGGTGCGTTACGCCTGACGTTGTGCGGGTGGTTGGAAGCGATATTACCAACGGTTCACACCATTGTCACCGGAAACGTAACGGTTGGTATTGCTCTCACTCAAAGTGATCCGCCGGCCATGATTATCATTGATGCCGGTTTTCCCAAGATGCACAGTTTGGAGGTTATTGCCCGCCTCAAAGAGGCTGCCCCTGACATGCCCCTTCTCGTATTGACTACTTACCCGCTCGATAACTATCGTGAACAGACTCTGGCAGCCGGCGCAACAGCCTGCGTGCCCAAAAGCCTGATTTACGAAGAGCAGTTCATCCCCCTGGTGACCAAGATGTTATCTTCCTCACCCAGTATCGATTTAGAAGAAGTTAGCTATGCATAAAACTAGTGGTGTCATTCACCTCAATATCGCTCGCCTTGAACGGCAGTTGAAACTCTGTAATCAAAAGCTCGCGATGAGTGTTAACTACCCCGCTCACGAAATCAGATTGAGAGAGTGGAGGTGTCAGTTGATACACCAGCTAGGGGTCTTGAAAGGACACGATCAACTCAAACCTCTAGCCGTAGAGAAATTTGCAAACGTACTTGTTTGCGTAAGTTCTCGTTACGAAATTGAGCTTGGTAACGAAACTGGGTGTCCAAACTCAGTTTCGACACCCGTCACAACCGATTTTCGGAAAATACCCAAATAGAGGTAAAGGCTAATTGTCGCCAACAACGTGCAACAAGCTTGCGTTAATGTTTAACTACTCATAGGGCGCGGCGGACGAGAAATCTTTTATAAAACGACTTCCGTCACCAATGACGCTGGCGAAAGTCGTTTTTATAAAAGATTTCTCGCTTTAAGTCGAACTCTGGTTTTACCGGTCTTCTGCCAGGAGGTAAACGTTTGTTTTGCCTCCTGGCTTTTTTGTTTACAATTATTTCGCATCTGATAGGGCAAACGTGTAGAGATTGGAGATTGGAGGTACTATGACGCTTGCGAAAGTTACATTGGATTGAAATAGTTGGCTTCATTGCAACGGGCCTATGCGTACTGCTGGGCCTGTTGATTATTTGGTTAACCGGTCAATCGACCCATCTATCTTGCGTACGCGTCACCCCGACTGCGGCCAACTGCCTACTGCAACGTCAGTTTCTGGGCGTCATTCCCGCCGGGCAGCGAGACATCGCCAATGTATCCGGGGTTGAATTGCAGGAAGATTGTTTCGACAGTTGCACTTATTGGGTTGAACTGCGGGCCGATAAGGAACGAGTCAGTCTCACCCACTTCGCCACCTACAGCCGCCGCCGCGCTCAGATGGATGAGCAGGCCCTCGCCCAAGCGCTGGCTGATCATCCTGTGACTACCTTTCAACACACCAGTCGGCCAGAGTGGCTCGGCTTTGCGGCCGGTCTTTTCTTGGTGATATTTGGTGGCGGACTCTTGTGGTGGTTCAGAAGATAGTCCCACTTTGATTTATTGTCACATTTTACCCCTATGTCTCCTTATTTATTTAGATTATGACTTACGCAGTTGGCATGTCATTTCGAGGAGGAACGACGAGAAATCCCTGAGAAAACTGTTGGCAAGCCGATACTAGAGGGATTTCTCCGCCTTTGACTACGAAATGACATATATGGATGTCAAGTGCGTAACTCCTATAGATGTCTCCCGCCAATGTAAGAAGAAACGGGCCAAAGACGTCTTAATTTTGGTTTGCGTTTATGGTACAGTGTGCTACAATATCATTTCGGTAGAATTTTTGTTCTGATATGTCAAGTTGCAGTGTAACTCGGTGGCGAGGTTGCAACAAAGCGCGTAGTCGGTTATGCTATTCTTAAGGTTTTTTTCCAGAATAGCATGAGATTAGTAGCACTAGACTATGTCATACGAGAACTCGGCTTTGTACCGGTTGGCGAAGCAAATGGCTGTTGAACTGCATAACAGTAGTTCTCAATATAACCAGACCTGACAGGTTTCGTCCAAAATTTTACGATAAAGCGGGTTTTTGCACGAAAATTTGTCGTCAATAGAATGAAATTATCGAAAACCTGTCAGGTCTTCGCCGCTCAAGCAAATCGATTATCGCCAATTTCGTAGAAGGCTATGGCCGACGGTATTATCCCAAAGAATACATCAAGTTTTTGACCTACGCCCTGGCTTCTTGTGACGAAACCAAAGCCCACCTGGAATTACTGTACGAGACCGGCTCGATGAGCCAAGACCAATTCAACACTTTTTACCCGAACTATCGCAAAATCGGCACGTAGCGTTTGTGGAGTTTATAGAGTTTATAGAGTTAGAAGCTGTTTAAGAAGTCAGCGTTTACAGAGTTGTCCACAGATTTACACGGACACTTGCGACTGCGCGCAGTTTCAGGAGAAGTTTGGCCATTATCTGGCCTACTCCCTAAACTCTACAAACTCATCAAACTCTATGGACTCATTAAACTCTACAAACTCCCTAACTCTATAAACTCCCTAACTCTTGGAGTAATCAATTCACTTATGACTGAAATCAACGAAATCACGGTGCGCGGTGCTCGAGAGCACAACCTGAAAGGGATCGATGTGCATATCCCGCGCAACAAAATGGTTGTCTTTACCGGCGTCAGCGGCAGCGGCAAATCATCGCTGGCGTTCGATACCCTCTACGCCGAGGGCCAGCGCCGCTATGTCGAAAGCCTGTCCTCGTATGCCCGCCAATTTTTGGGGCAGATGGAAAAACCCAAGGTCGATTACATCGCCGGCCTTAGTCCGGCCATCGCCATCGAGCAGAAAGTGGTCAGCAAGAACCCGCGCAGTACGGTCGGCACCGTCACCGAAGTGTACGATTATATGCGCGTGCTTTTTGCTCGCGTTGGCATCCCGCACTGCTACAACTGCGGACGTGAAGTCAAGCAGCAGAGCAGCCAACAAATTGTCGAGCAGGTAGCGGCTTTAGAACCGGGCACGCGCTTTCAACTGCTGGCACCCGTGGCCAGGGGCCGCAAGGGTACCTTTGAGGATACCTTTGCCCAGGCCAGGGCCGATGGCTTCTCCCGCGCCCGCATCGACGGCGTAACCACCGATCTCGACCAGCGGTTGAAGCTGGCCAAGAACAAAAAGCACGACATCGAACTGGTCGTTGACCGGCTGGTCATCCCGACTGACGAAGACGAAGACTTTTTCTCGCGGCTGGGCGACTCGGTCGAAACGGCTTTGCGCTGGGGCGAAGGTACGCTCATCATCGACGTTATCGACGGCGAAGAGCAGATTCTCTCGGAGAACAACGCCTGTGCCCACTGTGGCTTAAGCTTTCCGGAGATGACGCCCCAGATGTTCAGCTTCAACTCGCCGCTGGGCGCGTGCCCCGACTGTAACGGCCTCGGCGAGCGGTTCGACTTTGATCCCGACCTGTTTATCATTCCGACCAAATCGATCAACGACGGCGCGGTCATTCCGTGGGGCACCATCGGCAAGAAAAGCAGTTGGGCCTCGCAAATCGCCCGCCAGATTGCCCGACGCTTCGAGATCAGCCTCGACACACCCTGGTCGGAGCTGCCGGAGCGGGTGCGCGAGCTGATTCTGCACGGTAACCCCTACCTCAAGTTTGAATACAAAAGCGACAACTTCACCGGCTCGTGGCCCTACGAGGGCGTGATTAAGGCCACCACCCGCCGCTACAAAGATACCAAATCGTCGAATATGCGCGACCACTACAGCCAGTACCTCAGCCAGCAGCCCTGCACAACCTGCGGGGGTGAACGGCTGCGGTCTGAAGCCAGGGCCGTAACGCTGGGCGGCCTGACGATTACGACCTTCACCCAAATGACCATCTCCGAGGCCTATATGTATGTTTCGCACCTGATGGGCGAAGGTGAGGCCATCGACCGATTGCGCGATTGGGAGATTAACGGCAATGGCAACGGCACGCACGCTAACGGCCACGCACACGACGCTGACTCGCAACACGCAGACTCCGGCACTGAAAGCATCAAGCTGAC